>NZ_DEXU01000023.1:0-285982 GCF_002364295.1 Idiomarina sp. UBA3176
CCTAGATTCAACTAATAACTGCAACACTCGCTCATAGTTTGTTGCAATTGCTCTTTAAAAATTATGTCTGGTTGAATAAAACCCAGAGTTTTCCTGGGTCTTAAATTCAAACGTTGCTGATATTTATCCATCAGCTTGCTGGTTATAGTGCGTAAGTCAGCGCCTTTTGGCACATATTGACGCAATAACCCGTTCGCATTTTCGTTCGCGCCGCGCTGATAGGAAGCGTACGGATCAGCAAAATAAACGTCGGTATCCAGCTCTTTTGCAATTCGCTCATGGTCTGCGAATTCTAAACCGTTGTCGGCCGTGATGCTGTGAACCAACGCCTTAAAAGGCTGAAGCATTTCAATGGTCGCATCGGCAACGGCATCTGCTCGCTTAGTTGTGACTTTTCTCACAAGATAAAAACGGCTTTTACGCTCTAAAAGCGTAACGATAGCTCCGGTTCCGCGTTTACCAATAACGGTATCGATTTCCCAGTCGCCATAGCGTGCCCGGTCATCGATAATTGCTGGCCGGTCGTGTATCGAACGACGCCCTAAAATGCGACCGCGCTGCTTATGCAGACGCTTTCTATAGCGTCTTAACCGATGGCGAAGGTGAGTAAATAAACCACCACCGCCGTAAAAATCAGCCAGTACATAATTGTAAATCCACTCGTGACTGACTGGATAACCTAAGCGTTTGCAGATAGCTGATATCTGCTCCGGGCTCCAGTCCATCTCGAGCATAAGCTCTACGGCGTTTCGAGTATTTTCGCAAACCCTTTTAGGCTTTGGCTTAGAGCGCCGTTTTAACGTACGCTCTTGCGCCTTGTGAGGGTCATAAGACCCACACAAATTGTTATTACGTCGCAACTCTCGATGAACGGTCGAGGGAGCAATATTCAGTTTTCTAGCTATCTCTCGTTGTGAAAATTCTTCTGAGAGCAACACAGAAATCTGGTATCGTTGCCCCTCGGTCAGCTGCCGATAACTCATGTTGGAACTCACTTTTTTTGGTCGAAAAGTAAGACTACCACATGTTGGTAGCTGACCTCCTTCCGACCTATCCCATTACATGAGTGTTGCGGTTATTATCTGAATTCAGGAAGAATTATAAGTATTGAAGACGCGGCTGAGCTGCAATTAGATCATAATAATTTGATAAGTCTTGAAGCCAGACCCAAAAATCAGGAGGGAACGGGCGCTATTAATATTCGCGAGCTCGTTATCAATGCACTGCGAATGCGCCCTGATCGACTTATTGTAGGCGAGTGCCGTGGGTCGGAAGCTTTAGATATGTTACAGGCTATGAACACTGGTCACGCGGGATCTCTGAGCACGGTTCATGCGAACAGCGCTCGCGATGCTTTAAGACGTTTGGAAATTATGGTCTTGATGGGAGGAATAGAGCTTCCTATTTCTGCGTTACGACAACAAATAGCCAGTGCAGTTAATATTGTCGTTCAGATAGCGCGTCTTTCTGATGGAAGAAGATCAGTGCTTAGTATCAGTGAAGTTACGGGTATAGACGATAATGTTTTACAGCTGTCGCCACTATTTGAAAGAAGCAATATGACTCAATCATTAGTAAGCAATAAGACGTTATGTAAGTTCGCAGATGAGCAAGGTGACGATGTTCGCCAAGAGGTCTGGGAGTCACTTATGGGAGATGGATTATGTTTATCTTCGGATTAGCGCTCTTAATCGTTTGCAGTGGACTCTGCTGGCTATGGATCTTTTCGCATTTAACACCAAAACGATATCAGAAACTTGAAGAGAAACTAACGCTATCGACAGTGCGCTCTCTAGAAGAATTTTTCTTGAGAATGCCGGTAACAATTTTGGTTAGAAGTTATCTGGTAGTCACACTCTTATCGCCTCTAATCGTATGGTTTTATGTTAATAGAACCTGGGCAGTAGCGACGTTTATTCTGACTTTGTTGGCTCCGCCATTTGTTTATCGTCATTTTAAAAAGCAACGTTACATAAAAATTGAAAAACAGTTGCCCGGTATGTTGATTGGGCTCAGTAACCAGTTAAGAAGCGGTACGAGTGTCGGAGCAGCTTTGAAGAATTTAAAAGGAACGTTATTACCTCCGTTAGGACAAGAGGTGGACGAGCTATTGAGACAGGAAAAAGTGGGTAAGCCCTTAACAGATTGCCTGGAAGACTGGCAGCGTAGAGTTCCTGTTTTCCCCATTAAACTCGTGGTTCAATCTTTAGTTTTAGGTTTGAAAAGTGGAGGGCAACAGTCGGATTTATTTCTACGGTTGGCTGATAACCTCCAACAACAGCAGCACATTAAAGAGCGGCAGATAACGCTGACTTCACAAGCCAGAATGCAGGCTAAAATTCTCGTTATGATGCCAGTTGGATTGTATTTTCTTTTAAGTTCGATGAAACCAGAACATACAGCGCTTTTCACTGAGTCACGGGTTGGTATTTTTATGCTTATAGTCGCCCTTATATTGATGATTATTGGTGGATGGATGGTTAAGCGAATTATGCATCCGGAAGATGAAAAATGATTATAGTTGCCGTCTTAACATTTCTAGCTACTCTTAGTTTTTCATTTTTAGTCGTCGCGGTTTGGCAGATACTGGCGCTTGGGGAAAAGCTTGATTATGCAATATCAAAAATTTGGTCCGTGTTACCGGAAAATGTCAAAAGGTTGACTGTTCGTTATCTGGAAGTAGAGCTCCTAAAGGGAGCCGCGCGATCATTTTGCTTCTGGGTTTTTATGGCATGTGTATCTGTCTCTATCTCTCTGCTTTCTGGGGTTTGGCTTTTAAGTATTGCTTATGTTCTCTTACTACTAATGGTAATAAATAAGAGAAGACAGTTAGTTCTAAAGAATAACAAAGCGATAGTTCGCCAACTTCCTGATTTTTGTGATCTAATTTCTATGATGATTGCTTCAGGTATTCCGTTAGTTTCCGCTTTAGAAAAGGTATCTACGTCGTGTAGCGATCTTTTGCTGGCGCAGGAGATCACATCGATGCTCAGTCGGTTGCGACGAGGGACAAGTTTTGCTCAGTCAATGTATGAACTATCTGAACGGTATGATGCGAAGCAGATCCATGAGTGGAGTTCGATGCTAATAAAAGGATATCAGCAAGGAACTAGCCTAACCAAGTCGTTAAGGTTTTATGCTAACCAATTAAGACAGGATCTACTAAACTCAGCGGAGAAGAGAGCGCAAGAAGCGCCCGTAAAGCTCCTTTTTCCACTAGTAACTTGTTTTTTTCCCGTAAACTTTCTGGTTATTCTCGGGCCAGTTATTGTTCAAATAAGCCAAGGAGGGTTTGGATGACGAGTGAGAAAGAAATTATTGCATGGCCCAAGGTGAAGGCCATGAAAAAGTTTCATCAAAGGTTAATTGGCATGCTGGGCGAGCAGCAACCAACGCCAGAGATGGCCTTTTGGTTTCCATTTTGTAGGTCAATACACACTTGGGGAATGAAAGAGCCAATTGATGTTGTGGCCCTCGACAAAGGAAATCAAATTATAGAGGTTCGTCGATTCATTTGTCCCAATGAAATCGCTCGCTTTAAAGGAGCTCACGGATTAATTGAAATGGCTGCTGGAAACTTTTGGCCTTTAGAAAAATGGGTTGGAAAGAGATTAAAGTTTATAAACAAGCATGGAGAGCTAAATGAAAACAAGCATTTTGATTGCTGTATTGCTATTGAGCTTAATTAATCAAGGCTGTAGCGCGACAGTAGAAGAGAGGCAAGTTAGGGAACAGAGCCTGGATACCGCCATTAACTGGTATAAAAATGGCGATCTCTTATCAGCGGAACAGCATTTGCAATGGTTACACCGTAAGGGGTTAGGGACGGATAAAAGTTGGGCGCTACTCGGTAACATTTACTTTAGACAGTATCGTTTTAAAGCTAGCGAATCAGCTTACGGGCAATCCCTGAGACTTAATTCTTCTGATCGGAATGTGTGGTTCAATCTGGCATTACTTAATTTACGTCAGACCACCAACATTCTTATGGATGCCCGGGTTGAGCTGGATACCTTTGACGGAGAGCTCGAAAGGTTGCTCAATCAACTATTGAAACTTCAACAGGCACGCCTGAATGACGCACCTGAAGTTCCAACTAACGCACCGAATGCTTCATTATCCGAGCCTTCTGGCGTTGCCAGTCGCGCTCTTTAATGGTGTCGCGTTTGTCGTGTGACTTTTTACCCTGGGCTAAAAATATTTCCAGTTTTGCCCATGGGCCTTTCCAGTACATGGTTGTGGCAACAATGGAATAGCCCTCACGCTCTGAGGCGCCAATAAGCTTATCCAGCTCGCGGCGCTTCAGCAGCAGTTTACGGCTGCGGTCTGGCTCGCAATAAACATGGCTTGAGGCTTGGTTAAGAGGCTGAATTTCGGCACCCAAAAGGTAAGCCTCGCCATTTTTAATAATGACGTAGCTGTCGCTAATGTTGACCTTGCCAGCCCGTATGCTCTTAATTTCCCAGCCTTGCAAACTAACACCTGCCTCGAACTTGTCTTCAAGGAAGTATTCATGCCGCGCTTTTTTATTACGAGCTATGGTATTGGATGATTGTTGTGGTTTCTTTTTACTCATAGCCCCATTATACCTATGCGCACTGAAAAGAAAATTGCTTTAAGGGCTTCAAAGAGCTTCTGGTTGCGTTATTATTGCGCAGTTGATTTTAGTCGTAGGTAAAAAAATGCCGAGTATCGAGAAAAGTGCTTTAGTTTCGTACAGCGCCAAACAAATGTTCGACCTCGTTAACCACGTTGAAGCGTACCCGGAGTTTGTGCCCGGATGTGCTGCCGCGCGGGTGCTGGAGTCCTCCAGCCAACAAAAAGTGGCTGCGTTAGACATAAGCAAGGCGGGTATCAGCAAAACCTTTACTACCCGCAATACGCTGCACGAACCCGAACGTATAGATATGGATCTGGTAGACGGACCATTTAAAAAATTAACTGGTGGTTGGGTATTTACGCCACTGGCCGAAGACGCCTGTAAAGTTGAGCTTAAGCTGGACTTTGAGTTTTCCAGTCGCTTGCTGGGCATGGCCTTTGGTAAAATATTCAAAGAAGTCACGTCACGTATGGTCGATGCCTTTGTGAAAAGGGCGGAGCAGGTGTATGGAAACCAGCATGGGCAATAAATTAACCATTGAAGTGGCTTACGCTACCCCTGACAAGCAAGTGCTGTTAACCGTGCATCCGCAAGAAGGCGCAACGGTGGAAGAGTGCATACGCATGTCGGATGTGCTCGAGCAGTTTCCGGAAATTGATCTTGAACAGCAAAAAGTGGGTATCTGGAATAAGACGGTGAAATTAAATGCACAACCGCGAGACGGTGACCGCATTGAAATTTATCGTCCGCTAATTGCCGATCCAAAAGCCGTACGTAAACGTCGTGCGGAAGAAGCTAAGCAGTCCGGCCGGGCAGACCGGGTAACCGGTGGCCGACCAGACGCAAAACGTCGAGCGCAGGCTGAGGAGTCCAAGCCAGAATGAAGCTGTATATTATGCGTCACGGTGAAGCAAACTACCCCAAGGGCAGTTACTCCGATCGCGAGCGTCGCTTAACAACAAATGGCGAGCGCGAAGTTATAACCACAACCAATTGGCTCATAGACAAGCAACCGAAAGTAGACTGTGTTTACGTCAGCCCGTATTTGCGTGCTCAGCAAACGGCTTCTATTTTATTGTCGCATCTGAAAACCGGGCAGAAGCAAAATTGCGATGACATTACGCCCGATGGTCATGCCGGTTCGGTTGTTAGTTGGCTTGCTGCAGAAATTCAACAGCACGGCTACGAGAGTGTGGTGTTGGTGTCGCACATGCCGCTAGTGAGTTATTTAGTGCATGAGCTGGATGCCAGCGTGCAGCCTCCTATTTTTCCGACAGCGGGTATTGCGGTTGTCGACTTTTCGCCGGAAACCTTACGCGGCAAGTTTCAGCAACTATTAATAGCAGAGCGGTGTGCTGGCTAACTGCTAGCTCGCTACTTTTAACAGTACCAGTAAAGAGGCTGCGCCACCCCATTCCAGCGGAGCCTGATGAAACGCCCGAACATGCGGATGCTGTACCAGCCAGTGTGGCAACTGCTGCTTTAATTTACCACTGCCGTGCCCGTGCATAATGCAGCAACAGTCTATGTGTTCGCGCTCACATGCCAGTAATAACGCCGCTAACTCCTGGCGCGCCGTGGCTAACGTCATGCCGTGTAAGTCCAGTAGTAACTCGGGCGTGTAGTCTCCCCGGCGTAATTGCTTAACCAAATACCCCGACTCACCCTCCGCGGAAAAACGTACCGGGCCGTCGGCAAAGTGCGCTTCAAAATCATCGGAAAAATAATGACTGGCCGAGCGACTGGCGTCGGCAATTTGCTGGGCGCTGGGGTCTTGCGATAGCTGTCGGCGCTTCCGTAATTCAGCAATTTTTGGTGGTTCCGGCGGCAGTTTGTCCTGCTTTATGCGGGCAGCACCTTTCGCGGCTTCACGAAAAAGCTCGATATCGTCTTCAGAAAGTGATGATGACTGACGTTTGTTTGCAACCATGATTGATGAAAACCGCGCTGAATTAAGGTATCTTTAAGGCATTAAGTTTATTCAGTATAAAACATTCAGTGGTCGGGAGACAGCCTTTGCAAGTGCGTAATCTGGAACAAGCCATTCAAGAGTTAGTAAGCATTGATGACATTACCCGCTGGAGCGTAACTCAGCTCAACCAGTCTGACGTGTATTATGGTCATGGCACCGACAACCCAATTGATGAAACCCGGGCTTTATTAAGCTTCGTGCTACAGCTAACAACGGCTCAGTTAGCCGCTATGGGTCATTGCCGTATGCTCAACTCAGAGAAACAAGAATTTGTTGAGTTATTAAAGCAACGCGTTGAGCAACACATTCCGGCTGCGTATCTGACTCATCAGGCCTGGTTTGCCGGATTACCATTTTATGTCGACGAACGGGTTCTGGTGCCACGCTCTCCAATAGCCGAGCTTATTGAAAATGGCTTTCAGACTTGGTTAGTCGAAGCCCCGCACCGTGTTCTGGACTTATGCACCGGCGGTGGCTGTATTGCCATAGCCTGTGCCTATGCGTTTCCCGAAGCCGAAGTCGATGCGCTGGATATTTCCACCGAAGCGCTGGAAGTGGCTGAGTTCAACATTGAACAGCACGGTTTAACTCATAGAGTGACGCCCATTCAGTCGGACTTATTCGATGCGGTAAAAGCCGAAAAATACGATTTAATTGTTACCAATCCTCCGTATGTCGATGCCGAAGATATGACTGATTTACCACCTGAGTATCACCACGAACCGGAACTTGGGTTGGCGGCCGGCGAAGATGGCTTGATTTTGGTAGACAAAATGCTGATGCAGGCGTCGGATTTACTGAACGACGGCGGCCTGTTTGTTTGTGAGGTGGGCAATTCAATGCCGGCTTTAGCTGAAAAGTATCCGAAAACGCCGTTTATGTGGCTTGAGTTTGCCAATGGCGGCGACGGGGTATTTTTGCTGACAAAACAGCAATTAATTGAACATAAACAACGGGAAACTAAGGCCAGCTAATGCCAGGAAACAGTTTTGGTCAGTTATTCAAAATTACCACCTTTGGTGAAAGCCACGGGCCTTCGCTGGGTGCAGTTGTTGACGGTTGTCCTGCGGGGTTAGAGTTAACCGAAGCCGATTTACAGGAAGCTTTAGACCGGCGTAAGCCAGGACAAAACCGCTATACCACAGCACGTCGTGAGGCCGATCAGGTCAAGATCCTCTCCGGGGTATTTGAAGGCGTGACAACCGGCACCTCTATTGGTTTGCTGATTGAAAACACTGACCAGCGCAGCCAGGATTACTCTGACATAAAAGATACCTTCCGACCCGGCCATGCCGATTACACCTACCAACATAAGTACGGTGTACGGGATTATCGCGGTGGCGGTCGTTCTTCAGCGCGTGAAACCGCAATGCGGGTGGCGGCTGGTGCTATAGCCGATAAATTACTACGGCAGCAGGGCATACAGGTTCAGGCGGCATTAACGCAAATGGGCGATGTTGTTGCTAGTAATATTGACTGGCAGCAGGTACGCGAGAATGAACTGTTTTGCGGAGACGCCAATGCGGTTGAAGCTATGCAGGAGCTTATTCGTCAGCTGAAAAAAGAAGGCGACTCAATTGGTGCAAAAATTCGGGTGCAGGCTACTGGTGTGCCGCCGGGTTGGGGCGAACCGGTTTTTGACAGGCTGGATGCTGATTTAGCCAAAGCACTGATGAGCATTAATGCGGTAAAGGCGGTGAGTGTTGGCGATGGTTTCGAGGTGGTAAGCCAGCGTGGCAGCGAACACCGTGATGAAATGACGCCGGACGGTTTCTTATCGAACCACGCGGGCGGTGTCTTAGGCGGTATTAGCAGTGGGCAGCCAATTTTTGCTGATATCGCACTGAAACCAACCTCAAGTATTGCCATTAGCGGGCGTACAATTGACCGCTGGGGTAACGAACAAGCGATAGTGACGAAAGGCCGTCATGATCCTTGTGTTGGCATACGTGCGGTACCTATTGTTGAAGCTATGACCAGCCTGGTTTTAGCCGACCATTGGTTACGCCAGCGGGCGCATAATTTAACAGCGCAAACTGAAACGCCGGATATTAGTCGCTAGCGAATATGAGTCAGACGTCAGAACACCATTATGAGCGCTTAATTGAGATTTTTAAGCGTTGTTTCAGCGAAGATTACAACACAATACTGGTTGCCGGTGACGATGAGCCTTATTATCAGCCCTCAGCGGAAGAGGGTGAGCCACATAAGGTGGTGTTTGCTCATGGCTTTTTTGCCTCAGCGCTGCACGAGACCGCACATTGGTGTATAGCGGGTGAAGCGCGGCGCAAGTTGTTTGACTATGGCTACTGGTATGAACCTGACGGGCGCAACGAAGCCCAGCAGAAATCCTTTGAGCAGGTTGAGCAAAAGCCACAGGCTTTGGAGTGGCTGTTTTCTTTATGTTGTGGTTTTCCGTTCCAGGTAAGTGTGGATAATTTAAATGGCGTTGAAGTAGACAGGCAGGCATTTTCCTCGAAAGTGGCTGCGCAGTTAAGTCGTCTACTGGAAGAAAATACGATACCGCCACGCGCTGCAAAGTTTGCAAAAGCGCTCTGTGACGACTTTAATTGTAGCTGGCCTAATCCGCCAAACAGTTAATTTGTAATAGTAAATAAGGAGTTACCTATGTTTTTAAGAGCATTATTGGTTACCATCGCAATATTCGGTTTGAGTGCCTGTGAAACTATGGAAGGTGCGGGTGAAGATATAGAAAACGCCGGTGAAGCGATTCAAGATGAGGCTGATGACGAGTAGTAATGGAAACAAGCAGTAAACTCACCGTAGGTTTTATTATTAACCCATACGCAGGTATTGGCGGCGCCTTAGCTTTAAAGGGAAGCGATGGCGCCGACATTCGGGAAAAAGCATTAGCGGCCGGGGCTGAGAAAAAGGCCGCCAGAAGAGCTGAAACCGCATTAGAACTTTTGCAGCCATACAAACAGCTACTTCATTTTGTTACTGCCGACAATGAAATGGGAGCGAATAGTCTCGAAGCTCTGGGTTTTTCATTTGACTCGGTTTATAAAGCTGCTGAAACTCCATCCTCACCAGAAGACACCAAAAAAGCGGTGTCTGAAATTGTGACTCATAACATCGATATTCTTTTATTCGCCGGCGGTGACGGCACTGCGCGCGATATTTATCAGGTGGTTCCTGAGCAACAATTAGTTTTGGGTATACCGGCTGGCGTTAAAATTCATTCAGGCGTTTACGCTATTAGTCCAACTGGTGCCGGGCGGGTTATTGAGAAGATCCTGCAGGGTGAGTTATCCAGCATTCATAACGCCGATGTCATGGATATTGATGAAGACGCTTTCAGAAAAGGCACAGTAAAAGCCCGACGTTTTGGTGAAATGTCGGTACCGGCCGAACTTGAATATGTTCAGGCGGTAAAAATGGGCGGTAAAGAAAGCGACGAGATGGTACTGGATGATATTGCTGCTGAAGTAACAGAGCGCATTGACGACGAACTTTTAGTTATGGGGTCTGGCTCTACAGTAGAAGCTATTATGCAGTCCATGGGGCACGAGAATACTTTGCTCGGTGTCGACTTAGTCCAACAGAATAACCTGCTAGCCAGCGACGTAACCGAAAGCCGTTTATACGAAGAAGTGGCTCAGTGCGAAGCTGGAAGCGTTAAATTGGTTATAACCTTAATTGGCGGGCAGGGGCATTTATTTGGTCGTGGAAATCAGCAATTAAGTCCACGGGTTATTCGGCATATTGGTAAAGAGAACATTTGGGTGGTTGCCACTAAAACTAAGTTGCAGGCACTGAATAGCAAACCACTACGCGTCGATACCGGCGACTCGGAACTAGACCGTGAACTCTCAGGCACTATTCGGGTTATTACCGGCTACCACGACGAAGTTCTTATGCCGGTGGCAGCCGTAAATTAATTTCAGGCTTATTTAGAACTGAGTTTTCGGCATGTGCACAACTAAGCCGTCTAATTCGTCCGTTATTTCTATCTGACAGCTTAAGCGGCTATTGTCCTGCGGCTCTAAAACCATATCTATCATGTCTTCTTCCTGCTCCGATGGGGCAGGAATTTTGCTTTGCCATTCTGGCGGTATGTAACAATGGCAAGTTGCGCACGACATAACGCCGCCACATTCGCCAATAATGCCGTCAATAAAGTTTTCGACAGCGGCTTCCATAACGTTGGTTCCTGCATCGACAGTAGCTTCAAATTGGTTACCATCGGCATCAACAAAGTAAACGGTTGGCATGATAAATTCTGTGTCCTGTTAAAAAATAAAAAGTGAGCAACAAATTCTGTGGCGGTTAGGATAAAATACCTGTCCTTTAACCACAACGCTAAACTTTCAAGGTTGCTCATGCTGGAAAAGCTGTTTTCAATTAAAGCTAGTGGTAGTTCGGTTAAGTCTGAGGTTATTGGCGGGCTCACAACCTTTCTGACTATGGCTTACATTATCTTTGTTAACCCGTCCATTTTAAGTGAAACCGGTATGGATTACGGCGCCGTATTTGTCGCTACCTGTCTGGCTGCGGCTATTGGCTGTCTGGTCATGGGGCTGTGGGCAAATTATCCGGTAGCTCTGGCGCCGGGCATGGGGCTAAATGCTTTTTTCACCTACACCGTTGTTTTTAGCATGGGTTACACTTGGCAGACGGCTCTTGGAGCGGTGTTTTTTTCCGGTTGTTTATTTTTCTTGCTGTCGGCTTTGCGTGTTCGTGAATGGATAATAAGGTCCATTCCAACCACATTGCGTTTGGCTATTGCTGCGGGTATTGGGGCTTTTCTGGCGCTAATTGGTTTGCAGAACGCCAATATTATTGTTGCCAATGACGACACCATGGTGACTTTAGGCTCTTTGTCTGAGCCTTCAGTATTGCTTGCAGCCGCGGGCTTCTTTCTTATTATTGGGTTAGTTGCGCGACAAGTGCAGGGCGCGGCTTTAATCAGTATTTTGCTGGTAACCGTTATTGCCTGGGCAACCGGGCTGGTTGAATATAATGGTATTGTGTCTGCACCACCGAGCTTGCTGCCAACCTTTATGCAAATGGATTTAGCAGCGGCTTTTGATATTGGCATGTTGTCGGTTATTTTTGCTTTCTTGTTTGTAGATCTGTTTGATACGTCCGGCACTTTACTGGCAGTGGCGCAGAAAGCCGGGTTGGCAAAAGCCAATGGGGAAATGCCGCGCTTGAATAAAGCATTAATGGCAGACAGCACTGCAACCGTTGCTGGTTCCATGCTGGGTACCTCAACCACCACCAGCTATATTGAGTCAGCTGCTGGTGTGGCATCAGGTGGTAAAACCGGGCTTGCCGCGGTGGTTGTTGGTATTTTATTTTTATTGGCCATGTTCTTTGCGCCGTTGGCTGGTATGATCCCTGCTTACGCAACCGCAGGTGCAATTATTTACGTTGCGGTGCTAATGCTGTTTACGCTGAAAGACGTAGAATGGGACGACATTACTGAGGCCGCGCCGGTAACAGTGGTTTTACTGATGACGCCACTGACATTCTCGATAGCCGACGGCATTGCACTAGGGTTTATTAGTTACGTTGTGGTGAAATTACTGGGCGGACGCTATCAGGATTTAACACCAAGCGTCGTTTTCTTGGGCGCACTTTTTGTCGCTAAATTTATTTGGTTAGGGTAACGAAATTATGGGATGGCATTCAAACCGCGAGTTTTTTGTATCATGGGAAGAGTTGCACCGTGCAACGCGTGAACTAGCGCGTCGGCAATTACCGGCGGAGCAGTATAAAGGTATTATTGCGGTTAGCCGTGGTGGCTTGGTTCCGGCGGCAATTGTGTCGCGCGAGCTTAATATTCGAGTTGTCGACTGTGTTGCTGTCAGCTCATATGACCACACAGAACAGCGTGACGACTTGCAGGTAATGAAAGACGTAACGGCAACGGAAGACGGCGAAGGTTTTCTGGTCGTTGATGATTTAGTGGATACGGGCAATACACTGAAGTTTCTGCGGGAACGCTTGCCGAAAGCTAAGTTTGTGACCGTTTACGCGAAACCCAGTGGTATGGAAATGGTCGACGATTTCGTTGCCGACTTAGCCCAGGATACCTGGATCCACTTTCCGTGGGATATGCATTTACATTATATTGAGCCCTTGGCGGGTCAGGAGTCTTAAGACTCTCTCGTTAAAAAATTAAGGCAAAAAAATGGCCTGATAGCGAAAACTATCAGGCCATTTTTATTAATAACGTCAGTTAGAGTTGTTGCTGTATGAAGCTAATGCAGTCATCTAAATTGATTTTCTGCTTCTCTCCGCCTTTACGACTTTGGTACTCAACCTGGTTTTCATCAAGGTTACGCTCACCAACCACAACCTGATGAGGAATACCTATGAGCTCCATGTCGGTAAACATCACCCCAGGGCGTTCCTTACGGTCATCAAACAGCACATCAATACCTTGAGCCTTTAAGTCGGTATAAAGCTTCTCAGCGGCTTCCTGTACCCGTGCCGACTTGTGCATATTCATTGGCACTATAACAACCTGGAAAGGCGCTAAAGCTTCCGGCCAGCAAATACCGCGCTCGTCGTTATTTTGCTCTATGGCGGCAGCGACTATGCGCGAAACACCTATTCCATAGCAGCCCATGGTTAAAGTTTCGTGTTTACCGCTTTCAGACAACACACCAACTTTCATAGCGTCGCTGTATTTTTTGCCCAGCTGGAAAATATGACCAACTTCAATACCGCGAGCAATTTTTACTTTGCCCTGACCACAAGGACTCGGGTCACCGGCAACAACGTTACGAATATCGACAACGCTGAAATCAACTGTGTCACGCTTCCAATTAACACCGGTTAGCCACTGGCCGTTCTCATTTGCACCACAGGCAAAATCGGCGAGGTGAGCCGCACTGCTGTCAACTAACAGAGGCAATTTCGCGTTCACGACACCAATGTAAGGTGCTTCTACGCCGGTGGCTTTCTCTGTTTCAGTCAGTATTTCCAGCGGAGCCGCAACCTGAGCCAGTTTCTCAGCTTTTACTGTGTTCAGTTCATGGTCAGCGCGAAGAACTAGCTGAACGTATTCAGAATCCGTGTCGTCTGCTGCTTTAACAATAAAAGACTTGGTCGCCTGCTGGCTTTCTACAGACAAAGGCTGTAGTACAGCAGCGAGTTCGTCGTCTTGTACTTCATGCTTTTCTACTTTTTGATTCGGAGCAGGGCGCTCACCAGCAGGAGCCAGTGCTTCTGCCATTTCCACGTTCGCGGCGTAATCTGAAGAGTCAGAAAACGCGATGGCGTCCTCACCGGAGCTTGCCAGCACATGAAACTCATGCGAGTGGCTTCCGCCAATAGAGCCTGTATCGGCTATAACCGGACGATAATCTAAACCAAGACGCTCGAAAATACGACAGTAGGCCTTGTACATATCGTCGTATGTTTTTTGCAGCGATTCGTCGGTCAAATGGAAAGAGTAGGCGTCCTTCATCAGAAATTCGCGCGCACGCATCACGCCAAAACGAGGGCGTATTTCATCACGGAATTTGGTCTGGATTTGGAACAAGGTTAATGGCAGTTGTTTGTAGCTGCTAACTTCCTTACGTACCAGTTGACTGATAATTTCTTCGTGGGTTGGCCCCAGTAAAAAGTCACGTTGGTTGCGGTCTTTTATACGCAGTAATTCCGGGCCGTAGTCATCCCAGCGTCCTGACTCCTGCCAAAGATCGGCGGGTTGTACCATTGGCATTAAAATTTCCAATGCGTTAATGGCTTCCATTTCCTCGCGCACAACGTTTTCAACTTTGCGCAGTACACGCAAACCGGTTGGCGTCCAGGTATACAACCCAGCGGCGACTTTACGGATCATACCTGCCCGCAACATCAGCTGATGACTCACGATCTCAGCATCAGAAGGTGTCTCTTTAAGCGTTGATAATAAATATTTGCTGCTGCGCATAGTCCGGCATCTCTGCAAGTTATAGTGGTCAAAAATTAGAGCGAAGTTTAGCAGTGTCTGACGCCGCCCAAAAGCCTTTTACAGCTGTTTTAGTGAGATTTCTTCAACAAAAACGGTGTTTTGTTGTACATACCAGCGAATATTGTAGTTCAAAAGCGCTGTGCCGTAATTTCTCTGGTTTTCCTGTAACTTGTGGTAAGCGGGTCTGGGGTCCTGGCTGAGCACCTCGGTAATCAGTGTTTTAAGCTCAGGAGCGCGCTCTGACTCCCTGATAAGAGTCGACTCCGCCGCTTCCAAAAAAATCACCTCTAAGCTTTCTTCCGGTTTGTGCTGAGCAAATCCCGCACGAGCGTCACTAATGGCGTCGACGTAGGGAATATAAGGTTTTATATCGACAATAGGGGTGTTATCCACCAAGTCAGCTCCGCGAACCGTCAACACCACCTTAGGCTCGGTCTCTACTGCAACTAACTCAACCACAGATAAGCCTAATTGATTCGGCCGGAACGGGGAGCGGGTGGCAAAGACGCCTAGCTGTTCATTACCGCCAAGCCGGGGCGGGCGAACGCGCTCCTGCCACGAACTGTGCTGATGAAACTCGAAGGTTAGCCAAAGGTGAGAGAACTGTTCTATACCCTCTATGGCTTGTGCATGCTGGTAATTCCCAACGAGCTCAACCTGAGCCAATGCAGAGGGAGCCAGGCCGGGTTGCCGGGGAACACTAAACTTTTCAGGAAAAGGCGTACGAATGATAGCTATGGGTGTTAGTTGTTGCTGGCTTTTCATTCTGCCTCCGTTAGTGAATATCCAGAATTGTGGTAGCCAATTTGACCACATAGTTTGTTAATTCACTAACCTCGAAAATTAAAGATGGATTAACCCACTGATTTTATGTGACTTTTATTTTTGGCACAGGCGTTGCAAAAGCTAGTCATAAGCAACTTTTAGTGCTTTAGGGGTTAGCATGAATCGTTTTAATAACAATAGGAAAAGAAAAATGATGAAACACAAAATTTGGCCTTTAACTTTAGGTTTTATTGGTTTAGTTACAGTAAGTACAGCCGCGTTTTCTGCCGAAAGTGAACGCACGTTAACCAGTAGTTATATTGTTAGCAGTGATACAGAAATTCATTTAGACGCAACGGTGGGAACGGTTGAGTTAAGTGTAACAGAAGGCGATACGGTCGGAATTGAGCTTCGTGTAGAGTCGGATGATGACGGCTGGTTCGTCAGTGGCGGTGAGCTTGATAAAGTGATTATAAAAGGTGAACGAGACGGGAATCGCCTGGAAATTTCGGCAACACCCGATGACGATATGTCACAACATTGGATAGTGTCCGTGCCGCGCAGCCGATTGCTTGAGATAGATCTGGGTGTTGGTCAGATTGAAGGTGACGTACCATTCAACGACTTAAAAGTTGATTTAGGTGTTGGTGATGTCTCTTTGAATCTGGCCAAGGGCGACTACAAGCAAGTAGAAGCATCGGTAGGAGTTGGCGATACCAGTTTAAAGAACTTCGGCAACACTCAGGAAGACAGAATGATTGTGACATCTGAGTCGAGTTATCAGGGTAACGGCTCTGTCAGAGTTAAGGTTGAAGTTGGCGTTGGCGACGTTACCTTGAAACAAGGTTATTAATCACGCCATTGAATAGCGCGACCCACGCAGCTGACTTCACTGTAACAGATGGAGTCGGCTTCGGGTTTAAAAGAAAAGCATTGAGCGCCGATAATGGCATGAGCTTTAAATCGGGCAGCGTCTTCCCGCAGGGCTTGAACGGCATCGTTCGCCGACGCTTCTGCGCCTCTAAATTTTCGCTGGCAGCTTTCACCATTTACAATACTTATCAACTCGTATGCACGCGAGGGCTTGTTGTCACCGCGATAAACTTCAACATCACCTGAGTCGATCTGATTAAAGCCTCCTGACATCTGAGGTAAGATGCTACAGGCAGAAAGGCCGAATAATGGCGTTAATACGAATGCTATGAAACGATAGCGCAATGTCGATCCTTGCCAGTTTGAATTTTCTATAGCCTAATCAAGCTGAGCCTATTGTTCAACAAAAAGCGTAATCTCTACTCTTTATTATTGGTAGAGATTACGTTTGACTAACGCTACTTAATTAGAAATGCTTCTAATGATTTGCCATTATCGACCGCTGTTTTCATGGCTTTAGGCATGCGACCCTGACCAGTCCAGGTTTGTTTTTCGCCGTTTTCGTCGGTGTATTCGTATTTAGGAGGCTTAGGTGCCCGTTTTTTACGAGTGGTTTTAACGATAGGTTCGCCACCCAGCTCTTGCTCTAATATGTCGGACAATTCAATGCCTGCATCGGCCATCGCGCTTTTAAATTCTTCAATTTTTTTCTGCTTTGCTTGGTTCTGGCGTTGCTTTTCAGCTTCCTCTTCGCGACGCTGAGAAATTACCGAATCAAATTTAGATTTAACACTTTCCAGCTCGTTTAAATCCAGTTCTTTTAATGCTGCTTTTAAACGGCGTTCGTGACGAAGAATGTTAATGAATTCACTCATTTTTTGCTTACCTTATTTGATTGCTTAAATATTGGTTTGTTTGCATTATAGCTGTTATTACAGTTTAAGTTGAAACTTCTTTTTATTGAATAAGTACATAGAAATAGAGAAAGAGGATTAAAATCACCGTATAGCGTTACTTATTAACAATTACTTATAATTACTATCAATACTGCTCTCTTTTCACTTCATTTTTATATGACTCGTTTAAAAGTACATTTATGACTTAATAAGTCGACAAACTTATAATTTTTAGTTCCTAAAACGAAAAAACACCAAAACATTTAACATGCTTTGGTGTTTTTTGTTATTAACTTTACGAAGTGTTTACATATTAGGGTAGGTAGGTCCGCCGCCACCTTCGGGCACAACCCAGGTTATATTCTGGCTAGGATCTTTAATATCACAAGTTTTACAGTGTATGCAGTTTTGCGCATTAATTTGAAAAACTTGTTTGCCGTCTTCTTCAACCACTTCATAAACCCCGGCAGGGCAATAGCGTTGCGCAGGCTCTGCATACTTCGGTAAATTGACCTCTAATGGAATATTAGCGTCACTGAGCTTTAAATGGCAGGGTTGATCTTCTGCGTGATTGGTATTGGACAAAAATACCGATGACAGACGATCAAATGTCAGTTTATTATCTGCTTTTGGATAGTCGATTGCCGCATAGTTTTCGGCTTTACCTGTCGCTTTATAATCCGGTGTCCACTCTTTAAATTTAAAGGGTAATTTACCACCAAACCAATTTTGATCGACCATATTATAAGCGCCGCCAAGTATTGTGCCCAATTTATGCACAGCACCGCCGAAATTGCGTGAGCGATACAATTCATCAAATACCCAGGACTTTTCAAACGCCTCTTTGTAGCTGGTAATGTCGTCGTTGGCTTTACCATTTTTTAGCTGTTCAAATACACATTCAGCGGCCACCATACCCGACTTCATTGCGGTATGGTTTCCTTTGATCTTGGCAAAGTTTAAGGTGCCTGCGTTACAGCCAACCAGCAAACCTCCGGGGAAGGTCATTTTCGGTAACGAATAATAGCCACCTTTAGCAATAGCGCGTGCGCCGTAGGACACCCGCTTACCATTTTCAATGATTTGCTTAATAGCCGGGTGAGTTTTGAACCGCTGAAACTCCTGAAATGGATTCAGGTAAGGGTTAGCGTAGTTAAGATCAACAATAAGGCCTAAGTACACTTGTCCGTCTTCGGCATGATATAGATAACCGCCGCCAGTAGCATCACTGTCGGTTAGCGGCCAGCCTGCGGTGTGAACCACTTTGCCGGGCTCGTGCATGTCCTCTGGTACATCCCAAATTTCTTTAAAGCCTAGACCATAATGTTGCGGGGTGCTGTCTTTATCCAGTTCAAACCTGCTAATCAGCTCTTTGCCTAAATGACCGCGACAACCTTCTGCGAATAAGGTGTATTTAGCACGCAGTTCCATTCCCGGCATATAGCCGTCTTTTTCGCTACCGTCTTTAGCCACACCCATGTCACCGGTTTGAATACCCGCAACGCTGCCATCGTCGTTATACAGAATTTCAGAGGCCGCAAAACCAGGAAATATTTCGATGCCCAGTTGTTCGGCTTGTTCTGCCATCCAACGACACAGGTTACCCATACTGGCAATGTAATTGCCTTTATTGTGAAAGGTTTTAGGCACACTAAAGTCAGGCAGGCGACTGTGATTATTTTCGTCTTTTAGCAATAAAACATCATCGCCGGTAACTTCGGTATTGAGCGGGGCGCCGCGATCTTTCCAGTCAGGGAAAAGTTCGTTCAGGGCTCGTGGTTCGAACACCGCGCCGGATAAAATATGAGCGCCAATATCAGCGCCTTTCTCAACTACGCATATCATGAGTTCTTGCTCATTTTCCTGTGCGAGTTGGCCGAGTCGACAGGCGGTTGCCAACCCTGACGGGCCTGCACCAACTATGACGACATCAAATTCCATGCTTTCGCGTTCCACGTTAACCTCCACTATATTCAGGCTATCTGGATAGGGATAAGCCCTTTATACTGCTGTAATAGTTCAGTGATTTGCCGTGCCGGAACCGGTTTACTGAAAAGAAAGCCTTGTCCGGTACTGCATTCACGTTGTAATAAAAATTCGACTTGTTCTTCGGTTTCGATACCCTCGGCAACCAATTGCAGGTTTAAATTACGCGCCAGACTAATAATGGTCTGCGTAATGGTTGCGTCGTCTTCGTTGTGTGGTAAATCCCTGACAAAAGAGCGATCTATTTTTAACGAAGTAACCGGGAAATTCTTCAAATATGAAAGCGAAGAGTATCCCACACCAAAGTCGTCTATAGCCAGTGACATTCCCTGTTCACGCACCGAGTGCATAAAGCGGGTATGGGACTGAATATTTTCGATAAATACTTGCTCAGTTAGCTCTAGCTCTACTTTGTTTGGCGGTATTTGGGCTTCGTTCACCCGTTCCATAATGTCATCGACCAAATCAGCTAAGTGTAGCTGCTTTCCTGAGATATTGATGGCAATGCTCAATTCTTCGAAGCCAAGTTCGTGCCATTGCTTTAATTGTAGAAAGGCTTCTTCCATCACGTATTCCGATATTGGAATAATGAGACCGGTGTCTTCAGCCAGTGGAATAAACTCATCCGGAGGAATGATACTGCCATCGTCATCAACCCAGCGAACCAGAGCCTCTAGACCACTGATACGGCGGCTACCGAGCTCAACTTTAGGTTGGTAATAAACCGTTAGTTGCTGCTTGGAAACGGCGTGGCGCAGCCGTTTAACCAGTTCCAGCTTTTTGGTCAAGTCGCGGTGAATGGCTTTATCGTAAACTTTATAGGTATTGCGGCCATGTTCTTTTGCCTGATATAGCGCGGTGTCTGCGTTACGAATAAAGTATTCAGCGTTAAAATCGGCATCATCCGCGAAAGTGACACCAATAGAAGCACTGATAAAGAGCTCATAGACGTCGACGAAAAAGTGCGTGTCCAAAGCCTGGAGCATTTGCTCAGACAATTTGATAATACTTTCGCGACTATCAGGTTTTGCTATTGCCAGCAAAAACTCGTCACCACCAGCTCGTGCCAGAACACTACCTTTAGGTGCCAATTTTGTAATGCGTCGTGCAACCCGGCGTAGCAATTCGTCACCAACCGTATGGCCCAGCGCATCATTGACTTCCTTAAACCTATCTAAATCGATAAATAACAAAGCGGCTTTTTTATGCGGCGATTCGGTTTCCAGCCACTCACCCAAAATACGTTTCAAGGCGTTTCGGTTTACAAGGCCGGTAAGAGAATCATGCTCGGCAAGATAAGCCATCTGCTTTTCAATGCGCTCGCGTTCATCAATTTCACTATAAAGTTCAATATTTGAATCGGCCAGTTGCTGAGCTTTAAAACGGCTCTGGCCTAAAATATAAAGGACAAAAGTCAGCATGCTGGTTACGAGTAAACCGGCGATTAAAGCGGCTAGTGAAATTCCCCCGCGTAGTTGTTCCAGATGACCAGCGGTCGGCCAGACTGAAAGCTCCCAGCTATTTCCTACTAATTGTAGTGAATGAAAATGTGACCATTCTTCGCGTAATGAAGTATCGCCGGCAAATTGATACAGTATGTCGTTGTCACTGCGTACACTGAGTTGGAAACCTTCACTGATGTTACTGCGCACCACATTGTTAAACAGGCTTTGCAGGCTTATTACAAAACCCAGAAAGCCGTGAGTTTGATCTTGCTGCTCTACACGGACAAAAATAGCTATGTCGCTGCTAATACGGCCCAAATTCCCGGCAGGGCCCATCATTGCGTGACGGTTTCCTTCCGAAGCCTTCAGCTTTTCCAGTAATGGAGTTTTAGCAAAAGGCGTTCCCAGTAGTTCGGGTTGTTCGTTCTGAGGGTAGATAAGCTCAATATCCAGCTCATCATTGAGCCAGGTGATGCCTTGTACATTCTGATAGTACAAAGTAACGATATCGGCATTTTCCTTCCAGCGTTCCTCTATTGAAAGGTCACTACGTTCCCACTCGCGAGCTAACAATTCAGCGACGAACAAATGGGATACCAGACTTTGTCGAATGTCGCGTTGCAAGTTATAAGTTTCGGCTTCCAGGGCATCGTGGACAACTTGATTTTCCTGATAACGCAAATAGCTAAAAGCGGTAACAGTAATGACCAAACCAACAAGGGCTGCTATAACAGCCTGCCGTGATCCGTGCAGGAACATCATGGATTAACGCAACTCCTCTCTATCACGGAAGTAATCCAGTGCCTCTGGGTTTGCCAGAGCATCCGTGTTTTTCACGGGCTCGCCGTGAACCACATTACGTACCGCTAATTCGACTATCTTACCGCTTATAGTACGGGGTATGTCCTCAACCTGCAAAATTACGGCAGGTACGTGCCGCGGAGTCGCGTTGGCCCGAATGGTTTTTGCAATGGTTTGACGAAGTTCGTCGCTAAGCTCTATGCCATCTCTGAGTTTTACAAAAAGAATGACGCGCTCGTCATCTTCGTATTGCTGACCGATAGCAATACTTTCCAATACTTCCTCAACCTTTTCTACCTGACGGTAAATTTCAGCGGTGCCAATACGTACGCCGCCCGGGTTAAGAACGGCATCGGAACGGCCGTAAATAATAACGCCGTTGTTCTCGGTGAGCTCAGCAAAGTCACCATGTGCCCAGGTATTTTTAAATCTATCGAAATACGCGTTGAAGTAGCGTTCGCCATTCTCGTCGTTCCAGAAGCTTACGGGCATGCAGGGGAATGAGTTTTCACAAACCAGTTCGCCTTTTTCGCCTTTAACCGGCTTTCCGTTCTCGTCATAAACGTTAACGGCTAAACCAAGGCCCCGACATTGTAATTCGCCCCGGTAAACCGGCAGAATAGGGCAGCCAAGGGCAAAGCACGAGACAATGTCCGTACCGCCTGATATTGAGGACAGACACAGGTCTTTTTTAATGTCGCGGTAAACGTAGTCAAAGCTTTCTGGTGGTAGTACCGACCCCGTGGTTAAGATGCTGCGCAGCTTTTCCAGGTTATGGCTTTCTCCCGGTTTAACGCCTTCTTTTTCAAGCGCTGCTAAATATTTGGCGCTGGTACCAAATACGGTAATGCCTTCTTCGTCAGCCACATCCCATAAAAACTCAGGTTTAGGTGCAAAAGGTGAACCGTCGAATAAGGTCAGGGTTGCGCCCACTGCCAGTCCACTGACCAGCCAGTTCCACATCATCCAGCCACAGGTGGTGAAGTAAAACAGATTGTCGTCACGATCTAAATCGGTATGCAGACCGTGCTCTTTTAAGTGCTGCAATAAGGTACCACCCGTACCATGAACAATGCACTTAGGTACGCCCGTAGTACCTGATGAAAACATAATATAGAGCGGGTCATTAAAGTTGCGTGGAGCGAAATCTATCTGGGTCTTTTCAGCGTCGCCAAAATCACTCCATGAAAATATTTTGTCGCCTTTTATGCGATCTTTTTGTTCGCTGAAATTAACCAACACCGTGGCTTCAATGCTGGGAATTTGTTTAATGATATCGGCGGTTTTGCTCTTTATGTTGAGGTTTTTGCCGTTATAAAAATAACCATCAACAGTAATCAGAACTTTAGGTTCTATTTGACCGAAACGGTCAAGCACGCCCTGAACGCCAAAGTCTGGCGAGCAAGACGACCAGATAGCGCCGATACTGGTGGTTGCCAGCATACCAATTATGGTCTCAATGCAGTTAGGCATCATGGCGGCAACACGGTCACCGGCTTCAACTCCGCGTTGGCGTAAGCCTTCAGCAAAAGCCGCTACTTCGTGGTTGAGTTCGGCATAAGTTAACTGCTGGCGTGTGCCATTCTCACCGCGAAAAATTAGAGCAATATGGTCGTCTTTATGACGCAACAGGTTTTCGGCAAAATTCAGGCTGGCTTCAGGAAACCATTGGGCACCGGGCATTTTTTCTTTATCGGTAACTATCGTAGAGCCTTTTTCACCAATAACATCAAAGTAATCCCACACCATAGACCAGAAACTTTCGTCGTTCTCGACGGACCACTGATAAAGGTCGTGATAATTGGCCAGCGCAGCGGCTTCTTCTGTATTCACTTGTTGTAGAAAGTCTGTCATGCGGGCATTAGCAATGGTATCTGCTGACGGTTGCCATAAAGCTTCTGAAGTCATTTTAATCCCCTTATTTTGCTAATTAAGCTTTTGCCAATTCTGCTACTGCGACCTGAGAGCGGGGGCCATGCGCTAAATGCTGACAAATATCGGCTCCGGCCGCGATTAACTTGTTCAGGTCAATACCGGTTTTAATGCCCATACCATTTAACATGTAAACCACGTCTTCGGTGGCAACATTGCCACTGGCGCCTTTAGCGTATGGGCAACCACCCAGGCCAGCTACGGCCGAGTCAATGGTGGCTACACCTAGTGGCAGGCAGGCTATGATATTGGCCAAAGCTTGTCCGTAGGTATTGTGAAAATGCAGCGCCAGTTTGTCCATGGGGACTTTTTCCGCTACCGCAGCAAGCATTTCCTGAGCTTTTAACGGTGTACCGACGCCTATGGTGTCGCCCAGCGATACTTCATAACAGCCCATGTGGTATAAAGCTTCTGCAACCTTAACCACATTTTCTACCGGAACCTCACCCTGGTAAGGGCAACCCAAAACGCAGGAAACATAACCTCTGACGGGAATGCCTTTTTCTTTAGCCGCGGCAATAACTGGCTTAAAACGCTCCAGTGATTCGTCGATGCTGCAGTTAATATTTTTTTGGGCAAAGGCTTCCGATGCTGCACCGAACACTGCGACTTCGTCCATGTTGACTGCAACTGCCGCTTCAAACCCTTTCAAATTGGGCGTTAAAGCAGCGTAAGTCACTCCAGGACGACGCTTAATCTGCTCCATAACGGCAGTGCTGTCGGCCATTTGCGGCACCCATTTGGGGCTGACAAAGCTGGCACTTTCAATGTAAGAAACGCCGGCTTCTGCCAGTGCTTCAATTAAGGCAACTTTTGCATCGACAGAAACAGCTGCTTCATTTTGCAAGCCGTCACGAGGACCAACTTCGACGATTTTTATCTGTTCTGCAATTGCCATAATTACTCCTGGTTACTTCTAATAATGTCTTATTATTCGGCTTCGCTCACTGTAAGCAGTTCATCTCCGTCGCTGACCAAATCCCCCGCGGCGAAAAAGACGTCGGTGACTTCACCTTCATGGCCAGCTTTAATGGTGTACTCCATTTTCATGGCTTCCATAATGACCAGCGGTTGATCTTTCTTGACTGTATCGCCTTTTTTGACCAGTACTTCCATGATGGTCCCGTTCATTGGGGCAACGTGACCACCATGGGCCGCTTCATCCGACAGCGTATCAGTCACGCGGTGTCGATGGAAAGTCATAGGGCCGTTATCGGTGAATACGGTAATTTGCTGGTCGTCGGCACTGACATAGCGATGATAGCGCATACTACCGGCAGTCAGAGTGAGTTTGTCGTCGGTTAAAGATGCCTGCCATTGTATGCTTTCGTCATCAACTTGCTGCAGGAACTCTCCGTTAGCGGTTTCTATTAGTGAAATGGAGTAGGTTTCTTCGCCAAATTGCAGTGGAACCGTATGTGTCGCCGCTGAGTTCATTCTAAATGCATTACCACTTTGCCATGGTGAACTGCCACGCTGTTGTTGGCGCTGACAAATATCAAACAAAGCCGCTTCCGTTGCAATTTGCTGACAATTTACCGAGCTATTGGGCAGCAGCTCTTCCTGATGTTGCTGGATAAATTCGGTTGTTAGGTTTGTTTTCACAAACTCAGGATGCGAAGCCAAACGATGCAAAAAGTCGACGTTAGTCGTTAACCCAGTTAAACGATATTCACGCAAAGCCTTTTGCAGACGCAGCAGGGCACGGGTACGATCGGTGTCCCAGACAATCAGCTTAGCTATCATTGGGTCATAGAAAGCAGATATCTCATCGCCTTCTTCAATACCGGTGTCAATGCGGATGCCGTTTTCTTCTGCAGGCGTACGTAAATGCTTAATGGTACCGGTGCAAGGTAAGAAATCGTTGTCTGGGTCTTCGGCGTAAATCCGTGCCTCAAACGCGTGACCGTTTACCTGAATGTCATTTTGCGCCAGAGGTAATGGCTGACCCGAAGCGACCAGCAACTGCCATTCGACTAAATCCTGGCCGGTGATCATCTCCGTAACCGGATGCTCAACCTGTAAGCGAGTGTTCATCTCCATAAAGTAGAACTCGCCACTTTGGTCGAACAAAAACTCAACCGTACCGGCGCCAACGTAATCTATTGCCTGGGCTGCTCGAATGGCAGCTTCGCCCATTTCGGTACGTGTTTTCTCGGTTAGTGCCGGAGCAGGAGCCTCTTCAAGCACCTTCTGGTGACGGCGTTGCACTGAACAGTCGCGCTCTGCTAGATAAACGGCGTTACCGTGTTCATCGGTGAACACCTGAATCTCTACGTGGCGAGGGTTACGAATAAAACGTTCCATCAACATTTTATCATTGCCGAAAGAGGACTTAGCTTCGCGTTTGGCGGAATTCAGGGCGTCATCGAATTCGCCCATGTTTTCGACCACACGCATGCCTTTACCACCGCCGCCGTACGCCGCTTTCAGCAGTAACGGGAAACCCACTTTTTCAGCTTCTGCTTTTAGCGTTTTAATGTCCTGCTCGCTTCCGTGGTAACCCGGAACCAGAGGTACGCCGGCGTCCTGCATAATGGATTTAGCCGCGCTCTTCGAACCCATAGCAGCAATGGATGATACTGGCGGGCCAACAAAGATTATATCGTTAGCCTGACATTGGTCGGCAAAATCTTCGTTCTCTGAGAGAAAACCGTAACCAGGATGAATGGCTTCGGCATCAGTTTGTTTAGCGGCGGCGATAATTTTGTCCGCACGCAGGTAACTGTCCGTGCTCGCTGCAGGACCAATATGTACGGCCTGATCTGCCAGCTTAACGTGGCGTGAGTTACGGTCGGCATCGGAGAATACCGCTACGGTGCGAATTCCCATTTTTTTAGCTGTGGCAATAATACGACAGGCAATTTCACCACGGTTCGCAATCAATAATGTTTTGATCATAATGAGACCTGTTGTTAACTCTGTTTAAGCCAGGCGGCGGGGCGTTTTTCAAGAAACGCACTGAGTCCTTCCTGACCTTGTTCCGACACGCGAATTTCGGCAATGGCTTTAATGGTGTGTTCACGCACGTCTTTATCAATTGGACGTGAACCAACATCGCGAATCAGTTGCTTACAGGCGTCTACCGCTTGTGGACTATTGGCTAGAAGAGCTTCTAATAACTTATTCAGTGGCTCCTCGAAATCTTCTACAACTTCGTTAACCAGACCTAGCTCCTGTGCTTTGTCGGCAAAGAAGCGCTCGGCGGTGAGCATATAGCGACGCGACTGGCGCTCGCCAATAGTACGCACAACATAAGGGCTGATAACCGCAGGAATAAGCCCAATTTTGACTTCACTCAGGCAGAAGCTGCTGCGCGGCTGCGCTAGTACAATGTCACAGCAAGCGGCCAGGCCTACGGCACCGCCGAAAGCGGCTCCCTGGACTAAAGCAATGCTGGGCTTGCTGAGCAAGTCCAGACGCTCCATTAACAGCCCAAGCTCACCCGCGTCATCCACGTTTTGCTGGTAGTTTTTATCGGCCATGGAGCGCATCCATTTAAGATCCGCACCGGCAGAAAAGTTTTTACCTTCTGAGCGAAGCACCAGCACTCTCGCGCTGGCACTTTCTTCAACTTCTTTTAACGCCTGCAGCAGCTCTGCGATCATCACGTCGTCAAACGCGTTGTGAACGTCAGGCCGGTTCAATGTCAGCGTGGCAACGCCCTGGTCGTTAATATCAAGCTTGGTGTATTTTGCCATTATTAATAACCTCCGATTACATGCGGAAGACGCCGAAGCGGCTGTCTTCAATCGGTGCATTTAATGAAGCGGCAAGGCTCAATGCCAGAACTTCGCGCGTTTGTGCCGGGTCAATAATGCCATCGTCCCATAAGCGCGCTGACGCATAATAGGGGTGCCCCTGCTTATCGTACTGCTCAACAATGGGTTTTTTCAGCGCCTGTTCTTTCTCTTCACTTAAGCTTTCGCCTTTACGGGCTAAGTTGTCTTTAGTCACCTGCGCCATAACGCCTGCAGCTTGCTCACCGCCCATAACTGAGATACGGGCATTAGGCCACATGAACATCATGGTTGGGTCATAGGCGCGACCACACATGCCATAGTTACCGGCGCCGTAGCTGCCACCGATTAACACGGTAAACTTAGGTACTTTGGCACAGGAAACCGCCATCACCATTTTCGCGCCGTGCTTGGCAATGCCTTCGGCTTCGTATTTTTTACCGACCATAAAGCCGGTAATGTTTTGTAAGAACACCAGTGGAATTTTGCGCTGGGCGCAAAGCTCAATAAAGTGAGCGCCTTTTTGTGCCGATTCAGAGAACAAAATACCGTTGTTTGCGACAATGCCTACCGGGTAGCCGTCAATGCGGGCAAAGCCGGTCACCAATGTATTGCCATAATTGGCTTTAAATTCGTCAAAGTCTGAGTCATCGACAATGCGCGCAATCACTTCGTGTACATCATAAGGTTTACGCAAGTCAGTGCCGACAATGCCATACAGCTCTTTTGCGTCGTAACGCGGCGGTTTGGCTGGCTGGCGGTCGAGCTTAGTTGGTTCACCGCGGTTAAGGCGGGCTACTGAGCGACGCGCTAAGGCTAAAGCGTGTTCGTCGTTGTGAGCAAAATGATCCGCAACACCGGAGATGCGTGTGTGCACATCGGCACCGCCGAGCTCTTCGGCTGAGACTTCTTCACCTGTTGCAGCTTTAACTAACGGCGGACCCGCAAGGAAAATAGTGCCTTGCTCTTTTACAATGACGCTTTCATCGGCCATAGCCGGTACGTAAGCACCGCCTGCGGTACAAAGACCCATAACCACCGCAATTTGTGGAATGCCTTTGGCTGACATATTTGCCTGATTAAAGAAAATGCGACCAAAGTGTTCTTTGTCCGGGAATACTTCATCCTGACGGGGCAGATTAGCACCGCCAGAGTCCACCAGATAAATACAAGGCAGGTGGCAACGCTCGGCAATTTCCTGAGCGCGCAGGTGTTTTTTTACGGTTAGCGGGTAATAAGTACCGCCTTTAACGGTGGCGTCGTTGGCGATGATCATGCACTCAGTGCCTTCAACCTGACCAATACCGGCAACCACACCAGCAGAAGGAACGTAGTCTTCGTAACATTCCCAGGCCGCAAACTGACCTATTTCCAGAAACGGTGAACCCGCGTCCAGTAGTTTATTAATACGGTCGCGGGGCAATAACTTACCACGGGACAAATGGCGCTCCTGATACTTCGGACCGCCACCTTGATGAATTTTTGCCGCTTTTTCCTGCAGGTCGTTAACGACGGTCTGCATAGACTCGCTGTTAGCTGCAAATTGTGCATCGCGGGTGTTGATTTTACTGGATAAAATCGCCACGGCGTTGCCTCCTTATTATTTGGATTCAGTGAACAGTTCGCGGCCAATGAGCATACGGCGAATTTCTGACGTACCAGCACCGATTTCATAAAGCTTGGCGTCACGTAGCAGGCGTCCTGTGGGGTACTCGTTAATGTAGCCGTTACCGCCCAATAACTGAATAGCGTCCAGTGCTAGCTGAGTGGCTAATTCTGCGGCGTAAAGAATTGCTCCGGCGGCATCTTTACGAGTGGTCTCGCCACGGTCGCAAGATTGAGCCACGGCGTAAACGTAGGCACGCGCCGCATTGGTGCGAGTGTACATATCAGCAACTTTGCCCTGAATTAGCTGGAATTCGCCGATCTCTTTACCGAACTGTTTACGATCATGAATATAAGGTACGCATGTATCAAGGCAGGCCTGCATAATGCCTAAAGGACCCGCTGCAAGAACAGCGCGCTCGTAATCAAGGCCACTCATCAACACTTTAACGCCTTCGTTTAGCTCTCCCAGAATGTTTTCTTCGGGGACTTCGACGTCTTCGAAGACCAGTTCACAGGTATTTGAACCACGCATACCCAGTTTGTCGAGTTTTTGCGCCTGGCTGAATCCTGGTGTGTCTTTTTCAACGATAAAGGCCGTAATGCCCCGTGAGTTCTTCTCGGGTTCGGTTTTCGCGTAAATGACAAAGACATTAGCTTCCGGACCGTTAGTGATCCACATTTTATTACCGTTCAGAATGTACTTGTCGCCTTTCTTCTCTGCACGTAATTTCATGCTGACTACATCAGAACCGGCATTAGGTTCACTCATAGCTAAAGCACCAACGTGCTCACCGGTGCATAGTTTAGGCAAATACTTTTGTTTTTGTTCTTCGTTACCGTTGCGATGAATTTGGTTAACACAGAGGTTTGAATGGGCACCATAACTTAAGCCAACCGAGGCAGAAGCGCGGCTAATTTCTTCCATAGCAATAACATGTTCAAGGTAGCCCATGCCGGAACCACCATATTCTTCGGCAACGGTTAAGCCCAGCAGACCCATGTCGCCAAGTTTCTGCCATAAATCGCCGGGAAATTCATTTTTTTCATCAATTTCGGCGGCGCGTGGGGCTATTTCATCACGCGCGAAGGCATTAACCTGTTCACGGATCATATCGGCTGTTTCGCCGAGACCAAAGTTAAAGGTGGTATATTGACTGATCATAACGACTCCTGAGAATGAACTTCTGAAACTGACGACTGAATATTCTCGAGCTCGTCTTGGCAACGTTGCTCCAGACCACTGAGTTCGGTCAGTAACACATTAATATCTTCCATTTGTTGTTTGAGTGAGTGTTTTTTCTCACTGACCAGCTCAAGTACCTTTTCGAGCTGGGCCGCACTGCTATTATCCGCGTCGTAAAGTTCGAACAAACGACGGGTTTCGGCCAGTGAAAAACCGAGTCGTTTGCCGCGTAGAATCAGCTTTAAACGAACCCGGTCTTTGTTGGTATATATGCGCTGTTGCCCCTGGCGTCTGGGGGAAAGCAAGCCTTCGTCCTCATAAAAACGAATGCTGCGGGTGGTAATGTCAAATTCTTTTGCCAGTTCGCCAATACTGTAGGTCACTTTATTGTTCATCGGTACTTGCTTTTTGGTTGTCCTAAGATCTAAGCTTAGAGGAAGTTTACGTTAACGTAAAGTGCATTTGGAGGAAAAATGTCGAGCGATTCAATCGTTATAGTAGCGGCCAACCGTACGCCAATGGGCGGTTTTCAGGGCAGCTTAAGTGAAGTTACCGCCCCCAATTTGGGCGCAACCGCGATAAAAGCAGCGCTGAATAACAGCGGTTTAGCAGCCGATGATATTTCAGAAGTAATCATGGGCAATGTGTTACCTGCCGGTTTAGGTCAGGCACCAGCGCGTCAGGCAATGCTGCATGCGGATCTACCTCGCTCAACGGGCGCGACCACCATTAATAAAGTATGCGGCTCCGGATTGAAAGCTGCAATGATGGCGCACGATTTAATTAAAGCGGGCTCAGCAGACGTGGTACTGGCCGGTGGCATGGAAAGCATGTCGAATGCACCTTACATGCTGCCAAAAGGCCGCAGCGGTTATCGTATGGGGCACGGACAAGTGCTGGATCATATGATGCTGGACGGTTTGGAAGACGCCTACGAGCATAAAGCTATGGGGTGTTACGCACAGGACACCGCTGACGAATACGGTCTGGGTCGTGAAGCAATGGATGAGTTTGCCATTCATTCACTTACCAAAGCTCAGGCTGCTATTAAAGATGGCTTTTTTAAAGACGAAATCACCCCAGTTACATATTCTACTCGTAAAGGCGACGTCACTGTCGATACTGACGAGCAACCGGGTAAAGCGCGTCTGGACAAAATTCCTCAGTTGCGTGCGGCATTCAAAAAAGACGGCACCATTACTGCGGCTAATTCCAGTTCTATTTCTGATGGCGCAGCAGCACTTATTTTAATGCGTGAGAGCGATGCAAAGGCCAAAGGCCTGCAGCCGCTGGCGCGAGTTATGGGTCATACTACGCATTCTCAGGCGCCGTCTGAATTTACCGTTGCCCCAATTGGTGCAATGAATTCTTTGCTGAGTAAGCTGGACTGGACTAAAGACGACGTCGATTTATGGGAAATTAATGAAGCCTTTGCCATGGTTACCATGCTGGCTATTCAGCAAATGAAACTGGATCCGGCTAAAGTGAATGTGCATGGCGGAGCCTGTGCTTTAGGGCATCCTATTGGCGCAAGTGGTGCGCGGTTATTGGTTACTTTGCTGCATGCACTGAAACAAAAAGGCCAGAAACGGGGTATCACCTCACTGTGTATTGGTGGTGGTGAAGCCGTTGCTCTGGCCGTAGAAATGATCTAAAGCGTTGGTTAGCGGGCGGGTTTAAGTTTGTTAACCCGTCCTGCCAGCCATACGGCAAGAATAATAATAAGAGCGCCAATGCTTAACCGGGTATAGTCGAAAGACTGTTCCCAAAAAATGACATTAACCAAAATGCCCGCGGGAATTAACGCATTGTTCATGGTGGCCAGTTGCCCGGTATTGACTCGTTTACCGGAAAGGTTCCAACCAAGGTAACCAAGCCCGGAGGCAACAATACCGAGCCACAATAAAATGCCCCATTGAAGATTGGTGGTCGGCATTTTGGTTAAGTCGCCAAAGAATAAAACACCAAGGCCGGCGATAACACTGGCGCCAAAGAAAAAGGCGGCAAATTGCTGGCTTTGTTCTAAGGTTTTACCCGTGGGTAAACGTTTATAAGCAACTTGACCGGCGGCAAAGCACGCATTGGCTGCCTGAATTAAAAAGAAGCCGGTGATGAAATCATCGGACAAGGGTTGATAGCGAATGATGGCGGCGCCGCATACCGATACCGCAGCGGCTATCCACCATAACAGCGGCAGATGCTTGCGGTTAAGTATCAGCTCGTCAATTAGCGTTATGTAGAGTGGTGTAAAGATAGTGAACAAAAGCACTTCGGCAATGCTCAAATACAAAAACGCATGATAAAGAAACAAATACATGGCGCCAATTTGTACAGCGCCAATAACGGCCAGTTTAGCTAGTTGAGGTAGTTGCCCATTTTGTGGTGACAGATGCCTCCAGCGGAATAACGGCAAAACCGTTATTAAGGCTAAAACCATACGGATAAAGACAACAAGATAACCGTCAACCTGGCCGGCAAGATAAACGCCGATTAGCGAAAAGCTGGCGGCCCAAAGTAAAGTAATCAGAATTAAGAGGGTCACGTTAAGGCTCACTTAACTAAATTTAGCTCATCAATAGATGACAAAATAACACAATAAGAAGGTGAATTATGTCTAAGAAAGTGCCTCTGTATATAGATGGCGAATTTGTCGCCTCGAAGTCAGAACAGTGGATTCCTGTCACCAACCCGGCAACTCAGGAAGTTATCGCTCAAGTGCCAGTTGCTACTCAAAGCGAAATGGACGCAGCGGTTGAGAGTGCTCGTGAAGCTTTTAAAACCTGGAAAGAAGTGCCTGTTTCTGAGCGTGCTCGCGTAATGATGCGCTATCAGGCCTTGTTAAAAGAACATCAGGAAGAAATTGCAGAGACTCTGGCGCAAGAAACTGGTAAAACTTTTGAAGATGCCAAAGGTGATGTCTGGCGTGGTATAGAAGTGGTTGAACACGCAGCGAATATTCCTTCGTTATTAATGGGCGAGACAGTTGAAAACGTTGCTCGTAAAATTGATTCTTACAGCTACACTCAGCCATTAGGTGTTTGCGCTGGTATTACGCCGTTTAACTTTCCGGCGATGATCCCACTGTGGATGTTCCCGCTGGCCATTGCTTGTGGTAATACCTTCATTCTGAAGCCTTCCGAGCAAGATCCGTTAACGCCAACCCGTTTGGCTGAACTGTTCGAAGAAGCTGGCGCACCTAAAGGCGTACTGCAGGTATTGCACGGCAATAAAGAACAGGTCGATTTTCTGTTAGACCACCCGGACGTTCGTGCCTTGTCTTTTGTAGGCTCAGTGCCGGTTGCTGAATATATTTACCGCCGTGGTACGGAAAATGGTAAGCGTGTACAGGCTTTTGCTGGTGCGAAAAACCATTGCGTTATTATGCCTGACGCCAATAAACAGCAAGTCATCAATAATATGGTTGGCTCTTCTGTCGGTGCGGCGGGTCAACGTTGTATGGCTATTTCTGTCGCAGTATTTGTTGGCGCGGCAAAAGAGTGGATCCCTGAAATAGCGGAAGCTATTGCTAAGGTTCGTCCGGGCGCATGGAATGACGAAGGTGCCGCTTATGGCCCGGTTATTAGTCCACAAGCGAAAGAACGCGTTGAAGCTTTGATTACTCAGGGTGAGAAAGAAGGCGCTAAATTGCTGGTTGATGGTCGTAATTGCAAAGTTGACGGTCTGCCAAATGGTAACTGGGTTGGCCCAACAGTGTTCTCTAACGTAACGCCGGATATGGAAATCTATAAAACAGAAATTTTCGGTCCGGTATTGTGCGCCACAGAAGTGGACAGCCTTGAAGACGCTTTGGAATTGGTTAACAACAACCCTTACGGTAATGGTACTTCTATCTTTACCGCAAGTGGTGCCGCCGCGCGTAAATACCAGCACGAAGTTGAAGTGGGTCAGGTCGGTATCAACATTCCAATTCCGGTACCGCTGCCGTTCTTCTCATTTACTGGCTGGAAGCGTTCATTCTTTGGTGACCTTCACGCTTATGGTAAGCAGGGCGTTCGTTTCTACAGCGAAACTAAGACGGTAACGGCGCGTTGGTTTGAGAGCGACCTTGAAGATCCAGCAGGTCCGAACATGTCAATTAACCTGAGATAATAGGGGATAACGATGAATTTCGAATTGACAGAAGACCAGCAAGCCTTTGTGGATACTGCCAAAGCTTTTGCCGACAAAGAGCTGGCGCCTAATGCGGCTAAGTGGGACGAAGAGCATTATTTCCCCGTTGAAGTGTTCCGTAAAGCTGGTGAAATGGGCTTTATGGGCATGTATACGCCGGAAGAGGCTGGCGGCTTCGGAATGAGCCGTCTGGACTCAGCGCTTATTTTTGAGCAGCTGGCAGGTGGTTGTACCGCAACCACGGCCATGATGACCATTCATAACATGGTCACCTGGATGATTGGTTCTTTCGGCCAACAGTCAGTGATTGACCAGTGGGTGTCCGAGTTGGTTACCGGTGAGAAGCTTGGCTCTTACTGCCTGACCGAACCAGGCTCTGGTTCAGACGCTGCCAGCTTGCGTACCAGTGCGAAAAAAGACGGCGACGAGTACGTCTTAAATGGCTCTAAAATGTTCATCTCCGGTGCCGGTGAAACTGACGTTTTAGTGGTTATGGCTCGTACTGGCGAAGACGGACCTAAAGGCATTTCTGCCTTTGCTGTACCGGCGGACGCCAAAGGAGTTATTTACGGTAAAGCCGAAGATAAAATGGGCTGGAACGCCCAGCCAACCCGCTTAGTGACCTTTGAAGACGTTCGCATTCCGGCAGAAAACCTGCTGGGTAAAGAAGGCGAAGGCTTTAAGTTTGCCATGATGGGCTTAGACGGCGGACGCATTAACATTGCGGTATGTTCTGTGGGTACTGCGCAGGCGGCATTAAATACTGCCAAAGCTTATATGCAGGAACGTACGCAATTTGGTAAGCCCCTCGCGGCTTTTCAGGCGCTACAGTTTAAGTTAGCCGATATGGCGACTGAGCTGGTTGCAGCCCGTCAAATGGTGCGTCTGGCAGCCAGTAAAGTCGATAACAACGATGCTGATAAAACTACCTATTGTGCTATGGCAAAACAGTTTGCGACCGATGTTGGTTTTAAAGTGTGTAACGACGCACTGCAGCTGCACGGTGGTTATGGCTACATTAAAGAGTATCCGTTAGAGCGCCATGTGCGTGATGTTCGTGTGCACCAGATCCTGGAAGGCACAAACGAAGTTATGCGCATGATTATTGGACGTCGCATTCTGGCTGATAACGATCGCGAAATCTTGTAAGGAGATTCCATGCAAGACGTTGTACTTTTTGAAGAACTGAACGCCGGTGACAAAGTCATCGGCGTTGCTACGTTAAATTCCGAGAAATCATTGAATGCCCTAAGCCTGGCAATGGCTGAAAAGCTGTTACCGCAGCTGAAAAAATGGGCAGAAGATGACAAAGTTGCTTGTGTCTGGTTACAGGGTGCCGGTGAAAAAGCATTCTGTGCCGGTGGTGACATTGTGGCTATGTATAAAGCCATGCAGGCAGAGCCGGGCAAATTAGTGGAAGAAGTCGAAAACTTCTTCACCCAGGAATATCAACTGGACTACTTTATTCAGACCTTCCCTAAACCTCTTATTTGCTGGGGTGACGGCATTGTGATGGGCGGCGGTATGGGGCTAATGAATGGCGCCAGCCACCGTATTGTGACCGAACGTTCGTTACTGGCTATGCCAGAAGTGACTATTGGTTTGTACCCGGATGTTGGTGCGACCTACTTCCTTAATCGCATGCCACGAGGTTGCGGTTTGTTCTTAGGTATTACCGGCGCAACGATGAATGCGAACGATGCACTGTATCTGAACCTGGCCGATCACTTTGTTGGGCATGAGAGCAAAGAAAGCATTCTGAATAAGCTGAAAGAAGTTCAATGGGGCAATACCGAGGCTCTGAACAAACAAAAAGTGACGGACTTACTGAGTGACGTGGCAAGTAGTGACCCAACGGCATTACCCACGCCTCAGGTAGAACCGCATCAGAAGCTAATAACAGAGCTGACAACGGGCAATGATATCGGTGAAATTGTTGAACGTATTGTCAATGACGAAACTGATGATAAATGGCTAGCGCGGGCGCGTAAGAACCTGGCCAATGGTTGTCCGTTTACATCGCACCTGGTCTGGAACCAGTTGCAGCAAGGCTCTGACTTGTCTTTGGCTGACTGTTTCCGTTTAGAGCTAACCTTGTCCTGTAACTGTGCAGTTCGTGGTGACTTTGCGGAAGGTATTCGGGCACTGCTGATTGATAAAGATAAGAATCCACAATGGCAGCATAGCTCGGTAGCCGAAGTACCAGCGGAAGAGATTGATGCATTCTTTTTACCGCCCTGGGGCGAGCGAACGCATCCATTAGCCGATCTTGATAAATAAAACGAATTAACAAGAAGGAGTGCCTTTATGGCAACCGTAGGATTTATTGGACTGGGTAACATGGGTGGCCCAATGGCCAGCAATCTGGCAAAAGCCGGCCACAAGGTTAAGGCTTTTGACTTATCGGAAGAAGCACTTAAAGCGATAGTTGCTGACGGTGCACAGGCTGCGAAAACAGCAGCTGAAGCCATCGACGGAGCTGAATTTGTGGTGTCTATGCTGCCTGCAGACCGTCACGTAAAAGGCGTTTACCTTGGTGACGACGGCCTAATCAACAAGCTGAATAAAGATCAGCTCGTTATTGATTGCAGTACCATTTCTTCTGAAACCGCTATGTATGTGGGTGAACAGTTAGAGAAAGCTGGTATTGCCTTTATCGACGCTCCTGTTTCTGGCGGTGTTGGTGGCGCGAAAGCGGGTACCTTAACCTTTATTTGCGGTGGTACAGAAACTAACGTTGACCGGGCTCGTAGCGTGCTTAACGACATGGGCAAAAATGTTTTCCGCGCCGGTGATGTCGGTGCCGGACAGATTGCAAAAATCTGTAATAACATGTTGTTGTCAGTATTAATGGTGGGTACTTCTGAAGCTCTGCAATTAGGTAAGGCTAACGGGTTGGACCCGAAAGTTTTATCGGAAATTATGCTGGCAAGCTCGGGTAGTAATTGGACATTACAGGTATATAATCCGTGCCCAGGGGTAATGGACAACGTGCCTTCAAGTAACGACTACCAAGGCGGCTTTCTGGTTGACTTAATGGCTAAAGATTTAGGTCTGGCGCAACAAACCGCATTAGAAAGTGGTGCCGCAACGCCTATGGGATCACTGACTCGCAACCTTTACCACAGCTGGTCTGAGCAAGGCCATGGTCGCCAGGACTTTTCCAGTATTTTTAATTATGTGGCACCTAAGTCACAGAAGTAACCTAAGAATTGGGGAAACACATGCAAATTAAAGACAGTGTCATTGTTATTACCGGTGGTGCTCAGGGGCTGGGCCTTGCGATGGCTGAAGATTTCGCCAGACAAGGTGCCAAACTTGCGCTTATTGATATTAACGGCGACGTATTAGGTGAAGCTCAGGAGCAATGCGAAAAGCTGGGCGCAGCCAAAGTGGTTGGTTATGAAGTTGATATCACCGACGAAGAGTCGGTAGAAACCGTATTTGAGCAAATTCAGCAAGAGTTTGATGGCATTGATGTGCTGGTGAACAACGCAGGCCTATTGCGTGACGGCTTGCTGATCAAATTCAAAGACGGCGAACTGAAACAGAAAATGCCTTTACAACAGTTCCAGTCGGTACTGGATGTGAATCTCACCGGTACCTTCTTATGCGGCCGTGAAGCCGCGGCACAGATGGTAAAAGCCGGTAAGAAAGGCGTTATCATCAATATTTCCAGCGTCGCGCGTGCTGGCAACATGGGACAGACAAACTATTCCGCAACCAAAGCTGGTGTGGTTGCCATGACAGTCACCTGGGCTCGTGAATTGGGTCGTTACGGCATTCGCTGCGGTGCCATTGCGCCGGGTTTTATTGAAACTCCAATGACGGCACAGATGAAACCTGAAGCGGTTGATCGCGCGTTGTCTATGGTTCCGCTAAAACGCTGGGGCCAGCCCAATGAAATTGCCCACAGTGCGCGCTACATTATTGAAAATGACTTCTTCAGCGGCCGTGTGGTCGAAATTGACGGCGGCGTTCGGTTGTAAGTCACATTAGATAAAGTAATGATAAATAGCCGAACAAAGGGCGTCTCTGTTATAGTGGTGGTTATATACTAAACAGAGACGCTTTTTAGTTAATGGCATGCGGAAATTACCTCCCTTAAACGCACTTAAATCATTTGAAGTGGCAGCGCGTCACCTCAGTTTTACCAAAGCAGCCGAAGAGTTATTTGTGACCCAGGCGGCCGTCAGTCACCAGGTAAAAGCGTTAGAAGACTTTCTTGAGCTTAAGCTTTTTATTCGACGTAACCGCTCGCTGTTGCTGACCGAAGAAGGGCAGGAATACTACTTAGAATTACGGGATATTTTTGAGCAACTGGCGCAGGCTACCGATAAACTTCGGCTAGTGTCTGAGCGTGGGGCTTTGACCGTGTCGGTTCCGCCCAGTTTCGCTATTTTATGGTTTGTTCCGCGGCTCAGTAGTTTTCGCGAAGAACATCCGGATATGGACATTCGTATTAAAGCTGTGGATGAAATCAGTGGTTCGTTAACCGATGACGTGGATGTTGCTATTTACTATGGCGATGGCCGTTGGCCCGGCGTAAAGGCTTACCAGCTACACGAAGAGTATTTGTGGCCGGTTTGTTCGCCGTTGTTACTGAACAAAGCGAATATCAAAGAGCCGATAGATTTATTCAAGCAAACTTTGCTGCACGACGAAACCCGTAATGCCTGGAAGGACTGGTTTCAGTTGGTGGGATTACCTCAGTATAAAGGCGATAACGGACCGGTATTCAGTCATTCGAGCCTGGCTTTACAGGCGGCGGTCCACGGGCAGGGCATTGCATTAGCCAATAATGTGCTGGTGAAGTCTGAAATTGACAGTGGCCACCTGGTTCGTATTTTCCCTCAGGCTTTGCAGCGGAATAAAGCGTTTTATCTGGTTTGTCGTGACAATCAGGCGGAGATAGGTAAAATCGCGACCTTCCGTCAGTGGTTGCTAAACTTGGTTCAAAAAGAAGAGCAAGAGTTTAACCAATAATGCGTTATCAACAACAGAACCCGGAAGGAGCCTTCCGCATCGTGTTTTTGCACGGTTCAGGAGGCGGTCCCGACACAGCTTTTATGGATTTCTTTGCGGAGCAGGGCATAGCGCTTGGCGCAGAGCTTGTGCGTCCGGACTTTCCTTATTGGGAAAAGGTTCGAGAAACCGGGAAACCCCGGCCGCCGAATAAAATGCAGGCATTGCTCGATGCGATCGATGAACTATTGAGCGAATTACAGCAAGATAATAAGCCGTTAGTTTTGATGGGTAAGTCATTAGGAAGCCGGGTGATGTTGCGTTTAGCCGATAAATACGGCGCGAAAGCAGTAATTGCTTTGGGGTTTCCGTTCCATCCGCCGCAAAAACCTGAGAAGTCACGCCTTGAAGAATTAGAAATGACGCAGGCGCCCGGTCTTATTTTGCAGGGAACACGGGACCCGTTCAGTAAACCGCTTTTAAAAAGAGCGGAGCAGGGGCAAAGCGTGGAGTTGCCGCATAACTGGCAGTTGCAGTGGCTAGAGGGTGCCGATCACGGTTTTGCCGCCACAAAAGCCAAAGCGGAGAATACGCCTAAGCTTTGGCAACAGGCCGCAGATGCCATTAAGGAGTTTATTCAATGAGTCAGATATTTTTAATTGTGGCCGCCATTTTAGGCGGTACCGGCGTTATGTTGGGCGCTTTTGCTTCGCACGGTTTAAAATCGAAATTAAGCGAGAGTTTGCTGAGCGCTTTTGAGACCGGAGTCACTTATCAATTTTATCACGCGTTGGCACTGTTTGTTTTAGCGCTTTGGTTAAAGCAGTCACAGTCAGTCTGGTTTGTTGTCAGTGGTTATTTGTGGCTGGCGGGCGTGGTTTTATTTTCCGGCAGTTTGTATGCCTTAGCGCTTACCGGTGTTAAATGGTTTGGACCTATAACGCCCATTGGCGGGGTATTATTTATTGCTGGCTGGGTCAGTTTATTAGTTGGCGCAATAAAGTTAGGAGCAGGTAGTTAATGAGTGAAATTGTTAACGGCAGAGGTAGTGGCATTGTATTGCTGTGTCGTGCAGGGTTCGAAGGTGATTGCGCGGCTGAAATTCAGGATAAAACCGCGGAACTGGGTGTTTATGGTTATTGCCAGACACAACCCGAGCAAGCTTACGTTACCTATCATTGCCAGCACGAAGAAGCAGAGCATATTGCCCGTAAACTGACGCTGAAAGACCTGGTCTTTGCGCGCGAAATGTTTGCCTTGCTGGGGCCTGTTAAAGTGGCCGGTATTGAAGACCGTGCCAGCGAAGTCATTAAGGTATTAAAACCTCATCAGGAAACGTTCGGTTTAGCCGGTGAGTTACGGGTGGGAACTCCAGATACTAATGAAGCTAACCAGCTATCCAAATTCTGCCGAAAATTCAGCGTGCCGCTGCGTCAGGCGTTGCGTAAAGAAGAGCTTTTAAGTAATAAGCCGCTAGCTAAACGACCGATGCTGCATGTGTTATTCGTCAACCCGGCGCATGCCTTGGTGGGCTATTCATACAGCTATAACCAAACCTTACACAACGGTGGTATTGTGCGTTTGCGTATGTCAAAAGAGGCACCAAGCCGTTCAACGTTAAAACTGGATGAAGCCTTTCAGGTATTTGTACCTGAAAACGAACATGAAAAACGTGTTCACTCGGGCATGAAGGCGGTAGATCTTGGTGCAGCGCCGGGAGGCTGGACTTATCAGCTGGTTCGCCGCGGTATGATGGTGCAAGCGGTTGATAACGGCCCGATGGCTGAGTCCTTAATGGAAACCGGGCAGGTTAAGCACATTCAGGAAGACGGCTTTAAATTTCGTCCGAAACGCAAAAATGTTACCTGGCTGGTGTGCGATATGGTTGAAAAACCCGCACGTGTCGGCGAGCTGATGACCAGTTGGTTACTCGAAGGTGACTGTGAAGAAGCCATCTTTAACCTTAAGTTACCAATGCGTCAGCGCTATGCCGCAGTTAAAGGCTACCTGGATCAGATTAAAGAACAACTACAAACCGAGGGGACTAAGCCGTTTGAAATTCAGGCCAAGCACCTTTACCACGACCGTGAAGAAATTACCGTACACTTGCGCTGGCTGCCCCGCAGCTAGCTTTAATGGCATAGCCTGAGTTCATTCATGGCTATGCCTTTCGCCTTAAAGACGCTCAATAACTGCCTGAGTAAAATCAGTGGTACCGTGCGAACCGCCTAAATCACGAGTGGTACGGTCACCACTGGAAATCACGTCTTCTAGTGCTTTGGTGATTTTTTCGGCTTGCTCTTGCATGCCCAAGTATTCCAGCATCTGAATTGACGCTAAGATAACTGAGGTTGGGTTTGCCAGGTTTTTACCGGCAATATCCGGGGCTGAGCCGTGTACAGCTTCGAAAATGGCGCAGTCTTTACCAATGTTAGCGCCGGGTGCCATACCTAAGCCGCCGACCAAACCTGCGCACAGGTCTGACAGGATATCGCCAAACAGGTTGGTGGTAACAATAACGTCAAACTCTTCAGGGTTCATAACTAAGCGCATGCAGGCCGCATCAACAATCATTTCTGTTGATTCAATGTCCGGATACTCTTCCGCAATTTCACGCGCTACTTTTAAGAATAGACCAGAAGTGGACTTCAGAATATTGGCTTTATGCACTGCGGTGACTTTCTTACGGCCTTCGCGGCGTGCGGTTTCATAGGCGAAACGGACAATCCGCTCAGCGCCTTCACGGGTAATTTTGCTGACTGCTTCTGCTTCATTACCGTCTTCAGACACTTTTTGGCCTAAGCCGGAATACATACCTTCGGTATTTTCACGAATGGTAATAATATCAATGTTTTCGTAGCGCGCTTGGGTGCCGGTAAAAGACAAAACAGGGCGTACGTTAGCATATAGCGAAAAGTGTTTACGCAGGCTGACATTAATAGAGGTGAAGCCTTCGCCAACCGGAGTAGTCAGTGGACCTTTTAATGTAACACCGTTACGTTCAATCGCATCAAGAGTATTTTGAGGTAATAACTCTCCGGTTTTTTCCAAAGCAGTCAGACCAGCGTCGACGTATTCATATTCAAAGTCACAACCTGCTTTATCAAGAATGGCTGTTGCAGACTCGACAATATCCGGGCCGATGCCGTCACCTGGAATAACTGTGATAGTTCTACTCATGAATTGATTCCTTTAAACCGTGTTACAACAAAAACAGGAACGGTAATTCTACCATTGCCGCGCTAATACTGACTAGCAAAGCATTATTCAGCCAGTGAATATAGGTTATAACGGTGAGTAACAGTGACTTTCAAAAGCCGATTTAGCTTTAATTCGGGTCAGTTGCTCACTGTTTATTTGCAGTTGCTGACAATAAGACTTTAGCATCGATTTTACTGAACTGCTTAACGACACCTCTGGATAATAAGTGCTTAGCGTTAAATAGTGGGCTAAGAAAAATAGTGCACTTAATTTGCTGGTCTCGGCTTTATCGGGGTTTAATAAATTTTCGGTAGCCGGAGGCAATTGCCAGCGCTTAACTAATTGTCGACTGCGGCGAAAGTCACTGATATCCAGTGCAGAGCCAACCCAACTTGTGCTATAGCAGTGTTCTATTTCTCGCGGACGGGGCCACTTCGCTGATTTAAGCAGCTCTGGGTGACGAAAAAGATCGGAGCCTGAAAGTAGGGCAAGTAGCGGAGCCGGGGTTGGCAGGCTAACGCCGGTTTCTGCCGATAAGTGCTGTAGCGTTGTGGTCAGTAAGCCGAGCTTTTGCATCAATGCGTTATGCAGAGGAATTGTATTTAATGAAAATTGGTGTTGTAAAAAAGCGGTCGCAAGAATAACTGAAGCTCGTTTAGAGCCTAGCCATAAATAAGACTGTTTCAAGTCCATACGGCTGGCTTCGCTGTAGCCAATGCGTTCGCTCTGATGCACGGCGGCATGAAGGCTGCTGGCTAAAAAAGGCAGTTGGTTAATTTGCTGAATTACTGCGTTTAAGGCGCCACTGGCATTGGCGTAACGGTTTATTGCCCGTAACAGTTGTCTGGGCGTTTGTTGTGTTGTGCTTGTTTGCTCTTGTTTTAGCAACCGATGCTGAGCCAGTGCGCTCATTTGTTCCTGTGTCAGAGGTTTGTCGTTAACTTGCCAATTTTGTGTTTCGTCCGGGCTGACATAAAACGGGCTGTCCAGCTTATGTAATAGAGCCAGAACTTGGTGCTTTCCTTCATAACCTAAAAGTACCGCGGTCTGCTGGTTTTTGTGATGTGAAAACTTTTGACCAGTGAGTCTTACCGGAAGCGCATTCTGCTGATTTAAAAGCGTCCAGAAGCGATAGCGGAATTCGCTGTTCAATAAGGGGAAAAAAGCTTGAGTAGGCTCACAGCGTTGCAGCTGAACCTGAGTTAAGGCGTTAACCCAGTAGCGAAAAAAGACAATATCAGCGGATTTTAGGGTTAGAGGCTCTAAAGCCGAAAGCCACAGGGGCTGCCTTAAATGAAGTTGCTTCCAGTAGTTCGGGTCTGGGTTGAGCTTTTCACTGACGCAAGCGGCGGCCAGAATTCGGCGATAATGTGAGTGCAAAGACCATTGGTAACCGCAATGCAGCGCGTTCACACAAACCGCGAGTAACTCACTTATTAGCTGATTATTGTCCTGAGCATGTTGCTGAGCGTAAAGGGGAAGCAGTTCAGGCCAGCGGTTTTGCTGGTATTCTTCATCAATAAACTGAACCAGACGATAAAGCTGACGAACGTCGTGTTGTTTTAGTAAACTTGCCGCTTTTTCACAACACTCGGTCAGTTCTCTCATTCTCGCCTCTGATAATTCTGATAGTCACGATAAGAGTCGTTACCCCAGGCGATAAGCTTATTATCGCGAAAAACCAAAGGGGTACATTCATCTTTAGTCGTGATTCCGTCAGAAGTCACGTGATGAGTTCGATAAAACAGAACTTGCATGTCACCTTCAGATGACGCTTTCGCTTCAGTTATGTCTGGTGAGCCTAAAACTCGAATAACACTGTCTTTTGACATACCCAGATCAAATTGACCAATTTGTCTGGCGTTGTAGGTCTCTCGTTCCTGCCACTGTAAATCAGCAGGATCAGCCTGATAAAGCATCAGCACTGCTCCTACTATAGCTAGATAAGAAACAGCGCCAATGGCGAGTATGACAAAGACTTTATTTTTCATAAATCCTTCAGTCAGTAACAACCTTATAACAAGGATGATACACCGAACCTGGTAATTTCATACGCCCTTGTTCGACGAATGCTCTTAACAATACGTCCAGTCGTTTCATTAACTCTTTTTCACCGTGAATGGTAAATACGCCTTTTTCTCTAATTTGGCGAATGCCACCATCTTTCACATTGCCGGCAACAATAGCTGAGAATGCGCGGCGTAAGTCCGCTGCTAACTCTTCTTTAGGCTGTTCCGGGTGCAGGTTCAGTGACGCCACATTTTCGTGAGTCGGGTAGAACGGGCGTTGGAAGTTTTCATCAATAAACAAGGTCCAGTTAAAGTAGTAAGCGTCACCAGAATCACGGCGGTATTGTTTTACGGCTGCCATGCCTGCGTGCATGTGCTGCGCAACACCTGATGGATCAGCAATAATAATACGGTAAAAGCCGCGAGCCTCTTCACCCAGAGTTTCGACAATAAAGGTATCCAGCGCATCAAAGTAATCTTTAGACGCTTCAGGGCCCGTCAATATAACTGGTAAGCTTTGTTGTTGGTTTTTCGGGTGCATCAGTATGCCAAGAAGATACAGCAGTTCTTCAGCCGTACCCGCGCCACCTGGGAAAATAACGATGCCGTGCGCACAGCGAACAAAAGCTTCCAGGCGTTTTTCAATATCGGGCAAAATAACCAGTTCGTTAACGATAGGATTAGGTGGCTCGGCAGCGATAATGCCAGGCTCAGTAAGGCCCAGGTAACGACCACCACTAATACGCTGTTTAGCATGACCAATGGTCGCGCCTTTCATAGGGCCTTTCATGGCACCCGGACCACACCCGGTACAGATATTTAAGCCACGCAAACCCAACTGATAACCCACTTCTTTAGTGTATTTATACTCAGCTTCGTTAATCGAGTGACCACCCCAGCAAACAACCATATCGGGCTCTTGCATGGCCTGAATAGTACGGGCGTTGCGTAAAATATCGAACACCACGTGGGTTAGGGTAGCGCTGTCGGCGTCTTTCAGTTCTTCTTCTGAGTAGCGCTCTCCGGTAAAGAGAATATCGCGCAATACGGATTCCAGTAACTCACGAATACCGACAATGAGTTCGCCATCAACAAAAGCTTCCGCCGGCGGTTCAATCAACTCAATTTTAATACCGCGCTCTTTGCGGATAATATTAACGGAGAAATCTTTATACTTATCGTAAATTTCAGCGCTGCTGTCGGTATTACTTCCGGCATTTAGGACCGCGAGACAGCAGTTGCGAAATAATTTATAAAGTTGGCTGTTTGAGGATTGCTTTAAACGTTCTATTTCCAGTTGTGACAAAAGAGACATAGTGCCTCTTGGAGAAATGCTTGCTCTCATTATTTTTCCATACTCCTGTAATAACGATGACTCGGCGTCATCCTTGTGCCGGCGGTGATCCTCAGCGTTGGTTTCTATTTTGCTGTGATGACTTTGTTGCGCCCGCTATTTTTTGCTTCATAGAGCGCCTTATCGGCTCTTTCAAAAACCGCCAGCGGTGTATCTTCATTGTATTTAAATTCGGCTATTCCCGCGGAAATAGTAATGCGTATATCGTCGGTTTTAAATTTAAACGGGATATTAGCCACTTTCTCCCGCGTATTCTCGATATGTTGATAGGCACTTTGTCCATCAGAACAGAATATGATAGCAAACTCTTCGCCACCATAGCGACAAACAAAAGCTGATTCTCGTAACGATTTGCTAAGAGTACCTGCGATAACTTGTAAGGTCTTGTCGCCGGCAATGTGGCCGAAGCTATCATTAATATTCTTAAAATGATCAACATCGATAATGGCTATACTCAGCGGGGTTTCATCGTTGACCCAACGCTGGAATTCCAGGTTTAAGCGCTCATCAAAAGCAGAGCGGTTAGGCAGCTTGGTCAGGTTGTCCTGTAAGCTGCGGAACTTTTGTTTAGCCAGCTCCTGCTTGTAATGTAAAACCTGCTCTTCGGTTTCACGGAGTTTCTGCTCCATGGCCTGTGTGTTGCTATGGAAACTTTGACGTTCTTCGTCATGCAACTTTAGGTGCTGATTTAAAGTTTCACCTAAACGGTGTAGCTGCAAACCTACCGATTCTTTTAAATCGTTCAGTTCATACGCGTCAGTGACACAAGCTTTTATCTCGGAGACGCCACTTTTTAGTTGTTGGTTCAGGTGCAGTCGCTGGTCGGCAAAGTCCGCAGAATGACTTATGGTTTTACCTAATACACTTTGAACAGACTCTAAAGAAGCATTTAATTGTTGCAGAAATAGTTGTGCTGAGCGGCGTTCATCGTTGATGTTGTTAAACACCAGCCGCATAACCTTCAAGGTTATAGCTAACAAGGTTTCGTTAGTTTGCGGCTTTTGTAAAGCTACTTTTACTTGCTGCAAGGTGTCAGCAGCATTTCCCAGAAATTCGACTTCGCTGAGTAAATCAAGCAATTGACTTTGATATTGAGCTACTTGGGTTTCTGTCTGAGTACCTTGCTGCTGGTAGGAAAGTGCCAGTAATTGGTTTACTAATGGCAAATAATGAGAAACCGTCATTGTTGGTTGCTCGAATTCATTTGCTATTTTTTGTAGCTGGCTTCTGCCACTGCTATCACGTGGCTTAATAGACTGTAATGCCAGTTGGATACTTTCGTTGGTTTCTTTCAGCAGCGTTTGCATACGAACGGTATGCTGAGAAATTACCTCACCCACTTGTTGCATCATGGGCTCTAGAACCGCAGCGGACGCATTTTGCTGCAGGTGACCGCGTAATTTATGCAGTAAACCGTCTAACTCACTATCAACACCATTTAATGCCAGACAAAGGTCGTTCACAAAGTTTGAGTAACGTTGCGAATCGCGCAGATAGTCGTCTTCTATCTGTTTACGCGACTGGATGCTCTGTCGTAGCTTCTTGCTAAGGTGCTGAACCTGCTCTTGCGGTGTTTCCGGTATTGCCAATGCTCACCTACCAAATGTTGAAGTCAATACGCATAATACGAAAAATAATCCCATAAAGTCTAACCTATCTGAATTTATTTTCTATTGGTGAATTGTGGTAGTCTTTGAACAAGTTAACTAACAAATAAAGCGAAACTAACGGAGATAAACTGTGCGCAAGAGCTTATTAGCTGTTGGTGTTATGTTGGCACCTTCCATTGTATTGGCAAATACCGATTATAAAATTGATTTAACGCAACCTGAGCACCACAAAGGCGAAGTGTCTATAACCTTCCCGGCCAGTGACGCTAAGTTTCTGGATGTAAAAATGCCAGCCTGGAGAACAGGTTATTATCGCATTTTGAATCTCGCTAATGGCGTCCGTGACTTTGATGCTCAGAGCAACGGGGAAGAACTTCGCTGGGAAAAGGTCGATAAGAGCACCTGGCGCGTTTACTTACCTGAAGACAGCGGTGAAGTAACCGTTGACTACGAAATTTACGCCAATCAACTTGGGCGTCGCAGTCGGCATATCGATGATACTCATGCTTATTTAGATGCATCCGCTGTCTTTATGTATGCCGACGCCTGGCGTAATGAGCCGGTGTCCGTTTCTCTGGATGTCCCGGGCGAGTGGAAGAGTTACTCCGGTATGGAGAGAGACGGGGCACACCAGTTCTCTGCCGCAAACTGGGACGTCTTAGTTGATTCGCCCATAGAAACGGGCATTAACAAACACTATGAATTCACTCAGGATGATCGCGATTATGAAGTCGTATTCTGGGGCGAGGGTAACTACGACGCTGAAAAAACGGTCGAAGACTTACAAAAGTTGGTGACTACCGGTGACTCGATTTGGAGCAGTTATCCATTTGAGCGTTATGTTTTCATGATCCACGCGACGACTGGCGCGGGTGGTGCGACTGAGCACAAAAACTCGACGATTATCCAGCGCCCCAGATACAGCTTTGCCAGTCGCGATGATTATCTGTCGTTTATGTCCACAGCGTCACACGAGTTTGTGCATACATGGAACGTGAAGGCTTATCGTCCGGACGGGCTGGTGCCATACGATTACCAAAAAGAAAACTACACAGATTTGTTCTGGATTGCGGAAGGTTCCACCAGCTACTTCCAGAATCACTTGCTATTACAGGCAGGGATTATGGAGCCGTCTGAATATTTTGAACGAGTGGCAACGGGTATCGACCGTTATAGAGCCAAACCGGGTCGGGAGGTGATGTCAGTAGCAGAAGCCTCGTTCGAAGCCTGGATTGATCAATACGGAGACCGGGCGCATAACGATTCCGTTAATATTTATTCGGAAGGTGCTCTGGTGTCCTGGATGCTGGACAGCGAGCTGTTAAAAGCAACCGATGGGAAAGTTAGCTACCGCGACGTGCATAACGCGTTGTATCAGCGCTTCGATGCCGACGAGCAGGGCTTCACTTCAGCCGACGTGCTAACTATTTTGAAAGATTTAACCGGTGAGTCCTGGCAGGACTGGTGGCAAGAAAATGTTGAAAGTCCGGTTGCAGACATTCCGTTTGAGAGCATGCTGAAGCAGGTGGGTTTAGAGCTGGTTTACGAGCAGGGCAAGAAAGAAGACGAGGATGAATCCGAAGCTGAGAAAGTTTGGGCTGGCTGGAGTGCCAGTGAAGCCAGCGGTGGTATGGAGTTGACCCGGGTTAGTAAGGGCAGTCCCGCCTGGGAAGCGGGCTTTACGCCGGGCGATGTCATTGTTGCTTACGACGGACACACCGTAGTTGATGGTCGCTTTAAAGAAGCTTTTGCTGAATATAAAGCGGGTGATTCAATTGAAGTGACATTCTTCCGTCGCGACCAGTTGCACAAGAAAACCTTAACGGTGCAACCAACCCCTGCAACCGATGCGAAAATTGAACCATTAGACGAGCCTACGGCTGAACAGAAAGCTCGTTTTCTGCAATGGTTACAAATTCCGCACCCTAACGCTTAAAATCCGTTATTGTCGGGCCATGCGTTGCATTTGCAGCGCTGGCTCGAAGTCGGAACGAAATGGATTTATGTCCAGACCGCCACGACGTGTGTAACGGGCATAAACCGTCAACTTTTTCATTCCTAGTGCTTTCAAGTCCTGATAAATGCGCTCGACGCATTGCTCGTGGAATTCGTTATGACGTCTGAATGAGACCAGATAAGCCAGCAGCGCAGCGCGATCCAACTTCGGCCCCTGATAATGAATGTAAACCGAACCCCAATCGGGTTGATTGGTTATCAGGCAGTTCGATTTTAACAGATGACTGTGCAGTGCTTCTTCTGTTTCATGTTGTTCTGTAGCAAGCAGTGATGGCTGATAGTCGTAATGCGAAATACTGATGTTCTGATCATCTATGCAATGACCCGGGAAAGTCGCCACAGATTCACCTTCCAGCTCGGATAACTGTTTCAGCTTGACTTTAACCGGCGTTCCAGCACAAGCGGAAAGATCGGTTTCCATCAGTTGTTGCACATACTCCCAAGTGTCAAAACGCGAGTCATTGAAGCTGTTTAAATAAAGCTTAAAGGATTTGGATTCGATCAGGTTAGGGCTTTCAGCTGGCACTGCAAAATACCCCACCGCAACCTGTGGGAGTCCGTTTGCATTTAACCAGGAGATTTCATAACCGGTCCATAAATCAACACCCGAAAAAGGAAGCTTATCTTTAAGCCCTATAGGTTCCCGATTCAGTGAGCGGGGGACTGGCTGCAGCTGCTTCGGGTCATATTCATTCGGATAGTCGGTGTGCTGACCCAGTGATAAATGGTCTAGTGCGTCCTTCTTTGGCATTTAAGTCGCTCCGTAAGTACAATGGCCGTATTGTAAATTTTCTGAGGTGTAAGTACCAGATGAAGACGTTAGAAGAATCAATAGATGCACTAATGACACGCTATAAGGAAAATGTTCCTGTGCGCTATACCGAGTATGTAGAAGAGTGGAATAGCCCAATTTACGGAACTGTGATTGATGAGAATACGGTTGAGTGGACGCCGTGCCGGCAACCCGAAGCGTTAAACTTTGATGATCTTGAGAGTGCTCTGGAAATGAGTTTCCATCAGAGTATTAAAACTTTGTTTGGCCGCTGGTATGCAGGAGACCTTGCGCTTGATTATCAGGGGCACACAATTAGTTTGCTACAGACGCAGAGTGCAGAAGACGGTGAACGTTTATTAGAGAATATTACTGGTCACATTTTAATGAAGCGTCGTTTGAAACAGCCTGAAACGGTCTTTATTGGTTTAGGTAGCGAGGATGACGGCTTGTTGGTAACCATAGATAACCAAAGTGGTGCGGTTGGACTCGAATGGGTAGGTAAGGAACAACACGACGTTCTGTCTGATTCATTGGCGGCCTGGCTTGATAATTGTCAGCCTCAAGTTGAGACTGATAAAAACTCTTGATGAGAGTCTTGCCTGAATGGCGGATAAATGACTCTCGACAGAATTCCGAAAAATGGTTAAGTTGGTGTTATGAAAAACTAACAATTGGCTATTCATTATGCAGGGTCTGACAGAAAAAACGGAAAACGAAATTGATGAAGCAGGTGAAAACAGCAATGAGCATGTTCAGGGCGAGCTGGTTTACCTTGTTGCTGAAGATCTGAAATTAGCGGCCTCGCTTTTGTTCCAGACGTATTACGATGATGAATTACTGCAAAAGATTTTCCGGTCAGACAAACCTGACTACGATAAGCGTTTACGGGCGGCTATCCGCGAAGACTTAAACGCTTTCTGGGAAAGCGGACAGCCTATTATTGGTATTAGAGATGGTGGCACACTACTAGGTGTCGCGTGTCTTACCCGTCCTGGTAAAAGCTTTGGTCCCGGACGTTTCTGGCATTGGCGAATAAGCATGTTATTAACGGCTGGTTTTTTGAGTACTAAGCAGGTACTTGAAAAGGAACGCTTAATTCAGGAAGCGATGCCTGATGTGCCTTACCATATGCTGGCATTTATTGCGGTAGCACCACAGTATCAGTCGCAGGGAGTGGGGCATTTACTTGTTGAAGCTGCCAAAGCGGTTTTTGAGGAAGACCCGGAATCACAAGGGATAGCCGTTTACGTGACTCGTTCGGATTATCAGGCTTTCTTTAAAAAGCGCGGCTATCGCATTCAAGCTCAGATAGAAGTGGAAAAGCTGCCAGGTGAAGTTCTGTTCTACCAACGGCAGCCTGATTAAATTATTGCGCGGGAATTCGAAACGGCGGTAGCTCAACACCTACCAAACGCTGGTTATGAAGGGTTAAGTCGCCTTCATAACGAGTTTCGCCGTCGCTACTAAAGCCCATTTTAAAAGTACTACGCCAGCCCGGCTGGCTGCCTTTAAAAGACCAGCGCGTGTCCTCGCGACGAATATCTAAAAACTGAAGCCCCTGCTGCTTACAGTAAAATACTGCATGTTTTTGTGCGCTTTCTGACTGTTGGCGGTGTTGCCAAAACACCCATATTGCGGTTGCCAGCGCCAGTAAAACAATGACATCGAGTAAATTCATCAGCTTCCCTGAGTCTGTTGTTTTAATCGGTTTAATGCTTCATTAACCGCCGCAGACTGTTTTTGTTGAGCAATAATAGATAACAGTAACGGACGTATGTCCGGCAGGGCAATAATATCCTGGAATAAGGCATCAAACAGTGAATTATCAAGCTCTGCTATGGCGTCTAAGTAGCGCAACAAATTTTGCTCTTCGCAAAGCACGGGCCATAAACGCGCAGCAATAACAACGAGCTGATCGGCATTGGCATGTGGAACCAGCTTGTTTACTGCCTTTTTTACCCGAGGATGAGCTGAAGCGGAGGCCAGCGCACGCAAACTGTCAGTGCATAGTTGAGCATTACTGCTCTCGAGGTTTTGCAGAAGAGCGTCTCTTACCGGTGGCGTCAGGCTTTGTTGCTCAAGCGCAACCGCCAACGGCTGGCGCACCGCACTCGGATAATGAGAGAAATGCGTTGCTATGGCTTTGCTCAGTTCCGGCAATTGCTCTAACCGGGCAGCGCAGTCATGTAACCCCTGCAAGCCCATTTGTTGCCAGTCTATGCCGCTTTCAGGCTGCTTTAAATACGCTTCCGCCGTTTCAAAATGTATAGACGGCGACAACTTTTGCTGGCGCTGAACCCGGGCATGCAAAGCCGCGCGCTGTTGCTCATTCGGCGTTAATAAATACGGGTTTTGTTGCAGCTGCTTTTGCTGCTCTTCGGTCATTTCTCCGGTTATTTCATGGCCCAATGCATTGACCACATACTCCAGGTATTGATTACGTGCGGCTATATTTAAAAGACCGCGCTCGTCCAACGGAAATTGCAAAAACCAAATAAAAGGCTGTTGGTCATGTTGTTTATGCTGGAACAGTATTGCCAATTGAGCTTGCCGCGCAATGGGGTAGGGGTACGGACGCTGTTGTTGCTCAATGGCTGCAAACTCTTCTTGAGACAGCTCCGTCAGGCATCTGCCAATATCAAAAATTTTGTATTCGGCTTGGCCGGCTTGCAAAAACTCACCCAAGGTGGTGATGGTCGGTGCTGACACAGGCGCTCCCTTTTTGCTTGAATTTTAAGGCGTATTAAATCACTATGGCGCCATTATATCGGTTTATACAATGATGTGGTAACGGAGTCTGATATGGAGCAGTATCAGAAAGCCGCTCGATTGCTGGATAGAATAGAGCGTGAACTGAACAGTCTTGGCTTATGGCAGTCTCACCACCCGCCGGTGCAGGCGTTAGAGAGTCAGCAGCCTTTTGCTGTCGACACGCTGGAGTTTCATCAGTGGTTGCAGTTTATTATGCTTCCCCGAATGTGGGCCTTAGTGGATAGCAAGCGCCCTTTGCCTGAGGGTATTGCCGTTAGCCCCATGGCTGCGCATATCTACCGCAGCGAGCTGGAACAATACGAACAACTTATTGCACTGATACGTGAATTTGATGTGTTGCTCAGCGGAACTGACCCCTTGCAGGAAGATGTTTAACGGTGAGTCAGTTAGAAGTTGTTTATCTGGATGAGCACCTTGCCGTTATTAATAAGCCCAGTGGCTTATTGGTTCATCGAAGCCGTATAGCCAGCGGTGCCCGCGAGTTTGCAATGCAGATGCTGCGGAATCAACTTGGCTGCCACGTTTACCCTGTTCATCGTTTAGATCGCCCTACATCCGGTTTGTTGATCTTTGGCTTAAACAGCGATGTCGCCCGTACTCTGACAGAGCAACTGACCGCGCGCGAAGTGAGCAAAACATACCACGCTGTGGTCCGAGGCTACGTACCAGAAAACGGTACTATCGATTACGCGCTGAAAGAAGAACTGGATAAGCTTGCTGATAAAGACGCGGATCCGGATAAAGATAAGCAGCCGGCGGTAACGCATTATCAATGTTTAAAGCAGATTGAACTGCCTTATAAAGTCAGTAAAAAACATGACACCACACGGTATTCACTGGTTCAGATGCAACCGGAAACGGGGCGCAAGCATCAATTACGTAGACACATGGCACACATTAGGCATCCCATTGTTGGTGATACAAACCATGGTGATGGACGGCATAATAACTTTTTTCGCGAGCACTTTAATTGCCACCGTTTACTGCTGGCAGCGACTGGACTTAGCTTTAAACATCCGGTCAGTGGCGAGTCCATCAATTTGGAAATACCACTGCCGGATGAGTTTCACCAGCCATTTCTTAAGTAAAAGTTATTCCGCGCTACGTAGCAGGGCATTGATACCCACTTTGGCACGAGTTTTAGCATCAACCCGCTTAACAATGATGGCAGCGTAAAGGCTGTGCGTTCCGTTTGCAGAAGGCAATGAACCTGGTACAACAACGGAACCTGAAGGTACGCGACCATATAGAATGCGGTCATTTTCGCGGTCATAAATACGCGTGCTCTGGCCAATGTAAACGCCCATGGAAATCACCGCGCCTTCTTCAACAATAACGCCTTCAACAATTTCTGAGCGCGCACCAATGAAGCAGTTATCTTCAATAATAGTCGGATTAGCCTGCAATGGTTCTAAAACCCCACCGATACCAACCCCGCCGGATAAGTGAACATTTTTTCCAATTTGCGCACAAGAGCCCACGGTAGCCCAGGTATCCACCATAGTGCCTTCACCAACGTGTGCACCAATATTAACGTACGATGGCATTACGACAACGTTGCGGCCGATAAAGGCACCTTTACGAACCATCGCGGGTGGTACAACCCGCATGCCTTCGGCACGGAAACGGGCACTGTCATAGTCAGCAAATTTGGCCGGGACTTTGTCCCAGAAGCGGGTTTCTCCGCCTTCAATCAGGTCGTTGTCGTTTAAGCGAAATGACAACAGAACCGCTTTCTTAAGCCATTGATGAACAACCCATTCACCGGAAACTTTTTCTGCAACCCGTAACTCGCCGCGGTCAATCTCGTCGATAACGTAACGCACAGCTTCGCGTAGGTCGTCGTTTTCGGTTCGAGCATTGATTTGATCACGTTGTTCAAATGCATCAATGATGCGCTGTTTTATGTTTTCCATGATAAGAATTTAAAACTCCAGGTCTTTGATAATTTTTGCTTTCAATGTTTTTTTCTGTTTGTCGCTAAGGGCGGTTTGCTGCTCGGTAGTGACAATAAATAAATCTTCTGCCTGCTCGCCTATGGTGGTGATTTTTGCTGCCAGCAGGATAACGTTCTGTTGCTGCAAAATAGCGGCAAGTTTAGCAATAAGCCCCGGCCTGTCCAGTGTTACCAGTTCGAAGGTGGTACGGCCGTGGTGTTTACTGGGTATAAAGGTGACCTCAGTTGCCACCGAAAAGTTCTTCATGCGACGCGACAATGGCCGCTTAGTGCTGGGAACGGGTATCCGTTTATGCAGGACATCCAGCAATTGTTGTTTTACCTCCTCAATACGATGAGGTTCTGTTAACGGCTTGCCGTCCCGTTGCAGCACAACGAAAGTATCCATGACAAAGCCATCGCGGGTAGCCAGAATTTGTGCGTCCAGAATGTTGAGTTGCTGACTGTCCAGCACGCCCGCAACCGAGGCAAACAAATGCCCCTCTTCGTGGTGGTAGATAAACAACTCAGTTGTGCCGTAGTTGTTCTCATCCCCAATAAGAATGAGCGGCAACTGCTCGCTTGGCAGGTTCAGAATATGCTGTGAATGCCAACTGATTTGCTCTGCCGTATGGCGGAAGAAATAATCTGCGGTAAAACGCCCCCATAACGCCAGAATCTCAGCTTTTTCAAAGCCTGCGCTTAATAGTAATGCCATTGCACTGGCTTTATTTTCATTTATTTTTTGGCGAATATCCAGGGTAGGCTTATTGCTGTCCTGCTGCAGTAAGTACGAAGTGGCGTTATAAAGCTCTTCCAGTAAAGTTGCTTTCCAGTTGTTCCAAAGCGACTGGTTGGTTGCGCGAATATCTGCCACCGTAAGACAGTAAAGGTAGTCTAACCGCTCGGGCGTAGAAACTTGATTCGCAAAGTCCTGGATGACTTCGGGGTCATGGATATCCCGCTTTTGCGCGGTAACCGACATGGTTAAATGATGCCGCACCAGCCAGGCCACCAGCTCTGCGTCTTCTTCACTGTAACCGTGTTGATGGCAAAAATTACGCGCATCCATTTCGCCAAGCTCTGAATGATCGCCGCCGCGACCTTTAGCTATGTCATGGAAAATACCCGCCAGATACAGGCAATAGCGACGATCCATTTGTGCAACCAGCTTCTCGCATAGTGGAAACTGATCCTGATAATCTTCGTCGCTAAAGCGGTATAAGTTTCTCACTAAACGAAAGGTGTGTTCATCCACTGTGTAAGCGTGAAAAAGGTCAAATTGCATTTGCCCGACAATTTGTTGCCACTGCGACAGGTAGCTTGCCAGTACACTGTGGTGATGCATCAGTGCAAAGGACAAACCACAGCCTCTGGGATGCTGAATCAGCTGATTGAATAAGTCGCGGCATTCTGGGTCATGGCTTAACGGTTCGCTTAATTGGGCTCGGGCATTTCTGAGTAAACGTATGGTATTCGAGTGTATGCCCTGTATTTGCGGGTGTTCCGCAATGCAGACAAAAGCGCGGATAATATTGCAGTGATTATCAAATACATTGTCGTGGCGTGCTGTTAACAGTTTATTCGCAACCGCAAAGTCATCGCTAATATGTTCAGCGTGTTGTAAGTCCTGTGTTCCTAATATCGCCTGATGAAAAAACTGCAGAAGCATCTGGTTAAGCTCGCTGACGCGTAAGACCACTTTAAAGTAATCTTTCATCATGGTTTCAACGGATGCCTTACCGTCATTACCGTAGCCCAGACGAACAGCAACGCCTGGCTGAAAGTCAAAGAGTAAGCGGTCTTCGCGTTTACCTGCTTCCAGATGAAGGGCAAAGCGTATGCGCCATAGCCAGTTCATGCAGTCACGCAGTTCAACGAATTCATCGGCTGTCATATAACCGTACTCAACCAGGTTTTCATCTGAGTGAGTACGGAAATGACGTTTAGCAATCCAGCCTACGGTCTGAATATCACGTAGCCCTCCGGGGCTCGATTTAATATTCGGTTCCAGGTTATAAGATGTACTGTGGTATTGCTGGTGGCGCTGCTTTTGTTCATCCAGCTTGGCCTGATAGAAATCGCGGCTTGACCAGGGGAAGTCATTTAACAACTGTTGATGAAATTCATTGTAAAGCGATTCAGCTCCTGAGAGGTATCGGCTTTCAATAAGGTTTGTGGCTATCGTGATATCGTTTTCTGACTGAGCGAAGCAGTCTTCGATAGTACGTACCGAATGGCCGATATCCAGGTGCAGGTCCCATAAAAAGGTAACAAACTGTCCGAGTTTTTCAGACAACTTAGCTTCGGCTTCAGCATTTTCAGGGCCCACTAAAATGAGCAGGTCGATATCTGAACCCGGGTGCAGAGTCTCACGACCATAGCCACCCACAGCTAAAATACTTGCCGGCTCGTCTTCAAGCTGAAATTGCTGCCACAACTGGCTAATTAGCTGGTCAAAGAAGGTCGCACGGTGATGAACCAGCTCATCGATATCGGCGGTAACAAAACGTGCTGCAGACCAGTTTTGGTAACTTTCTAAAAGCGCTTTGTAGTCTTTTAGGCAAGGTTGCAGGGTTCGGTCAGGCCAGCGCCCGTGAAAGTCTTTATCTTCTTGAACGTTAGCCATAGGCTCCCCCTGCAAATGCGTTAGCTGTGCTCGATAACTCGCGCTAAGTCAGGCTCATCACTGCGCAGTGTCAGTACTTCAACACCGTTATCGGTAACTAATAATGTATGTTCCCACTGTGCACTTAAGCTGCGATCTTTAGTCAGTACGGTCCAGCCGTCTTTCATCAGTTTAGTGTGGCGCTTACCCACATTTACCATAGGTTCAATAGTGAAACACATACCGGCTTTTAGCTCTTCGCCAGTACCTGCCTCACCGTAATGCAGAATTTGTGGGTCTTCATGGAATACAGAGCCAATACCGTGACCGCAGTACTCTCTAACAATAGAATAGCCATGGCCTTCGGCGTGTTTCTGAATAACTTCAGCAAAGTCACCCAGCTTGATACCTGGCTTGACCATTTCTATGGCTTTATAAAGCGACTCCTGAGTTACCTTAATTAACCGCTCGGCCATTATTGAAGGTTTACCCACAACAAACATTTTCGAAGTGTCGCCATGGTAACCATCCAGTTTAACGGTAACGTCAATATTCATGATATCGCCGTCTTTCAGTTTTTTCGGGCCAGGAATACCATGACAGACACAATGGTTAACCGACGTACATATCGATTTAGGGAAACCGTGATAGTTTAATGGTGCTGGATAGGCGTTATGATCCGTGATGTACTTATGGCAGATATCATCCAGTTCTTCCGTGGTTACGCCGGGTTTGATGTGCTCACCAATCATTTCAAGCACACTGGCAGCGAGCTTGCCTGCGGCGCGCATTTTTTCGATTTCTTCGGGTGTCTTAATTGAGATGGTCATTCTCTTCCTGTCCATGACTGCTGGAAAAGCCGACAGTTTAACAGTGACTGATAAAATTCGCTATCTTTGAGGTGGGTCAAAGCAGAAGTTAGCGAAGGTTTTTTGTTGTGCAGGGCTCGGCTTTATGGTATAAAACGCACGCTTTTTTGGCCTTATGCCAACAAAGTACACTTGTATGTAAATTATAATCCACACATACATCGACACATAAGGCGGGGTGCTTGTCTAAGAACAGGTCGGCTTATGGGATGTATGGAGGCTTAACCCCCTAAAAAGGAAAATATTATGGCTAACGTGTCAATGCGTGACATGCTGAAAGCGGGTGTCCACTTCGGTCACCAAACTCGTTTCTGGAACCCAAAAATGAAACCTTACATTTTTGGTGCTCGTAACAAAATTCATATCATTAACCTCGAAAAAACTGTGCCTATGTTCAACGACGCGTTGAGCTATATGCAGCACGTTGCTTCTAACAAAGGCAAAATCCTGTTTGTTGGTACTAAGCGCGCAGCAGCTGAAGCGGTTAAAGAAGCAGCCATTAACTGTGGTCAGTACTATGTAAACCACCGTTGGTTAGGCGGCATGTTGACTAACTGGAAAACAGTTCGTCAATCAATCAAGCGTCTAAAAGACCTTGAAACAATGAGCCAGGACGGTACTTTCGAGAAACTGACCAAGAAAGAAGCTTTGGTTAATACTCGTGAAATGGAAAAGCTGGAAAAAGGCTTAGGCGGTATCAAAAACATGGGCGGCTTACCAGACGTTCTGTTTGTTATCGACGCAGATCACGAACACATCTCTATTAAAGAAGCAAATAACCTGGGCATTCCAGTTGTTTCTGTTGTGGATACAAACTCTAACCCTGACGGTGTGGACTACATTGTTCCAGGTAACGATGACGCAATCCGTGCGGTTCAATTATACTTGAACACTGCAGCTGAAGCGGTAAAAGAAGCACGTACAGCGCAAGTTGAAGCGAAAGACTCAGACGATTTCGTCGAAGCAACTGAATAATCGAGGAATAGAATCATGGCTATTACAGCAGCTCTAGTTAAAGAACTGCGCGAGCGCACAGGCGCTGGCATGATGGACTGCAAGAAAGCATTGCAGGAAGTCGACGGTGATATGGAAGCGGCAATTGAACTGATGCGTAAGAGCGGTCAGGCAAAAGCAGCTAAAAAAGCAGGCCGTGTTGCGGCTGAAGGCGTTATCTTAGTTAAATCTGAAGGTAATCAGGCAACTTTGGTTGAACTGAACTGTGAAACCGACTTTGTTGCTCGCGATGACAGCTTCCTGGAATTCGGTGATAAAGTTATCAACGCAGCATTTGCTAATAAAGAAAATGACGTTGAAGCATTAAAAACAACTGACATCGATGGTCAGACTGTTGAGAAAACTCGTGAAGATTTAGTGGCTAAAATTGGCGAGAACATGAACGTTCGTCGTGTTCAAACTCTTGAAGCTGGCGACGTTGTTGCGACTTATACTCACGGTGCCCGCATTGGTGTTGCTGTTGCTTTAACTGGCGGTGACGAAGATCTGGCTCGTGACCTGTGCATGCATGTTGCAGCAAGCAGCCCGCAATTCGTTAAGCCTGAAGACGTTGCAGCTGAAGTTGTAGAAAAAGAGCGTTCTATTCAGGTTGATATCGCAATGCAAAGCGGTAAGCCGAAAGAAATTGCTGAAAAAATGGTTGAAGGCCGTATGCGTAAGTTTACCGGCGAAATCAGCCTGACAGGTCAGCCTTTCGTTAAAGATCCATCAATGACTGTTGGTGAGTTATTGAAGAAAGCTGGTGCTGATGTTGTGACTTTCGTTCGCTTTGAAGTGGGTGAAGGTATTGAACGTAAAGAAGAAGATTTTGCTTCTGAAGTTCAGGCACAAGTGGCGGCAGCGAGTAAAGGCTAATAGCGTGGTCTCGACCAGCCCCATGAAATAGAAAATTATAAACCGCGTCTTGAGCGTTCAGGACGCGGTTTTTTTTAAACTAAAGGAAAGAGTAGAGGCAATGATGAGCACCCATCCGAAACCCAGTTATCGACGCATATTGTTAAAACTCAGTGGTGAAGCCCTTATGGGAGATGAGCCATTTGGTATTGACGCCAAAGTACTTGATCGTATGGCGCAGGAAATTAAAGAATTGGTTGAACTTGGGGTTCAGGTTGGTTTAGTCATTGGGGGCGGTAACTTATTCCGTGGAGAAGGCTTAGCAAAAGCGGGTATGAATCGGGTTGTGGGCGACCACATGGGCATGTTGGCCACTGTAATGAATGGCCTGGCTATGCGCGACGCTTTACACCGTGCCTTTGTTAACGCACGTTTAATGTCAGCTATTGAATTGACCGGTGTTTGTGACAGTTACAACTGGGCAGAAGCCATCAGTTTGCTAAAATCAGGACGTGTAGTGATATTTTCTGCGGGAACCGGTAATCCGTTCTTTACTACAGATTCTGCCGCTTGTTTGCGCGGTATCGAAATTGAAGCTGAAGTCGTACTTAAGGGAACCAAGGTTGACGGAGTATATTCTGATGACCCGGTGAGTAACCCGGATGCGACTTTGTATAAGCATATTAATTACGATGATATACTGGAAAAACAGTTAAAAGTAATGGATTTAGCGGCTTTTACTCTGGCGCGTGATCACGCTTTGCCTATCCGGGTGTTTAATATGAATAAGCCGGGTGCCTTACGAGCCGTGATAATGGGTGAAGAAGAAGGTACACTGATTAGCAAGAACGCAGAGTAAACGCAGTTATTGAATAAAAGGGTATAAGACAGTGATAAAAGAAACTATAGAAGACGCTAAAGATCGCATGGAAAAAAGTGTTGAGTCGCTGCGCAGTCAAATGTCAAAAGTGCGTACGGGTCGTGCTCATCCAAGCATACTGGACAGTGTTATGGTGAACTATTACGGTACTGACACGCCTCTTAAGCAGTTAGCTAATATCACCACGGAAGACTCCAGAACTCTGGCTCTGACAGTGTTTGATAAGTCAGCTTCAGCGGCAGTTGAAAAAGCCATTATTAATTCTGATTTGGGTCTGAATCCGGCCTCAGCAGGCGCAGTTATTCGTATTCCATTACCTCCGTTGACAGAAGAGCGTCGTCGCGACTTAGTTAAAATTGTTCGTGCCGAAGCTGAGAACGGGCGTATTGCGGTACGTAATATTCGTCGCGATGCAAATGGCGATATTAAAGATCTGCTGAAAGAGAAAGAAATTACTGAAGACGAAGAACGTAATGCTGAAGAAGAGATTCAAAAACTGACCGATAAATTCGTGAAGCAAATTGATGAAGCTCTGAAAGCAAAAGAAGCGGATTTGATGGAAATTTAACCATCAAACCGTCCCTACGTTGGTCTATGACGCCGTGTCAGGTATACTCGCACGGCGTTTTTTAATGTTTACGGCAGATTGAATGAAAGAATTACCGTCAATTGAGCAGTTAGTCCCCAAGCATGTTGCCATTATAATGGATGGTAACGGGCGCTGGGCGAAACAACGCGGTAAAATAAGAACCTTCGGGCATAAAGCCGGCGCGGAAGCAGTGCGCAAGGCAGTTGCTTTTGCTCGCCGTAACGGTATTGAGTCACTGACTTTGTTCGCATTCAGTAGTGAAAACTGGAAGCGTCCGGCAACTGAAGTCTCGGTATTGATGGAATTGTTTATGTCAGTACTGAAAAGCGAAATTAAAAAATTAGATGACAACGATATTCGCTTGCGCATAGTTGGTGACAAAGAGGCTTTTTCAAAGCGTTTGCAAAAGCGCATGAGTGAAGCAGAAGAGCAAACGCGCAGTAACAGCGGACTCAATCTAAACATAGCGGCGAACTACGGCGGTCAGTGGGATATTACACAAGCCAGTCGTAGATTAGCTGAGAGAGTGAAAGCGGGTGAAATAGAACCGGCGGAAATTACTGAACAGACAATAGCAGGCGAATTGATGATGGCAGACCAGCCTTTGCCGGATTTACTTATTCGTACAGGCGGTGAACATCGTATCAGTAACTTTCTTTTATGGCAGCTGGCTTATGCCGAACTGTATTTCACCTCAGTATTATGGCCTGATTTTGACGATACGGCCTTTGCTCAGGCAATTACAGATTTTGCGCAACGGGAACGCCGTTTTGGTTTAACGAGCGAACAATTAACCGTGCTAATGCAAGGCATAGAAACTCGGATAGAGGAATAACACTTGCTAAAACAACGTATTATTACAGCACTATTGCTGGTTCCGGTGGCACTGTACGGTGTTTTTATGCTGCCGTTGTGGGGCTTTGCTCTTTTCATTCAGGGGGTCCTTATGCTGGGCGCCTGGGAATGGTCTCCGCTAATGGGCGTGCGTCGCATTTCAGCGCGCATCGCTTACACCTTATTTGTCGGTGCCATAATTGGCGTGTTGTCCTGGCTGGCTCCCTACGAGCATTTGTGGGAGGGCGGTGAGCTCTCTAAACTCATCTACTACACTATTTTAGCTGGCGGTGTCTGGTGGGTCGTTGCGTTGGCAATGATCGTAAATTATCCCTCCAGCCGACGTATGTGGTCACGAACCCGAGCCATTGTCGGTGTATTTGGTTTGTTAATTTTTATTCCTACCTGGGCGGCATTAGTCACGGTTCGCTCAATTGATATTGATGAGTCGCGCTTCTTTGGTGGCTGGGTGGTTCTCTTTATTTTACTGCTGGTTTGGGCTGCTGATGTTGGTGCGTATTTTGCCGGCGTGCGTTATGGCCGTAATAAGATGATGCCAGCGGTAAGCCCGGGTAAAACAATGGAAGGCCTTTGTGGTGGTGTGACCTTAGCTTTTGTAGTGATGATGGTTGTGGCGCACTGGACTAAAGTGCCTGCCGATCAGTTTACCGGTTATTACTTAACCGGATTGTTTACTGTGGTTGCTTCAGTATTTGGTGATTTAAACGAAAGCATGTTTAAGCGTAGTGCAGGGGTTAAGGACAGCGGTTCAATTTTACCCGGGCACGGGGGAATTCTTGACCGTATTGACAGTCTTACCGCTGCAGTGCCTATTTTCACCTTAGCTTATCTGGAGTTTTTGCATTAAACCTATGCGTCGAATAACAGTTTTGGGAGCAACCGGCTCTATTGGTCAAAACACATTGAACGTTGTCTCACGGCATCCGGATGACTTTCAGGTTTTTGCCTTAACAGCCCATAGCCAGATTAGTGCTATGGCTGAGCTTTGTGTAAAGCATAATCCGCAATACGCGGTTATGGGTTCATACAATGCTGCTGCTGAGCTTAAAGCACTTCTCGGTCAACAGACTTCAACTCAGGTTATGTATGGAGATCAGGCTTTAGCTGAGGTCAGTTCGGACGCTGAGGTGGATGTGGTTATGGCGGCTATAGTCGGTGCGGCCGGACTATCACCGACACTAGCTGCGATTGACGCAGGTAAAGATGTACTGTTAGCCAATAAAGAAGCTCTGGTTATGAGCGGTCAGTTGTTTATTGATCATGCTCAACGTTCCGGCGCTAGAATTATTCCGGTCGACAGCGAACACAACGCTATTTTTCAGTGTTTACCCCAGGCTGCGCAGCAACAGGTTGGTACTATGGCGTTAGCGGAGCATGGCATTCAGTATTTACTGTTAACCGGCTCCGGCGGTCCGTTTCGCGATATACCTCTTGAGGAGTTGCCGCAACAAACCCCTGGTGCGGCATGCAATCACCCAAATTGGTCCATGGGTCGGAAAATTTCAGTGGATTCCGCCACCATGCTGAACAAGGGGCTGGAATACATTGAAGCCCGCTGGTTATTCAATTGTTCGCGTGACCAACTGAAAGTTGTTATTCACCCGCAGAGCGTTATTCATTCTATGGTGCAATACACCGACGGTTCCGTACTTGCTCAAATGGGTGAACCGGACATGCGCACGCCTATAGCCCATTCGTTGGGTTATCCAGAGCGTTTAGAAAGCGGTGTTGCGGGCTTAGATTTTACTCAAATAGCCGAACTGACCTTTAAGCAGCCCGAAGCACAACGTTATCCGTGTTTACAGTTGGCGATAGAAGCATGTTGGGAAGGGCAGTGGGCCACTACTGCTTTAAACGCGGCGAACGAAGTTGCCGTTGCTGCATTTTTACAAGAACAGGTTGGTTTTACTGATATTGCAAAAGTTTGTGATTCGGTATTGCAGTCAATACAAGCTGATGAGGCCGATAGCTTAGAGACGCTGTTAGCCATAGATAAACAAGCGCGTTTAGCAGCCAATAAATGGTTGCAGGAGTACGCACAGTGATAGACGCAATTTGGTATTTCTTTTCCTTCGTTGTAACTCTCGGTATTTTAGTTGCTTTTCACGAGTTTGGGCACTTTTGGGTTGCGCGCCGCTGCGGTGTAAAAGTGTTAACTTTCTCGGTAGGTTTTGGCAGGGCTATATGGAAACGTGAAGGCAAAGAAGGCACGGTTTATCAACTGGGGATTATTCCCCTTGGTGGCTACGTTCGCATGCTGGACGAACGTATTGATGATGTCAGCGAGGAAGAGCGAGATGTTAGCTTTAACGCGCAATCAGTATATAAACGTTTTGCGATAGTTGCTGCCGGTCCAATCGCGAACTTTGTTTTAGCGGTCGCTGTTTTATGGTTGATGTTTGGCATTGGTGTTCCCACGGTGAAACCGGTTATCGGCGATGTAAAAGCCGACTCTGTTGCAGCCGAAGCTCAGCTTGAAAGAGGTAGCGAAATTCTCTCAGTTGATAATGTTGAAGCCTATGACTGGCAACAGGTTCAGCTGGGGCTTATGTCGGCAATTGGCGACGATGAAACAGTACTCACATTAAGAACGCCGGACGGTGATGAAGTAAAACGCACACTGAATTTAAGTGGCTGGCAGTTTGATCCGGAAACGGAATCGACCTTTGGCAGTTTGGGAATTGAGGTTTATCAACCTGCTGTTTATACCGAACTTAGCCAGGTAGAAAGTGGCTCCCCAGCCGAGGCCGGCGGATTAAAAGAAGGTGACACAATCACCCGAATTGGTGATGAAAGTGTCGAAAGTTGGACTGAAATACGTAAAATAATCGCTGAATCGGCGGGACAGGACGTTTTATTTACGGTTCAGAGGAATCAGGTTGAGCAGCAAATTTCTGTTCAAATAGGGGAACGGGAAAGCCAAAATGGTGTCATAGGCTACCTTGGCGTAGTTCCGGTAACAGAGCCTTTGCCAGATGATTACGTTTTCACGCATCAATATGGTTTTTTTAGCGGCTTAGCGAAAGGCGCAGAAAAAACTTGGGAATTGATGGTTGTTAGCGTGAAAATGATAGGTAAACTGCTGACCGGAGATGTTTCTGTAAAGAACCTGGCAGGGCCTTTAAGTATTGCCGAAGGTGCTGGAGTTAGTGCCAGCAATGGGTTCGTTTATTTTTTAAGTTTTTTGGCGCTGTTAAGTGTCAATTTAGGGATAATTAATTTATTACCTTTACCGGTATTAGACGGCGGTCATTTGATGTTTTACAGCATTGAATGGGTGCGCGGTAAGCCGGTATCCGAAAGAGTGCAAGACGTTTGCTATAGGATTGGTGGGGTGCTGGTATTCGCGTTGATGGCGTTAGCAATATCAAATGACATCGCCCGTTTCGCATTCTGAGTCACGAATTAACAATAAGTAGCTAGTGATAATGACGTTTAAAAAGCTGTTAGTGAGTGCCATGATTGCAGGTGCAGTAGCACCAGCCTACGCACAAGATGAATTTGTTGTCGAAGATATTGAAGTAAAAGGATTACAACGTGTCGCTTTAGGTGCTGCGTTAACCTACATACCTGTGAGAGTCGGTGACGAAGTTAGCGAGTTGCAAATTCGCAGCGCTATTCGCTCACTTTATTCTTCTACTCATTTCGACTATATCGATGCGCGCAGAAGTGAAGACACTTTGATCTTCACTGTTAGTGAACGGCCAACCATTGCCGAAATCACCTTTGAAGGTAACAGCGATATTAAAGACGAGCAGCTTCAGGAAAGCTTAGTTGATAATAATATTGTTACTGGTGAACCTTTAGACAGAACCACTATTTCTGGCATTGAAAAAGGTCTGGAAGACTTTTATCACAGTGTGGGTAAATATAATGCGTCGGTGGAAGTTCAGGTTGTGGACTTGCCACGTAACCGTGTTGAGTTACGCATGAACTTTGAAGAAGGTGATGCGGCGGAAATTGCGCAAATTAATATTGTGGGCAATAAAGCTTTCGCTGATGAGCTATTACTGGATACTTTTGAACTTCGGGATAGCCTTCCATGGTGGAACTTTATAGGCGAAAAGCGTTACCAGAAACAACAATTAAGCGGTGACCTGGAAACCTTAGAGTCATTTTATCGTGACCGCGGCTATTTGCGCTTCCGGGTAGAGTCTGTACAGGTCTCTATGACGCCGGATCGCGAAGGCATTTATATCACTATAAATGTCAGTGAAGGTGATAAATATAAAATTAGCGAGACCGATGTCATTGGTGATTTAAAAGGCCATGACGAGTTGGTTGGAAAAATTGCTAAAATTGAGAAAGGCACGCTCTATAACGCGGCACAGGTTACTTATATTGAAGACATGATCAGCCGCTTTTATGGTCGCTATGGTTATGCGTATCCAGAAGTTAGAGCTATCCCTGAGCACGATGATGAAGATAAAACGGTTAAAATTACCTTTTCGATAAACCCAGGAAAACGCGTCTACGTTCGTCATATTAATTTTGAAGGCAATGGCGCGACCAAAGACCGGGTGTTACGCCGTGAAATGCGTCAACTTGAAGGCGCATGGTTGTCTGACAGCAACATTGAGCAAGGTAAAGTTCGTCTTGAGCGTCTGGGCTATTTCGAAACCGTAGAAACGTCCACTGAACGGGTTGAAGGCCGGGATGATCAGGTAGATGTGACTTATAAGGTTAAAGAGCAACCTTCAGGTTCCTTTAATGCGGGTATTGGTTACGGAGACTACTCAGGTCTGCAACTTAACGCAGGTGTTCAGCAAAACAACTTTTTAGGTACGGGTACCCGAGTCGGGTTCAATATCAGTACCAGTCGTTTTAATAAAAACGTCAGTGTGTCGTATTCCGACCCTTATTTCACTATGAATGGTGTTGGACTCTCAGGTCAGATTTATATGAGCGAGTTTGACGCAGGTAATGCACAAAACCTCGTTAACTATAATCAGAAAACCTATGGGTTATCCACGGGACTTAGCTTTCCAATAGATGAAATTAACCGCTTAAACTTTGGCGTGGGTTATAAAAATCAGGAAGTGAGTGTTAATTCGCAGAACCAGAGTATCGAGCAAATCCAGCAGTTTTACCGCTCTTATCTGGATGACCAGAATCCGGAGCGACCAATCAGTTTCGATATTTATGAATTAAATGCCGGTTGGTCTCGGGTGACGCTTAATCGTGGAACATTCCCGACTAGTGGATCCTCGCAGCGTGCTAGTGCCGAAATTTCGGCGCCATTTAGTGACGTAAAGTATTTTCGTTTAAACTATGAGTACAAGCACTATTATCCGTTAAGTCGTGACCAGCAGTGGTCATTTCTCACCAGACTGAATTTAGGTTATGGTAACGGTTACGGTGAAGACGATGCTGGAAATGATTACCTCTTACCGTTCTGGGAATACTTCCGTATTGGTGGCCAGGGCGATTTACGCGGTTTTGAACCGAATACTGTCGGTCCGAGAGCTGTTTATGTTGTACCTGAGTCGGTCAACTCTGAGGGTATTCCGGATTTCACCGGGTTGCCAACACCGAACTACAGTTCGGAAACGGGTAACCAACAGTTGTTTGTACAAAATAACTATTCTTTAGGCGGTAACGCTAAAGTCTCTGGTGGACTGGAACTGATTGTACCGACACCTTTTGTTGACGAAGGTATGCGTAATAGCATACGAACTAGTGTCTTTGTTGATTTTGGTATGGTTTGGGATACTGAATTCGACTACGATAGATACAAGGACTTGGAAAATACTAGTCCACAACCGTTAACTGACTATAGCTCACCGGGAGATTTCCGCGCATCGGCTGGTGTGTCTGTGCAATGGATATCTCCAATGGGTCCATTAACTTTCTCGTTAGGTCGGGCTTTAAAAGAAGTTGAGGGTGATGAAACCCAAGTGTTCTCATTTAATATCGGAACTACATTCTGATAATAATAATTACATAATAGTTACAAAAAATTTGAAGGAGTTTTACCTTGAAAAAGTTAATTAAATCTACAGCTGCAGCAGTTGCTGTTTCAACAGCGCTTTTTGCTGGTGCTGCACAGGCACAGCAAAAAATTGGTGTTGTCGATATGATGGAAGTATTCCAGCAGTTACCACAACGTGAGCAAATTTCCGAACAGCTGCAAACAGAGTTTCAGGATCGCTTTGAGGAAATGCGTCAGCTTGAACAGAAAGTTCAGGAACTGCGTCAAAAGCAAGAACGCGATGCATCAATCATGTCAGCTTCTGAGAAAACTCAGCTAGAGCGAGATCTTGAGCAGACTATCTCTGAAGCGCAGCTGAAAAGCAAAGCATTGCAAGAGGACACTCGTCGTCGTCAAAATGAAGAACGTAACAAGTTGCTTGGAAAAGTTCAGGACGCGATTACTGCTGTTGCAGAAGCTAAAGACTATGACATGGTTCTTGAAAGTAACGCGGTTACTTACATGAAAGCCGATAATGACTTGTCTGGTGCTGTTGTCGAGAAAATGACTTCAGGTAACTAATTTATGTCTGAGTACACATTGCAGCAGTTGGCTGACCATGTTGGTGGGGAGGTGCGAGGCAATTCGCAGCTCCCCATTTTGCGCGTGGCGACCTTGCAGTCTGCTACTGGTGACGCTATCGCTTTTTTGGCGAATAGCCGTTACAAAAGTCAGTTAGAAACAACCTCCGCCGGCGCTGTTATTGTCTCTGAAAAAGACGATAGCGATGCGATAGATAATGCAATCCGGGTAGTTAACCCTTATGCGGCTTTTGCGCGAATTGCTCAACTATTAGACACCACTCCAAAGCCAGCTCATGGTATCGCAGAGTCTGCGAAAATTGCACCGTCAGCTACTATCGGTAAGAACGTTAGCATTGGTGAATATACGGTGATTGACGAAGGCGCTATAATTGGTGATAACACCAGTATTGGCCCGCATTGCTATATTGGCCCGGAAACGCAAATTGGCGCTGGGTGCACACTTTGGTCAGGCGTTAAAATCTATCACCGTTGTGTTATTGGCGATGATTGCCTGTTTCATTCTGGCTCAATTATTGGTGCTGATGGTTTTGGTTGGGCTCCTGATAATGGCAAGTGGCTAAAAATCCCTCAGCTAGGCCGCGTTGTTATTAAAGACAATGTTGAAATTGGTGCCAGCACAACGGTCGATCGCGGAGCTCTGGACGACACGGTTATTTCGTCGGGCTGTATTATTGATAATCAATGTCAAATTGCGCATAACGTATTCATTGATGAAGATACGGCTATCGCAGGCTGTACTGTACTAGCAGGCAGTTGCCGCATTGGTAAGCGTTGTATGATTGGTGGGGCTTCGGCTATTAACGGTCATATCAGTGTGTGTGACGACGTGCAAATTATGGGATTTGCTATGGTGATAAAAGAAATCACCGAGCCAGGTGTTTATGCGTCAGGTATTCCTGCCAGTGGGCATCGTGAATGGCGACGTAATGGAGCGAGATTCCGTCAGCTGGATGATCTTTTTAAGCGTGTCAAAGAGTTAGAAAAACAAGCTGACGATAATAACTGAGTAAGGTGAAAGATTTGAAAATTACGGAATCAGGTTTTGATATTCAGGGCGTACTAGATTTACTGCCTCATCGTTATCCGTTTTTATTAATAGACAGAGTTATAGAAACAAACTCTAAAGACTCGTTACACGCGATAAAAAACGTGACTTTTAACGAGCCCATGTTCAATGGACATTTTCCGGCAAAGCCTATTTTCCCGGGAGTGTTGTTGCTTGAAGCTATAGCTCAGGCCTGTGGCTTATTAGGTTTTAAAATTACAGAAAGCAAAAAGAATGCAAACGATTTGTACCTTTTTGCCGGTATTGATAATGCCCGCTTTAAACGTCAGGTTATCCCGGGGGACACTGTTGATTTCTTTGTTACCTTCGAAAAAGAACGCCGTGGTATCTGGAAATTTACTGGTCGCGCGGAAGTTGACGGTGACGTTGCCTGTACTGCTGAAATTATTTGTGCAAGAAGAGAAGTTTAAGTGATTCACGAAACCGCAATTATCGACCCCAGCGCCAAACTCGGTACGAACGTTAGTGTCGGTCCTTGGACGGTTATTGGCCCCGATGTTGTTATCGGCGACAACTGCGATATCCGTTCACACGTTGTTTTAAAAGGCCCAACAACCATTGGTAAGAACAATACCATTTATCAATTTGCGTCGGTTGGTGAAGACTGCCAGGATAAAAAATACGACGGCGAACCGACTGAGCTTGAGATTGGCGACAACAACGTTATCCGCGAGTCGGTAACGATTCACCGTGGCACGGTGCAGGATAACTCGTTAACTAAAATTGGCGATAATAACCTGTTTATGGCCTACGTACATGTTGCGCATGATTGTGTCATAGGTAATGACAATATCTTTGCTAATCAGGTTACTCTGGCTGGCCATGTTCACGTAGGCGACTGGGTTATTCTGGGTGGCATGAGTGGTGTGCATCAATTTTGTCATATTGGTTCTCACTCTTTTGCCGCGGTTAACTCTATTATCGTTCAGGATATTCCTCCTTTTGTGATGGCGCAGGGTCATAACGCCAAACCCCGAACAATCAATTCCGAGGGTTTAAAGCGTCGCGGCTATACGCCCGAACAAATTCAAAATGTCCGTCGTGCCTATAAAATTTTGTATCGTTCCAGCCTGACTGTAGACGAAGCCCTGGAAGGTATTTCAGCATTAAATGAACCGGTATTGGATGGTTTTAAAGCTTTTGTTGAAAACAGTTCACGAGGCATTATTCGTCCGTAATGAGCCGCAATCAGCCGCCTAAAATAGCTATTGTTGCCGGTGAGCACTCGGGTGATCTTCTAGGCGCCGGGCTAATGCAGGCCATTGCCAAACGTCACCCCAATGCAACTTTTATTGGAGTCGGCGGGCCTTTAATGGCAGAACGGGGAATGGACTCGTTCTTTGCCATGGATGACTTGGCCGTTATGGGCATTGCTGAGGTCTTTCAGCAACTTCCTAAGCTGTTAAAACACAGAAAGAACCTGGTCAACTATCTCATTTCTGAGCAACCGGATGTGATGATAGGCATTGATGCTCCTGACTTTAATCTGACGGTTGAAGCTCGCCTTAAAAAAGCCGGTATCTCTACCATTCATTACGTCAGTCCATCTGTCTGGGCATGGCGAGAAGGGCGTATTAAAGGCATAAAAAAAGCAGTTGATCACGTACTGTGCTTATTGCCTTTTGAAAAAGATTTCTACGATAAACATCAATTGCCTGCAACTTTTGTTGGTCATCCGTTGGCAGATGATATTCCTATGCAATGGCAACAAACAGAAGCACGTAATGAGCTGGAACTTGAACCTGCTGTTACGTATCTGGCTATTTTACCTGGAAGTCGTAAGGGTGAGATTGCCCGTATGGCGCCGGTATTTTTGAAAGTAGCGAACAAACTAGCAGAAAGATACCCAGAACTTCGCTTTGTTGCGCCTATGATAAGCGAAGCTCGCGCCGCACAATTTCGGGAACTAGTTGACCAATACAGTCCCGAACTGAATATTGTGTTACCTGTTGGTGAAAGTCGAAAAGTTATGGCCGCAGCCAATTATTTACTGCTAACGTCAGGAACCGTTGCGCTTGAAGCCTTGCTGATAAAACGCCCTATGGTAGTAGCTTATCGTTTTCATTGGTTATCTTATCAAATCATTAAACGTTTATTTCACGCGCCTTTTTTCTCCTTACCTAACCTCTTAGCGGGTAAAGAAATTGTGCCGGAACTGGCTCAATCTGATGCTTCGGAAGAGGCAATCGAAGAAGCGCTAGTTCAGTTAATTGAGCAAGACAACCAGCCCTTATTGGAGCAATTCACAAATATTCACCAGCAATTACAGGTATCGGCGAGCGAAAAAGCTGCTGACGTGGTTGAACCCTTTCTATAGTTCTATTTTTTAGAAAAATAAATAGAAAATAATGCGCTAATAATTCCAAAAAATAGACTCTATTATAAAGCTATACCAACTTAAGGAGTTTATAATGGGTTTATTAGTTGATGGTCAATGGCACGACAAATGGTATGACACCAAAAAACACGGTGGGCGCTTTGTTCGTAGCGAATCACAGTTTCGTAATACCGTAGCGCAGGGCACTGAGTTTGAGCCTGAATCAGGGCGTTATCACCTTTACGTTTCTTACGCCTGTCCGTGGGCTCACCGGGCGCTTATCTTCCGTATATTAAAAGGTCTGGAAAGTCATATTGATGTTTCCGTTGTGCACCCGCTGATGCTGGAGAATGGCTGGGAGTTTTCAGACGCGCCGCTTAACGAGCCATTGTATGATGCCGACTTCCTTTATCAGCTGTATTTAAAAGCTGACCCGGAATACACCGGGCGAGTAACCGTTCCAGTACTGTGGGATAAGAAAAATCAGACCATAGTGAACAATGAATCGGCCGAAATTATCCGTATTTTCAATTCAGCGTTTAACGAGCTGACCGGGAATACATCGGACTTCTTTCCCGCAGGTAAGCAAAAGCAGATAGAAGAAGTTAATGAGTGGGTTTACAACGACATTAACAACGGTGTTTACCGTAGTGGCTTCGCGACCACGCAGCAGGCGTATGAAGAAGCGTACGAATCGCTATTTGCTGCCTTAGACAAAGTAGAGAACATTCTTAGTCAGAGCCGTTATTTAGCTGGTGACGTATTAACCGAGGCTGACTGGCGTTTATTTACTACTCTGGTCCGTTTCGATGCGGTTTATTTCGGGCACTTTAAAACCAACAAGAAGCGCATTGTCGATTACCCTAATATGTGGAATTACCTATTGGAGCTATACCAGCATCCCGGGGTAGAAGAGACCGTCGTGATGGACCACATTAAGACGCATTACTATGCCAGCCATAAAACCATTAATCCGACACAAATAGTGCCGAAGGGACCGGAAATCGATTTTCACCAGGCACATAACAGGGGTAGCAAGGGGAGTAGCCAGTCATGAGTGTTATTTTAGCCAAACACCGGGGAATGCCGGCGCAGGATGGCGCGGGAGTTAAACTCACTCGTATTATTAATCAGCCGGGGCTAAAACATCAGGACCCGTTTTTAATGCTGGATGAGTTTCGTTCCGATAACCCGGACGATTATATTGCGGGTTTTCCGCCCCATCCACACCGCGGTTTTTGTACGCTGACCTATATGTTAGCGGGCACTATGGAACATAAAGACTCTGTTGGTAATAGCGGTGAAGTTGATGCTGGCGGTGTGCAGTGGATGAAGGCGGCGAAAGGTATTATTCACGCCGAAATGCCGAAGCAAGTTGAAGGCCTTATGTGGGGTTTTCAGCTCTGGGTAAACTTGCCGGGCAATGAAAAAATGAGTGAACCTGAGTGGCACGACTATCCGGCAGCCAGCATTCCTGAAGTGAAAAATGGTGATGCCCTGATCCGAATTATTTCAGGGAAATACCAGCAGCAGGAGGGTCCAGTAAATGCGCCGGGACGAGACTTTCTAATGCTCGATGTTCACTTAGAAAGTGACAGCTTCAGTTTGCCGTCACAAGGGCAAAAACGACGCTTGGCTTATGTTTATCAGGGTGAGCTGACAGTGAATGGGGAGGGGGCAAAAGAGGGCGAGTTGATCTTGCTTGATCCTGCTGAAACCTTAGATTTTTCCGCTACTGAACATGCGCGCTTTATCTTGTTGGCCGCTAAACCTATTGAAGAACCGATTGCTCAATACGGTCCTTTTGTCATGAATTCGTCGGATCAGATTGAGCAGGCTATTAAGGATTATCAATCAGGTCAGTTAGCCGCTAACCAAAAGCTGAGCTAGCGCAGTTCCAACCCTTCAGTTTGCTCCAGTAACCGCTCATAGCGGTTACTGTGGCTACTGGATAATTGCAGCCCCTCTAAGACTTTAAAGCAATTATCGCATTCTTTCTTAAGCCGAACTCGCTCTCCACCTGGAGTTTCTTCAACATAACGGACGGCCGCCTGAATAAAGTTAAGTGCAGCACCACTATTCATTGGCGCGGCCTCCATGGCGTTACGAAACAGCTCCAGTGCACGAATATAGTTGCCTTGCTGATAAGCATCTAAGCCCGCCTTATGAACTTCAAAGAAGTTATCCTGCTGTTTTTGAGCTGCAGCTAAGCGTGCCTGTAAAATTTTAGTGGTATAACTGTCAAGAGTCGGGTTTTCATCCTGATTCGCTGCTAGCGCATTCGCTTTTTCATACTCCCCGACATCCAGTAAAATGGCGATAACGTCAGGTAGTAAGTCTTTATTGATAGGCTGGTTGTGCGCCAGTTTTTCGCCAACAACCTCGTTTAAGCGTTGCTGAGCTTCGCGTAAACGACCATTAAATGAATCAATACGCGATAATAAAATGGATTCCAAATCCTCAAACGAAATATCGGCATGCAACAGATGCTCGTCATAGCGGGCTCGTTGTAGCTCCATTGTTGCTTCTGTCTGATACTTACTGATTTGCTGCGGTGTATCGCTATTTTCGGCCGCATCTAAAATGCTGCGTAAATAGTTACATAAGTGATGTGCGTTACGAAAAACCGATTTACGAGCTATTTGCAAAACGTTGTTCATGGCTTGCTTGGCAATGTCAAAGTCGCCGTTGTCGCGGGCAATATGGGCCAGTTTGGTTTGCCTTTCAATTGAAAATGGCGCCATGGTGATGGCATCACGGGCGCTTTCCAAAGCGTCTTCCAGCTGCTGTTGTTGAAGGTAACATTCGGTTTTCAGGTCATAAGCTTCAACAGCATTAGGCATGCGCTTAATTAAATGATTAAGAATATTCAGGGCTTCTTCGGGAGAGTTTTGTAATAACCGCGTTTCAGCCAGTTTTAGAAAGACCCAACTGTGAGAGTTTTCCTCAAGTAGTTCTTTAATTGCCGTTTCCGCTTTATCTAATTGACCGGTTTTGTTGTACAACTCAATTTGCAGTTTGCGGCAGTAATTACTGTAGCGGCTGTTAGATTGAATATGTTTCTGGCAGGCACCAATACAGGTTTCATAATCATGATTTGTCAGCGCCTTGAATACGTCTTTTAACCACATGCGGCGTTTATAGGCTCGCACCAGGCGGGAGCGCAACACTCTATGTGAAAACGGTTTCATCAAATAATCATCGGGTTGAAGTTCCAGTGCGCTGAGAACCATAGGACGGGTGTTGTCGCCGGTAATAATAAAGAACAGAGTATGCTCTTTCATTAGCCCTCGAACTTGCAGTTCCTCTAAAACCTGACGACCATTGCGACCACGCCCAAGGTTATAGTCTACCAACAGAATATCGTGCGGGTTTTTAATGTAAGCGGCAATACCTGCTTCGCCGGTGGTCTTGACTTGTACGTCCTGCGCCCCCAAGTTTAACAGCAAGCCTTTGAGCATGACCTGAAAGGGCTTCTGGTCATCTATTAATAATACGCGTTTATTATTGAGCTCTAAGGTTTTGTCCATTTGCGTCAAACAGTATCCTGATCTTATTCATACCGACAGCATACTGGCTAATTTCAATAATGTTAAGCGGCAACAGAGGCTGATATGAAAGCAATTGCTATTTCCGAACAAAAAGTACACTGGAAGAACCATCCTGAGCTGGACGAGCCACAGGCTAATGAAGTTCAGCTGCGGGTACTGAGCGCCGGGCTTAATCGTGCCGACTTAATGCAAATAGCAGGGAAATACCCACCACCTAAAGGTGCCTCAACTATTCCTGGACTAGAAGTCTGTGGGGTTATAGAAAAAGTAGGTAGCGAAGTCAATGGCTGGCAAACCGGGCAACGTGTCAGCGCGTTATTGGCTGGCGGCGGTTTTGCTGAACAAGTGAATGTTTCTGCTGAACAAATACTGGAGGTGCCTGAAAGCTGGAGTAATGCAGAAGCTGCGGGTTGGCTGGAAACTTTTGCTACGGCCTATCTTAATGTCTATCAATTAGCTGACTTAAAACCCGGAGAGCGGGTATTAGCTCATGCGGGTGCCAGCGGTGTGGGTTCGTCACTGATCCAGTTGTGCCGGGAAAGTGGTAATGAGCTTACCGCCGTAGTGGGTAGTGGAGAGAAATCGGAGTTTTGCCTGAAACTGGGTGCGAAGAATGCGATAAACCGGCACAAACAGAACATTGTTGAAGAAGTTAAAGCTCTTGGCGAAGTCGACGTCATTCTGAATCCTGTCGCTGGTGAGTCTATAGCAAAAGACCAGCAGTATCTGGCACAGGATGGCCGTATTATTTTAATTGGTTTAATGGCTGGCGTGACTGGCGAAGTTGATTTCGGACGTATGCTGATGAAGCGCCAAAAGCTGATTGGCTCAACTCTGCGAGCATTATCACCGGAACGCAAAGGAAAAATTTTACAGGGTTTGTGGCGTGATTTTGGCGATAAGTTTAAAAGCAGCACCATAAAACCTATCATCGATGAGGTTTTTGCCGCTGACGATATTCAGCAAGCACTGGATTATGTTGCAGATAATAAAACTCAGGGTAAGGTGGTTATAACGCTTTCGGAAGAGTAATTCAGGCTGATAGCCAACTGCCGGTGCAGTAAAGAAATGGTGGAGGGGGCAGGATTCGAACCTGCGAAGGCTGAGCCGTCAGATTTACAGTCTGATCCCTTTGGCCACTCGGGAACCCCTCCACTCAAGAGGCGCGTATAATAACAGTCTTAGCTTAGCTGTAAAGAGAAAACTTAAACTTTTAGGACTTTGGCCGATACAGAAGTATCTGTAACCGATTATCCAGAGTCTTAATGAGTCAAGTTTCAGCTGTACAGAATAGTGCTGTCGAAAACCAGGCCGCTCATTTCTTTGAGCAACACGCGAGCGAAGCAGTTAATCACGGCTTCGCGGGCGAGTTTGCTTATTGGGTGTCTGCCTTGGGTGACGACCCGGTTATTTCTGAGCGCCCTGCGCAAGTTAACTGGCAAAGAACCATTGGTGCCGGCAGAACGCGGCCTTTAGATGTAAAGCCAGGCATGGTGCTGGCTAGTGGTGTCTATGCAACAGTTAGTCAGTTGTCAGACTTTAAACTACAGGACGCAACTCATCCTCAGCCGCTTATTCCCGATGCAACGCCTGATCGTTTGCCCCTGGAGCTTCTTCACAACCTGGACTGGCGGGTTCGCCAGCGGCTGGAAAAGAAGAAGCAGCCGCAAACGGACGAAAAAAACGAGTACAAATATAAAGGGCCCGCTGGCCTATACGATGTTCTGCAGAAACTAGGCATTACTCATTAGCGCTTAACTTGATTCTTTTCGGAGAGTTTTGCACAAGCAGTTTCAGCCGCTCTCGCTATGCGGCATAATAGCATTATCATTTCGCTAATTTCCAAAAACCATGAAGCAACTCCGCCCAGAGGACGAAGATCGTATTGATGCTTTTACTGAGCACCTCTGGCTGCATCATGGCTCCAGCAATAATACTCAAGCCGCGTACCGCAGTGACTTACGCCGTTATTGTGAATATTTGCTATCGCTTAAAAAATCCTTAATGGACACTGATGAAGTGGTGCTGCAGGACTACCTGTTGTGGCGGCGTATGCAAGGCTTATCGCCACGAAGCACCTCGCGATTTTTAAGTTCGACGAAGAAATTCTTCCAGTTTGCTGTAAAACAGCAGTGGGTGGCAGTAGACCCAACAGCGCGCCTGAAACGCCCTAAGTTACCGCAAAGCATCCCACATTCGTTAAGCGAAGAGGATGTGATTTCTTTATTGGAACAACCGGATACAGAAACTCCCATTGGTCTGCGTGACCGGACTATGCTGGAAGTTCTCTATGCCACCGGATTACGGGTAACCGAACTTATTCGTCTGCAATATGATCAGTTGAGCCGCCAGCAAGGCTTAGTTCGGGTTATCGGCAAAGGCAATAAGGAACGCTTAGTGCCTTTAGGGGAAGACGCGCTGGAGTGGCTGGACAATTATTTAAAGCATGGACGTCCGGCAATAACGGATAAAAGCAGCCCCTGGATATTTGTTACGCAACGTGGCTCGTTATTAACACGTCAGGCATTTTGGTACAGATTAAAGCATTACGCCGAAGAAGCCGGCATTTACGCACATTTGTCGCCGCACACTTTACGCCATGCTTTTGCCACGCATTTGCTGAACCATGGCGCCGACTTACGTGTCTTACAGCTACTGTTAGGTCACAGTGATTTATCTACCACACAAATTTATACCCAGGTTGCACGTGAACGTCTGCAGGCCTTACATGCTCAGCATCACCCGCGAGGCTAATTGCATTTTGGCTGGTAACAGGGTAGGGTTCGGACAGTTAATTTAAGAGGTATTTATGCGCAATTTAATGTCTGTAGTTGGATTAGTAGGGCTGGTCGGCGCAAGTTTCAGTGCGCCGGCTATTAGTGCGGAACAAAGTGAAGTCGACACCCGGCACCTGAATAAAATTGGTATTGAAGTGTTGTCCACAGAGCCCGGTGAAATTGACGGCTATGTCCGTGCGGTGACTAATCAGGGCATGTTTTATGTGTCAGATGACGGTGAACGGCTTATTAGCGGCAATGTGTTTGATATAACCGGGAGTGAACCGGAAAATTTAAGTGAAGCCGGCATGGCTAAAGTTCGCCTGAAAATGCTAAAAGGCTTTGCTGACGATATGATCGTGTACCCGGCTGAGGACGAGAAATATCAGGTAACGGTTTTTACTGACACTACCTGCGGTTATTGTCAGCGCCTGCACGAAAACATGGACAGCTATCACGCACAAGGCATTACCATAAAATACCTGGCCTTTCCCCGTGGTGGTATGAGTAGCAAAGGCGGGAAGCAGTTACAAACCGTTTGGTGTGCGGATGACAAAAAAGGGGCCATTACCGCCTTTAAAGAAGACGAAAATTACAGTGGCGACTCAAGCTGTTCCAATCCGGTTGCTGAGCACTACCAACTGGGCAAATCTTTTGGGGTAAGCGGTACGCCCGCTATCGTTCTGCCCGACGGTCGCTTAGTACCGGGGGCGTTACCTGCATCACGCTTAATTGCTGAAATTAAAAAAGGTGAGTCACAGTAATTCATGAGTGATTATGAAATACGTCGTTATCAACTGGTTGACGATGACTTTTTGCCGCAACAAATGCCACCTTTGTTGCGGCAAATTTATGCCCGCCGGGGTGTCCGTCGTGCTGACGAATTATCTTTGAAAGCTTCCGGTTTACTGCATTTCTCTTCGTTAAGAGACATCGGGAAAGCCGTTGAACTGCTGCAAAATGCGTTAAAAAATCAAGAAAAAGTTTGTATTTGCGGTGATTTTGATGCCGACGGTGCAACCAGTTCGGCATTAATGGTGTCGGCCTTGCAGGCCTTTGGTCTACAGCAGGTGGGGTATCGCGTACCAAACCGAATGACTGACGGCTACGGACTTTCTGTTGCCATGGTAGAACAACTAGCTGTCGAGAATGTGCAGTTAATTGTGACTGTCGATAACGGCATTGCAGCGCATGACGCTATTGTACTTGCTCGTGAAAAAGGCATACAAGTGCTGGTTACTGACCACCATTTACCACCTGAAGAACTGCCTCCGGCTAACGCGATAGTGAACCCGAATCAGCACGGCTGTGAGTTTTCCAGCAAAAATTTAGCGGGTGTGGGTGTGGCGTTTTACGTCCTGCTGGCGTTGCGTTCAGCGTTACGTGAACAAGGCGTTGAACCGTTACCTAACCTGGCTGACTGGCTGGATCTTGTTGCTCTTGGCACCGTAGCGGATGTTGTACCGCTGGATTATAACAATCGCGTATTAGTGCAGCAGGGGATAGCCCGTATTCGTAAAGGCATGAGCCGACCCGGAATTAAAGCGTTGCTGGAAGTTGCCAACCGTGATGCCAGTCAGCTGGCCGCCAGTGATTTAGGGTTTGCCCTTGGTCCGCGAATTAATGCTGCTGGCCGCTTAGACGATATCGGGCTGGGAATAGAGTGCTTATTAGCGGGTGAGACCCGGGCGCAGCAGTTAGCGCAGCAACTTAACGATTTAAACCAGCAACGTAAATCGATTGAAACGGAAATGCGCGAGCACGCCGAAAGCGCTGTTGCAAAGCTGTGTTTTGATCAAGGGCAGGTGCCTGATTTAGTCACCTTGTATCAGCCGGACTGGCATGCCGGGGTTATCGGTATTGTCGCGGGTAGAGTAAAAGAGCAAGTGAACCGACCGGTGATTGCGCTTGCCAACGATGACGATGAATTCCTAAAAGGCTCCGCACGTTCGGTTAGTGGTCTGCATATGCGGGATTTACTGGAACGTGTTCATAGTCTGCAGCCGGGCATTATGGAACGTTTCGGTGGACATGCTATGGCCGCCGGCTTAACCATGAAGAAAGAAAATCTGACGCGCTTTTCCGAACTGGCGGAGCAAGTTGCGTCGGAGTGGCTGTCAGAAGAACAGAAGCAGCGGGTATTCTGGTCTGATGGCGAACTCACAACAACACAACTCTCGCTGGACAGTGTGAATACGCTGCAAAGTGCCGGCCCCTGGGGACAGCAGTTTCCCGAACCTATGTTTGACGGCCAGTTTGAATTGGTGGATCAGCGCATTGTCGGAGAGCGACATCTAAAATTGGTGGTGCGTCATCCGCAAGGCGAATTATTAGATGCGATTGCCTTTAACGTCGATACACAACAATGGCCGGCGCGGCAGGCCTCCGTTGTTGAACTTTTATACAAGCCACAGCTTAATCACTTCCGCGGACGCACAAACGTTCAGTTGTTGGTGGAGCAAATCCGCGCAATACGTTAAACTACGCCCCTTTTAGAATTAACAGAATTAGGTAGTCGCATGTTTGAAACTAACGCAACCTACAACAACATCAAAGAAATGCGTGAGCGTAGTAATTCGCTTAGGGGGTATCTTTGACTACGATGCTAAGTTAGAGCGTCTGGAAGAAGTTACTCGTGAGATGGAACAGCCCAATGTGTGGGATGATCCACCCAAGGCGCAAGCTTTAGGTAAAGAGCGTGCGGCATTAGAGCAAGTGGTACAAACCCTGGATAAACTTCAGCAGGGGCTGGATGATGTCGAGGGTCTTGTTGATCTTGCGGTAGAAGCAGAAGACGAAGACACTTTTAACGAAGCTCATGAAGAGCTGTCCGGTTTAGTGAAACAGCTGGAAGCTTTAGAGTTTCGTCGTATGTTTTCAAAAGACAACGACTCGGCAGACTGCTACCTGGATATTCAGTCAGGCTCCGGCGGAACCGAAGCTCAGGACTGGGCTAATATGTTGCTACGCATGTATTTGCGCTGGGCAGAAGCGCATGACTTTAAAGCGGAAATTACTGAGCTGTCAGAAGGCGATGTCGCTGGTATAAAATCGGCCACGGTACGTGTGGTCGGAGAATACGCCTACGGCTGGCTGCGTACTGAAACCGGTGTGCACCGTTTAGTACGTAAATCCCCCTTCGACTCAGGTAATCGCCGCCATACATCGTTCGCGTCGGTTTTTGTTTACCCGGAAGTAGATGACGACATTGATATTGAGATTGATCCGTCTGACCTGCGGGTGGATACCTATCGGGCATCGGGTGCCGGTGGTCAGCACGTTAACCGTACCGATTCTGCGGTTCGTTTAACGCACGAACCAACAGGCATTGTGGTGCAATGTCAGAGTGACCGTTCGCAGCACAAGAACCGCGACTCAGCAATGAAACAGCTGAAAGCGAAATTGTACGAATTTGAATTACAGAAACAGAACGAAGAGAAACAGGCATTAGAAGACTCAAAAGCTGATATCGGCTGGGGCAGTCAAATTCGCTCTTATGTTCTGGACGATGCGCGTATCAAAGATTTACGTACGGGTATCGAAAACCGTAATACCCAGGCTGTGCTTGATGGCGCACTTGACCCGTTTATTGAAGCCAGCTTGAAAAGCGGGCTGTAAGTTTAATTTAAGTATCCCGACAGAGGAAAATCGATAATGACTGATAAATCGCAGGCACCTGAAGTAGACGTAAACGAACAGATCGCGCAGCGAAAGGCGAAACTGTCGGCGCTTCGCGATAAGGGTATCGCATTCCCGAACGATTTCCGTCGGGACTCGTTAGCTGCTGACTTACACGCTGAATACGATAATCTGAGCAAAGAAGAGCTGGCGGAAAAAGGCATTCGCGTGAAAGTTGCCGGCCGTATGATGACCCGCCGTATTATGGGGAAAGCCAGTTTCGCAACCATCCAGGATATGAGCGGCAAAATTCAACTGTATGTTGCCCGCGACAATCTGCCTGAAGGTTATTACAACACGGAATTTAAAAAATGGGATTTAGGCGATATTCTCGGCGCCTCTGGCACCTTGTTTATTACCGGAACCGGTGAGTTAAGCGTGCAAGTTGACGAAGTACGTTTGCTGACTAAAGCACTGCGTCCTTTGCCGGATAAATTCCATGGCTTGTCAGATCAGGAAATGCGCTATCGTCAGCGTTATCTGGACCTGATTACCAACGAAGAGTCTCGCAGTACTTTCATGGCTCGCTCTAAAATCATTGACTATATTCGTCGTTTTTTAAGTGACCGTCAGTTTCTGGAAGTTGAAACTCCTATGATGCAGGCGATTCCGGGCGGCGCCGCAGCTCGTCCTTTCAGCACGCACCATAACGCACTGGATATGGAACTGTTTTTACGTATTGCACCAGAACTTTACCTGAAACGTTTAGTCGTTGGTGGTTTTGAGAAGGTGTTCGAAATTAACCGTAATTTCCGTAATGAAGGCCTGTCAACGCGCCACAACCCTGAGTTCACTATGTTGGAGTTCTACTGGGCGTACGCGGATTATCACGACTTAATGGATTTAACCGAGCAGATGTTACGTGGTGCGGCTGAGTCGGTCTTAGGCTCTGCTCAGTTTACCAGCCAGGGCGTGGATTATGATTTCGGTAAGCCGTTTGAGCGCATGACAGTGTTGGAAGCTATTGTTAAGTACATGCCGGAAGTGAGCCTTGAGCAGCTTAATGACATGAATACAGCAACTGAAATTGCCGAGCAGGTTGGTGTCAGTGTTAAGCCGTCATGGGGCTTAGGTAAAGTTCAGATCGAAATTTTTGAGACTGTTGCTGAGCATCGTTTAATTCAGCCTACCTTTATTACTGCGTACCCGGCTGAAGTTTCACCGTTGGCTCGTCGTCACGACGACAATCCGTTTGTGACTGATCGTTTTGAATTTTTTGCCGGTGGTCGTGAGTTGGCGAATGGTTTCTCGGAGCTTAACGATGCTGAAGATCAGGCTGAACGTTTTCGCGAGCAAGTTGAACAGAAAGAAGCGGGCGATGATGAAGCCATGTTCTACGACGAAGATTATGTCACCGCACTGGAACACGGTATGCCGCCAACAGCCGGTCAGGGCATTGGTATTGACCGTCTGGTAATGTTGCTAACGGATTCTGCGTCTATTCGCGACGTATTATTGTTCCCGCATATGCGCCCAAAAGCGGATTAATTACCTCTCTGAAACAAAAAAACCCGGCTTATTAGCCGGGTTTCTTTTATCAAAAACAGCGCTTAGTGATCTTCGCCGTCAGTGTGAACGTGACCGTGCTCAAGTTCTTGCTCAGTCGCTTCACGAACTTCAATAACTTCTACGTCAAAGTTCAGGTTAACACCGGCCAGTGGGTGGTTACCGTCAACAGTCACTTCGTCGTCTTTTACTTCAACGATAACAACAGACTGTTCGCCTTGATCCGTGCTGGCACGGAACTGCATGCCAGGCTGTACTTCGTTTTCGCCGAACAGGTTACGTGGTACAGTCTGGATTAAGCCGTCATGACGTTCGCCATAAGCTTCTTCTGGTTTAACTTCTGCAGTGAAGCTATCGCCAACTTTTTTGCCTTCCAGTGCATTTTCCAGACCAGGAATCAGCATGCCACGACCGTGGATGAAGTTCAGTGGGCTGCCATCTTTAGACTGGTCCAGCGTCTGGCCATCTTCCGTTTTAACGGCATAGTTGATAGCCACGACTTTGTTTGGTGCAATGGTTTCGCTCATAAATTTAACCTAATTGATAAGGCAGTGAGTGTATTTCCAGAAGACTTGCGTCGTCATCCCGGACTCGTATAGCCGTGTCAGTGTCTATGTCACTGGGTAAAACAGCTAATAAGTCCACTTGGGTGTCGGTGCGGTTCACTGCCATAATGACCGTACCTGCACGACGCCAGTTCTCGCCAATGGCTTTCTCTAATTGCGTACCAGCAGTAACTTGAGCCGTTACTTTACCGGATAAGCGAAAGAGCGCCCGTTTCTGTTTGCCCAAATATTTCATCCGGGCAATAGTCTCCTGGCCGATATAACATCCTTTGTCAAAACTGATTCCATCCCACACCTGCAAATTCATCATTTGCGGGACAAACGCCTGGATGTTCTCAGACGTAAGTTGTGGACGAACCCGTTCAATTTCCAACGCATCCCAGTAAGGTTGCGGATAATCCGTAGAAATTGGCTGTTGGCTGAGTAACAGATATTGGTCGGGACTGGTCCCAACCTGCATTACCCGGCCATCAAATTCTGCTGCAACGCTGGCTGCTTTGCTACCGAAAACACCGGCTATGCTCCAGTCGTCGCTTACATCTTCAATAGTGACTTTACTAAAGACACCGAATTTCTTTAATTGTGCCAAAGAGCCTTCAATTGCACTGCGATGCATAATTAAAAAAACGGCGTCGTCTTCGCGATAAAGCCAGAAGATGCTAAACGCTTTTCCGGTTTGATCGCAATGTGCGCCATATAAGCAATTATCCTGGTCGAGTTTGCGTAAATCACATGTCAGCTGACCCTGTAAAAAACTGTCAGCATCTTCGCCAGAAACCGAGAGGATACCATAGTCCGTCAGTTGAACGGAAAGGTGATCCTGATTTGCGTCAGTAAAATGCTGCGTTAACTCAACCACAATGACTCCTTATTAAATGGCTTACGTGGTAATATTAGGGCACATTATCGAATTACAAGGGCAATTGCTGCGGAGATTTTATGTTGCCGTTAAAACAGTCAGAAGAAGCACTAAAAGACAAGCGTCGTTTACGTTGGGCGTGCCGCCGGGGCATGCTGGAGCTGGATGTATTATTTGAACCTTTTGTTGATCAGGCTTACGACGAACTAAGTGAAGAACAAAAAGCGGTATTTCGCCGTTTAATTACCTGCGATGACCCGGATCTTTTTGCCTGGTTTATGGGTCACCAGAAGTGTGAAGACGAAGAACTTGCTGAAATGATTCGGTTTATGTTGTCACGCGTTAAGGTATAGACTCGGGCGGTGAACCCTGACAGTTATTTTCGTTTACAGCGACCTATGCGCGTGTTGTCTGTGTCAGCGTGCGGACGTTACTGGTGGTGGCTGGGTGAACGTTGTCAATTATTCAGCAAAGCACTGGTCGTAGGCGGTATGTTGGTTTTACTGCCGCTTGCCTATAAAACAGAAAAAGGTCAGGAAAAGCGGCACTGGCTCCGGGTTTGGTGGTTTCAGTTGTCAAAGGCGCAGCAGATAAAACTGCGGCGCCAGTTACAACAGTTGTCAGAGCCTTAACTTTTCGGTGTCAGCACCGTAGGCTGAGGATCCGGCAATGTGTCAGGGTAGTCGAGAGTATAATGTAAGCCGCGACTTTCTTTACGACTAATAGCGCTTCGTACAATAAGCTCTGATACCTGCACTAAGTTACGTAACTCCAGTAAATTGTTACTCACGCGGAAGTTCGAGTAATACTCGTGAATTTCGCGCTGTAGCAACTGAATTCGGTGAAGGGCCCGTTCCAGACGCTTGGTGGTACGCACAATGCCAACGTAGTCCCACATGAACAGTCGTAGCTCATGCCAGTTATGTTGAATTATAACTTCCTCGTCGGAATTGCCTACCTGACTTTCATCCCAACCGGGAATATGATTTAAGGCCTTCTGATGAGGGCGTTTAGATAAAATATCTTTAGCCGCCGCACGGGCGAAAACCAGACATTCCAGCAGCGAGTTGCTAGCCATGCGATTGGCTCCGTGCAGACCTGTGCAGGCAACCTCACCAACAGCATACAAGTTGGGTAAATCGGTCGCTGCGTTCATATCGGTTTTAACACCGCCACAGGTGTAATGGGCCGCAGGAACAACCGGCATCGGCTGTTTGCTGATATCAATACCCAGCGACAAGCATTTTTCCATAATGGTAGGGAAGTGATGCTGAATAAAGTCTTTCGGTTTATGAGAAATATCCAGATACATGCAGTCAGCACCCAAACGCTTCATTTCAAAGTCGATAGCGCGGGCAACCACGTCGCGCGGAGCCAATTCAGCAGACTCATGAAAGTCCGGCATAAAACGAGTTCCGTCGGGCCGTTTCAGCAAAGCGCCTTCGCCACGCAAGGCTTCGCTTAATAGAAAACTCTGCGCGTTGGGGTGAAATAAACAGGTTGGATGGAACTGATTAAATTCCATATTGGCCACACTGCAGCCTGCGCGCCAGGCCATGGCAATACCGTCGCCGCTGGCAATATCTGGGTTACTGGTATACTGATATACCTTACTTGCACCGCCCGTAGCCAATACCACACAGCCTGCCGCAACGGTTTCCACTTGTTCTTTCTGACGGCTCCAGACATAAGCTCCATAGCAACCGTCAGGTTTACCGATACGAGAACCCGTGATCAAATCGACCGCGTTGTATCGTTCCAGCACCTGAATATTTGGATGCTCCATTGCTTTTTTCTGCAATGTTGTCTGTACCGCTTTGCCGGTGGCATCTGCTGCGTGCAGAATGCGACGATGACTGTGACCGCCTTCACGGTTCAGGTGGTACGCTGGGTTGCTGTCTTTAGACTCAACTTGATCAAAGCCTACTCCGGCATCAATCAGCCATTGCAGACTTGCGCGCGCGTTTTCTGTGGTAAACTTAACGGCTTCGGGATCGCAAAGGCCGGCACCGGCAATTAAGGTATCCTCGATGTGACTCTCAATACTGTCGTTTTCGTCGAATACTGCGGCAATGCCGCCTTGCGCGTAAAAGGTTGAGCCTTCAGTCAGCGGGCCTTTACTTAGTACCGTAACGTTTAAGTTATCGGCCAACTGTAAAGCGGTAGTTAATCCCGCGGCTCCCGAACCAATAATCAGTACATCGCATTGATAATTTGCAACAGGTTCCATAAAGTACTCAATGTGAATTTTGAACGATTTTACGCATTTGACGATATTTTTGCGAACTTTTTACATGCGGCTCTGTCACAGTCAGTAAGAAACAGGACGGGCCGCCAGTTCCAGCAGTTCCTGGGTTAAGGGAGAACAGGCTCGGATGAGCGAACAGGTGAGTGACCAACAGCTGGTCGAAAGAGTACAACAAGGTGATAACCGAGCTTTTGATCTGCTGGTAAAAAAGTATCAGCATAAAGTCATGAGTTTGATATCGCGTTATGTCAAACAACAGGGCGACGTAGCTGATGTTGCACAGGAAGCGTTTATAAAAGCGTATCGGGCGTTACCGAACTTCCGTGGCGACAGTGCCTTTTATACCTGGCTGTACCGAATTGCGGTGAATACGGCGAAAAATTATTTAGTTTCGCAAGGTAGAAAACCGCCCGCATCTGACATTGATGCAGAAGACGCAGAGTTTTATGAAGGAGCCGGTGCGCTAAGAGACAGCGCCTCTCCGGAAAGACAAATGCTCTCTGATGAGATTCGAGATGTGGTATTAAAAACAATTGATGAGTTGCCGGATGATTTACGCCGGGCAATTACATTAAGGGAAATTGAAGGTCTCGGTTACGAGGAAATTGCGCTAGAAATGGATTGTCCTATAGGTACTGTCCGCTCTCGCATCTTTCGCGCTCGGGAAGCAATAGATAATCAACTCCGACCGTTGCTGGAACGGTAAACTAACAGAGGGGCATCTATGTCTCGGAATAAATCAGAATCAACATCCGCGTTGTTTGATGAACAACTCATCAATGCCGATGAAATTGAAGCACTGTTGCAAGATGAACAGGCGCAGCAGGAGTGGCACCGTTACAGTGTTATTCGCGCGGCAATAAAAGGTGACTTAAACTCGGATATCAGCCTTGATATTAGCGAGCGTGTTCGTGTTAGCGTAAGCCAGGAGTCCAATGTCGTTAAGCCAGGTTTTGGTCGCTCTAAGAGCCAGAATAAAGCGGCTTCACGTTGGTTCCAGCCTTTCGCTAAAGTTGCCGTTGCAGCAAGTGTGGCCGTGGTTGCGGTGATGACAGTGCAAACTTATCAGCAACCCGCGACACCCGATGGTAGCAGCGCAGAACCTACTCTTCTGACCAGCCCTATTGGTGGTGGCCGTGAGCCGGTGAGTTTGAACCGTGTTGAGCCAATGTCGCAAATCAGTGACCAGCAAAGACGCCGTCAGGTTCAGTCATACCTGATTGATCATCAACAACAATTGATGTTGCAGCAAAAAACAGAGCAAACAGAAAAAGATGAGCAGTCAGAGCAGGAGCTCAACAAAGGTAATTAAGGCTATGATAACTCGGTTGTATCGGTCTATTTTATGTGGCGCTGTTTTATTCGCCGGCACCTTCTCGGTAAGCGCACAGCAGACTAACGAACAAGCAGAAAGTGGCGCTGACTGGTTCAACCGTATGGCAGAAGCTTTAACTGAACTGAATTTTGAGGCTTCTTTAGTTCATGTACATGGTGATCAGATTGAGCCTTATCAGTGGCTACAGGGCAACGATCCGGAGACAGGAAGTACCGAGCTGTTAATTCAAATGAATGGTCCGGACTTTCGCATCTTAAGAGTGAATAACAAGGTTGCCCACTTTAATACCTCATCCAGTAATTACGCGCTAGAGTCCGATACTATTACTGCTATCTTTCCGGCCGCATTTTCTCAACCCTTTGAGCGTCTTAGCCATAGTTATCAAGTTATGGTGGGTGGTGGCGCACGGGTTTTAGGTCGTAATGCCCAGCATATTCGTATTTTAAGCCGCGATAATCAGCGTTACAGCTATGCACTATGGATTGACCGCAAGCACGGTATGCCGCTTAAAATGATCATGATGAATCAGTCCGGCGATGTTGTGGAGCAAATGCAATTAACCAGTTTATCGGTTCGTGATACCGCTCCCGAAATAACCAAAGAAATAAGCAATATTGAAATGCCACCGCTGTTAAAAGATCTTCGGGTACAAAGTGCAACAAATTACAGTGTTGGGCCGCGGTGGGCACCGCGCGGATTCAAATTGTTAAGCCAGCAAAGCCATACTCTCGTTGTTGATGCAACGCCGGTTGACCATTATTTGTTTTCTGATGGTCTTGCTGAGTACTCGGTTTATGTGGCTGAGCTAACAGAAGGTATGGAAACCGATCTCGCTCTATCTTCTTCACACACTTTGTTCTCAAAGCGTTATAATAACTTTCTTGTGACAGTGGTGGGTCAGGTACCTTTAACCATGGCTCAACGCATAGCGGCGGAAGTTAAATAATGAAAGAAGTAGCAGAAGTAACCGCGGTTGATGGCAACCGCGTAACCGTTACCACTCAGTTAAAAACGGCCTGTTCGGGTTGCGCGCAGGTATCTAACTGTGGCGCTGGCATTTTAAGTAAAGTTTTTGCCGACCGAAATGCGCAGTTTACTGTGGTTACCGAACAAACGTTTAGTCCCGGCGACCAGGTGCAATTAGAAGTACCGGAAACCGCAGTAACACGTTTTGCTCTACTACTCTACGGTTTACCTATACTGACACTGTTGCTATTAGCTGTGCTACTGGAAAACACAGGCACGTTACCCGAAGGTTTTGTTATTTTATTGTCCTTTGCTGGCTTTGCTTTTACCTTCTGGGGACTAAAACGCTGGTTCCGTAAACGTGACATTCAAGTCAATGCAATGGTCAAACTGGAAACCGTCGCGGCTGAAGTTCAGCACTGAAACCCCTGAACTGTCATAAAGTCCTTTGTTCTTGCCGCTAACATGAGTATGATCGGGACTAATTTTTTAAGTTCCAGAATTCAGTTTTACAGAGGTATCATCAATGCCGAATAGGGCGTTCAAGCAAAGTAATATTCGTAACTTCTCGATCATCGCTCACATTGACCACGGTAAATCCACCTTGTCCGACCGCTTGATCCAGCATTGCGGTGGACTGACTGACCGTGAGATGGCTGAGCAAGTACTCGATTCCATGGATTTGGAGCGTGAGCGGGGTATTACGATTAAAGCGCAGAGCGTAACCCTTTATTACACGGCTAAAGATGGTGAAACCTATCAGTTAAACTTCATCGATACTCCAGGGCATGTTGACTTCTCTTATGAAGTCTCGCGTTCGTTGGCGGGTTGTGAAGGCGCACTGCTGGTTGTTGATGCAGCTCAGGGTGTTGAAGCGCAGACTTTGGCAAACTGTTATACCGCTATAGAAATGGACTTAGAAGTTGTTCCGGTGTTGAACAAAATTGACCTGCCGCAGGCCGATGCAATGGGCGTGGCGCAGGAAATAGAAGATATTGTCGGCATTGAAGCTGTGGATGCGGTTCAGTGTTCGGCTAAAACTGGTTTAGGTATTGACGACGTACTTGAGCGCATTGTCCGGCAAATACCGCCGCCTAAGGGCGAACCAGAAGAGCCATTACAGGCACTGATTATTGACTCCTGGTTTGATAATTATCAGGGGGTTGTTTCTTTGGTTCGCGTCCGCAACGGAACGTTGCGTGCCGGCGAGAAAATGACAGTAATGTCTACTGGTCAGTCGTATCAAATTGATAAAGTTGGTTATTTTGACCCGAAACCTCACGAAACCGGTATTTTACACACTGGTGAGGTGGGCTATGTTATTTCGGGTATTAAAGACATTCTGGGCGCACCGGTCGGTGATACTCTAACCAATACGAAGAGCCCGGCAAAAGAGCCGGTACCGGGCTTTAAAAAAGTCAAACCTCAGGTTTACGCAGGTATGTTCCCAATTAGCTCAGAGGACTATGAGTCGTTCCGGGATGCTTTGGGGAAATTGTCGTTAAATGACGCGTCGCTTTTTTATGAGCCGGAGAACTCTGCGGCACTTGGCTTTGGCTTTCGTTGTGGTTTCCTTGGCATGCTGCACATGGAAATTATTCAGGAACGCTTAGAGCGTGAGTACGACATAGACCTGATTACCACTGCACCGACGGTTGTTTACGAAGTTGAAAAAACCGATGGCAGCATAGTCAAAGTGGACAACCCGGTGAACTTGCCAGCGGTTAACGATATTGAAACCATTTACGAACCTATTGTGGAAGCCAATATTCTGGTTCCGCAAGAGTTTCTGGGTAATGTGATTACCTTGTGCGTTGATAAGCGCGGCGTACAAACGGCTATGGCTTACCATGGTAAACAAGTTGCGGTAACTTACGAGCTGCCCATGGCAGAAGTGGTTATGGATTTCTTCGACCGGTTAAAATCGACCAGTCGTGGTTATGCTTCACTGGATTATCAGTTCAAGAAATTTGAACCTGCGGACATGGTTCGTGTCGATATACTGATTAACGGCGACCGGGTAGATGCGCTGGCAATGATCACTCACCGTGATCACGCTGAAGGGCGCGGCCGCATGTTAGTTGATAAAATGCGTGAGTTAATTCCACGACAAATGTTTGATATTGCCATTCAGGCGACCATTGGCAACCATGTTATTGCGCGCTCGACGGTCAAGCAGTTGCGTAAAAACGTAACAGCGAAGTGTTATGGCGGCGACATTAGTCGTAAGAAGAAGCTTTTACAAAAACAAAAAGAGGGTAAAAAGCGCATGAAGAACCTGGGTAACGTAGAAGTACCTCAGGAAGCCTTTCTTGCGGTTTTAAAAGTAGGCAAATAGGAAATGGCCAATTATTTTTCAATTATCTTAACCGTTATTACCGTTCTGTCCGGGTTGTTATGGCTTTACGATGCGCGAGTACTGAAGCCAAAGCGTAAAGCGGTTATTGCTGAGGTTGAGACCAAAACAACCAAGGCTTTAACCGAACAGCAAATTGACACACTGGCACCTCAGCCTAAACTTATGGAGCTGAGCGAGTCTATTTTTCCAGTGATTGCTTTAGTACTGGTGGTTCGTACATTGTTATACGAGCCATTTCAGATACCGTCAGGCTCAATGATGCCAACCTTACTAAAGGGCGACTTTATTCTGGTAGAAAAGTTTTCCTACGGTATTAAAGATCCGCTTTTTCAAAAGACGTTGGTGGATACCTCGTTGCCTGAACGCGGCGATATCGCCGTATTTAAATATCCGGAAGAACCGAGCATAGATTACATAAAACGCGTTATTGGCTTGCCTGGCGACCGTATTATTTACCGAAACAAGTCACTTTATATTCAGCCTGCGTGTGCCGTTGGCGAGAAAGACTGTGAAGAAATGAAGGTGGTATCCACCTCATTAAAAGAAGATGGTGAGTATTTCTCTGGTTCGTCACCTTTACGCACTTATGAAGAACAGTTAGGCGATGTAAGCCACGAAATTCTTATCGACCCACGTGTTGCGCCACGGACTATGTCGTATTTTAATCAGCCGGGCACACAGAAAGACGAGTGGGTGGTGCCGGAAGGCCAGTATTTTGCTATGGGTGATAACCGCGATAATTCTCGTGACAGCCGCTATTGGGGCTTTGTTGACGAAGAGTTGCTGGTTGGCAGAGCGGTATTCATCTGGATGAGTTTTGAAATGGATCGCAGTAGCGATAGTTGGTTGCCGTCGTGGGTTCCTACGGGAGTTCGATTTGAAAGGCTAGGGAGTATTGAGTGAGTTTGCCCAAACCACCTTTAACGGAACTGGAAAAAATTGTTGGTTATAGCTTTGAACAGCAGGGTTTATTGCATCAGGCAATGACCCACCGTAGTGCTTCATCAACGCACAATGAACGCCTGGAGTTTTTGGGCGATTCTATTTTAGGTCTGGTGATAGCTGAAGCTTTGTATCAAAAATTCCCCAAAGTAGCAGAAGGCGATTTAAGCCGCATGCGCGCTGCCATAGTTTGTGGTCGTTCTTTGGCGAAGCTTGGAAAAAAAATGGGACTGGGCGATTTTTTGTCGCTGGGTCAGGGCGAGCTAAAAAGCGGCGGTTATCGTCGCGAGTCCATTCTTGCCGATGCAGTAGAAGCCATTATTGGTGCCATTTATCTGGACAGTGACATGGATACCATTCGACAGGTCATTCTTAACTGGTTCGAACCCCAGTTAACCTTGATTGAACCTGGTACCAGCCAGAAAGATCCGAAAACACGCTTGCAGGAGTTACTGCAGGCGCGTCAGAAGCCTTTACCTGAGTACGACGTGGTCGCTACGCAAGGGCAGGCGCATAATCAACAATTTACCGTAAACTGTTCTGTAGAAGGTATCGAAAGCCCTTTTAAAGGCACAGGTACCAGCCGCCGTAAAGCCGAACAGGCTGCAGCAACGGCCGCATTAGAACATTTGCAGGAGAGCGCATGACGCTGGATATAGAACTGGACGAGAATAAACACAGCGGCTTTGTCGCCATTGTTGGTCGTCCGAATGTGGGGAAATCCACACTGATTAACCGGTTGCTGGGGCAGAAAATCAGCATTACCTCGAATAAACCTCAGACCACCCGTCATCGTATTTTAGGCGTAGATACCGACGATGGCTGTCAGGCTATTTATGTCGACACGCCGGGTATGCACAAACAGGAACCTCGTGCGATAAACCGCGTGATGAACCAGACTGCATCCTCCGCCTTGAAAGACGTGGACCTAGTGCTTTTTGTGGTTGAAAACCTAAAGTGGTTAGAAGACGACAAAATGGTGCTGGAGAAAATTCAGCGCAGTAAAGTGCCAGTAGTGTTATTGGTTAATAAAGTTGACCAATTGAAAGACAAAGAGCGCTTATTACCGCATTTGCAGTGGCTGAATGAACAGCATAAGTTTGATGCCATTCTGCCCATATCGGCAACACACGGCGACAATGTTGACGAGCTGAGAAAAATTGTTCGCTCGCATTTGCAGCCAGGCTACCACTATTATCCTGAAGACTACGTAACCGACCGTTCTGTACGCTTTATGGCGGCAGAAATTGTGCGCGAAAAGCTTATGCGCTTTACCGGTGACGAACTGCCGTATGAAACCACAGTGGAAATTGAGCAGTTTGGTCAGTCTGAAAAAGGCACCACTCATATTCATGCCTTAATACTGGTTGAACGCGAAGCGCAGAAGCGGATGATTATCGGGCAAGGCGGTAGCAAACTGAAAACCATAGGCACCGAAGCCCGGCGCGATCTAGAAAAACTGCTGGACAACAAAGTCATGATGAAACTTTGGGTTAAGGTAAAATCTGGCTGGTCGGACGACGAACGAGCGTTAAAAAGTCTGGGCTACCGGGAAGATTAATCGGTGGCGCAGCGAGCACTGGTGTTGCATCGTTGGGACTATCAGGAAACCAGTCTTATTCTGGATCTGTTCACTGAAGATAAAGGACGGGTCCGGGTGGTGGCAAAAGGCGCTAAGCGCCCGAAAAGCCCCTGGCGCGGTTTAGCACAACCTTTTATGCCACTGTTGGCCGAGTTTCAGGGGCGCAGCGACTTAAAAACCTTAACCTTGCTGGAACCGCAGCAAACAACTCAAAAGCTGCTGTTGCAGGGTGATAAACTCTACAGTGGCTTTTACCTCAACGAGTTAATTCAACGGCTGGTGCCTACAGAAGCTGAAGCCCCCGAGCTTTTTGAAAGCTACTTGTCAGCCTTACAAAACATGACCAACAGCGAGCGCGTAGAGCCAGCTTTGCGTCAGTTTGAATGGCAGTTATTACAGCATTTGGGAGCGGCGTTTGACTGGCATTATGACGCCGACACCGGTAATGTGCTGTCCGGCTCGAAGTGGTGCTATTTTATTCCCGATCATGGCTTTGTGACCCAAGCCAGAGACAATCAACAACGAGCGTATTCGGTGGCGGATATTCAAAAACTGGCTGCGTGGGACGTTGACGACGAAAACCGCTTAAGACTGCTAAAATATATTATGCGTGACGCCTTAGCGGTTTACTTAGGTGATAAACCGCTGCGCAGTCGTGAATTGTTTCGGGGCACTAAGCGTCAGTGAATTACGAAGAACTAGCCGAAAGCGAGAGGAGCTGAATAATGAAAGGTTTACGCCTGGGCGTTAACATTGACCATGTGGCCACGTTGCGTAACGCACGTGGAGTTCGTTATCCCGACCCGGTAGCTGCGGCTGCTATTGCCGAACAAGCTGGTGCCGACGGCATTACCATTCATTTGCGTGAAGACCGCCGCCACATTACTGACCGCGACGTTGCTATGCTGAAGCAGACACTGAACGTTCCCATGAATCTGGAAATGGCGGTTACCGAGGAAATGCTCGATATAGCGATAAAAACGCAACCTACCTACAGTTGTCTGGTACCGGAAAAACGCCAGGAACTGACTACCGAAGGTGGCCTGAATGTTGCCGGTCAGTTAGAAACCATCACCGATGCCACTCGTCGCTTAAGTGACGCAGGTATTCAGGTATCGTTGTTTATCGACGCTGACCATGAGCAAATAGACGCCGCTAAAAAAGCCGGTGCGCCCATTGTGGAATTGCACACCGGGCAATACGCCGAGGCCGAAACTGAAGAGCAGCGTACCGTTGAACTGGCACGCTTAATGGAAGCGTCAGAATACGCGCATTCTATTGGTTTGCAGGTGAATGTAGGTCACGGTCTGCACTATCACAACACATTAGAGGTGGCGGAAATTCCACAAGTTTGTGAACTGAACATTGGTCATTCGATTATTGCCCGTGCGGTATTGGTTGGCTTGGATCAGGCTGTGCGCGATATGCGCAATATTTTAGATAAGGCACGCTAATGGCAATTTGGGGCTTAGGTACTGACATTGTTGAAGTAGCCCGTATAGAGCAGTCTTTAGCGCGTGGTAACAGTTTAGTGAAACGCGTGTTAACGCCAAAAGAACAGGAAGAAATGACAGCCTCGGTTGATGAAGCCGCTTTTCTGGCCAAACGTTTTGCTGCTAAAGAAGCCTGTTCCAAAGCCTTTGGCCGGGGTATTTCCGCCGGACTGTCGTTTCAGCATATGCAGGTAGTGCATAATGAATACGGTAAACCCGAGTGGCATTTCACCGAAACCGCGGCACAATGGGTAAAAGAGCAGGGCATCAGCGGTAGTCATTTATCCATTAGTGACGAAAAGCACTACGCGGTAGCAACGGTTATTTTAGAAACAGACTAGAAATAAATTAGGTAAAACAAAACCAACATGGCGCAATTTTTTAAGCCGCAGAAGCGCAATAAGTCCGTAAGTAAAACCCTAAAAGGTCAGGTGTCAGCACTTGACCATCAGGCGCGTGCGGTTGTCCGTGCAGCTGTAAAAGGTCAGTCTACCCGTTTTATCATGGGCGCCTTGCCGGGCGAAGTTATAGAGTACAAAACTGCCGGAAAACACAGTGGTCATTTAGAGCGCATTCTGGAACCCAGTAGCGACCGTCGTGAAGCTCCTTGCCAGTATTATGCTAGCTGTGGAGGCTGCGACTTTCAGCACATAGACGAGCAAAAACAACTGGCTCATAAACGGCAAGTGGTGGAAGAGCTGTTTCAGAAGTTCGGCGTATTTAATCCCCAAACCAGCAGTTTGCCGTGGCAGGAACCTCTTGTCAGCGAACCGATGCGTTACCGTCGCAGAGTGAGGCTGGCAACGCGCTGGTTGGGCAAAGAGCAAAAGCTGCTGATTGGTTTCAGAGAAGCGCAAAGCCACCATATTGTGCCCATAGAAGATTGCCTGGTAGCCGATGAAATTCTGCTGCAATGCGTAAATACCCTATACCCGTTATTAAATACATCGACTGTTGCCAGCAAGCTGGGCCATATTGAAGCAATAAACACCAACACGCCCATTATTTTGCTGCGTATCACGGAAGCGCTGCCGGGTGATGCTATGCAGGCGTTGCAGGAGTGGCAAACGGTCAATAAAACCAATATTTGGTTACAGAGCGAGAATGATCTGCAGCCTTTAGCCGGTGCTGCAATGCCTTTTGATACTAGCATCGACGGCGACAAGCTGTATTTTCAGCCGGGTGACTTCCTACAAGTTAACGGCGGTATTAACCAGCGCATGGTGCAACAGGCTATGGACTGGCTGAAGCCAGAAAAAACACAGCGCGTGTATGACTTTTTCGCCGGTATTGGTAACTTCAGTCTGCCGTTGGCGCGCCGGGCAAAGTCGGTACTGGCGGTAGAAGGTGTTTACCGTATGGCCGAGCAGACGCGCATTAACGCCGAAAGCAACGGTATGGATAACCTGAGTTCACTTAGCGCTGACTTAAACGAAATAACTGCTTCAGACTTAGGCGAACCCGCTGATTTGTGGTGTTTAGATCCTGCCAGACCGGGAGCTGAAGGTGTGGTGAAGTTGCTGCATAAGCTGAAGCCCGAACACAGACCACAACGCATTTTGTATGTTTCCTGCGCACCGGATACTTTGGCGCGGGATATTGCCGGCATGCTAACCGAAAGCAAGGGCTGTAATTACCGCATAATTGGCCTGAGTACAGTTGACATGTTTCCGCAAACGCATCACATTGAAACTATGGTTTGTCTGGAGAGAGCGTCGTAAATCATGGTCCATGTACGCAGTACCCACGTGGATGACCCCAAATACAAAGACAGTGAACAGCACTGGCTGAACGCTGTGAGTGATCCTGAGCCGTTAGAAAGTACTTTTCAGCAACTGAAGCAGCAGTTTCCTGAGGAAGCTGAAGCCTTGCTGAAAGGCCAGGAAATGGTCGAAATACTGGCACCGCTAAAGCTGGATGCAGAATCCTTGCTGGCGGCGTTATACGTGCCATTGCTGGAGGCAGGCAAGCTCGATTTAGACAAAATCACCGGTAAACAGTCGAAAACCCTGATTGTGCTGCTGCGTAACGTACAGCAAATGCAAAGTATAGATGACTTACAACACTTCCAACACGGTCAGCCAGACGGCAGCCAGATAGACAATGTGAGACGCATGTTACTGTCTATGGTGGAAGATGTGCGCGCGGTGCTGATAAAACTGGCCGAACGCATTTGCTACCTGCGCGAAGTGAAGAAAACCGACGAAGAAACCCGGGTACTGGCCGCTAAAGAGTGCGCGGAAATATACGCGCCGCTGGCTAACCGGTTAGGCATAGGGCAGCTGAAGTGGGAACTGGAGGACATTTCTTTCCGTTACCTGCATCCTAAAACCTACAAAACCATTGCTCAGCGTTTAGATGAGCGCCGTACCGACCGCGAACTCTACATAGATAACTTTGTGTCAGGTTTGCAGGAGTCACTGAAGCAGCAGGGTATTGATGCCGATGTCTATGGTCGCCCCAAACATATTTATTCTATTTGGCGCAAAATGCAGAAAAAGCATCTGCAGTTTGACCAGCTGTTCGACATTCGCGCCGTACGTATTCTGACGCATAACCTGAAAGACTGTTACGCCGCACTAGGCGTTGTGCATTCCAGTTGGCGCCATATTGCGTCCGAGTTTGACGACTACGTGGCAACGCCTAAACCGAACGGCTACCAGTCCATACATACCGTGGTTATTGGTCCTGAACACAAGAACGTTGAAATTCAGATACGCTCGCACGACATGCACGACGACGCCGAGTTGGGCGTGGCCGCTCACTGGATGTACAAAGAGGGCGCAGCCGCCGGTAAACGCCACGGTTTTGAAGACAAAATAGCCTGGCTGCGTAAGCTACTGGCCTGGCACGAAGACATGGCCGGCAGCGAAACGCTGGTAGATGAAATTCGCTCGCAGGTGTTTGAAGACCGTGTGTACGTGTTTACCCCGAAGGGCGAGGTGGTCGATTTGCCCATGGGCTCAACCCCGCTCGATTTTGCTTACTACATTCACAGTCAGGTAGGGCATAAGTGCATTGGCGCTAAAATCGACAGCCGCATTGTGCCTTTTACTTACCAGTTGCAAAACGGTGACCGGGTTGAAATTCTGACTCAGAAAAACGCCCAACCACGGCGCGACTGGTTAAATCCGCAACTGGGTTACCTGCATTCGTCACGGGCACGAGCCAAGGTTCACACCTACTTCAAAAAAGAAGACCGGGAAAAGAACCTGCAGGCCGGTAAAGAGTTACTGGAAAACGAACTGCAGAAGTATCAACTGCATGTGCAGGATGCCAACAAAGCGGTCGAGCGCTTTAACGTGCCGACGTTGGACGATTTGTTAGCCGCTATTGGCGCTGGCGACGTTCGCTTGCACCAGGTGGTGAACTTCCTGAAACCGCAGGAAACCGAAGCCGACAAAGTAGAGCGCTTAACTAAGCGTCGTAAAGCCAAGCAGTCACCAAAAACGCCGAAGTCGGACGTAACGGTAGAAGGCATCGGTAACCTGATGATGCACTTTGCTAACTGCTGCGAGCCGCTGCCGGGTGAGCCCATTACTGGGTTTATTACTCAGGGGCGTGGCGTATCCGTACACCACAGCGACTGCGATCAATTGAAGCATTTATTGCATCAGCACCCCGAGCGCGGTATTGAAGTGTCCTGGTCGGGGCATTCCAAACAGGAATACCGGGCAAGCCTGCGTGTGTCGGCTTTAGATCGTAACGGTTTGTTACATGACATTACCAGCGTGCTGTCGAATGAAAAGGCGGCGGTGGCGCAAATGGACAGCGAGAGCGATGCGCAGTCACAGTCGGCGACAGTAGTGTTAACTCTGACCGTAAAAGACAGCGACGCGCTCAGCCGCATTACAGACAGACTGCGCCAGGTTCATGGTGTTGAGCAAGTTCAGCGCATTACTTTAAAGCTTTAGTTGAAACAATAGAGGTACCTCAGTGAAAGGCATGCAACAACTGCAACAGGTTATGACTCAGTTACGCAACCCAGAAAGCGGCTGCCCCTGGGACTTAAAGCAGAACATGACCTCGTTAATTCCTTACACCATAGAGGAAACCTACGAAGTTGTGGATGCCATTCAGTCGGGTAACTGGCAGTCGATAAAAGATGAGCTGGGCGATTTACTGTTTCAGGTGGTGTTTTATGCTCAATTAGCGCGCGAAGAGCAGCAATTTGAGCTGGATGATATAGCTGTACATACCGCTGAAAAGTTGATAAACCGCCACCCGCATGTGTTCGGCACCGATGCGCAGCGCAATCTGTCTGACGCCGAAATTAAAGCCCAGTGGGAGCAGATAAAGCAGCAGGAACGTACAAAGAAAAATGCCAAAGGCTCTGTGTTTGACGACATACCCAGCCAACTGCCCAGTATTCTAAAAGCCGCCAAACTGCAAAAGCGTGCCGCGTCAGTAGGTTTTGACTGGACCGAAGCCGAACCGGTTTACGCCAAAGTTGATGAAGAGATTCAGGAAGTAAAAGAAGCCACCGACCAGGACCATATTGAAGAAGAAATTGGTGACTTATTGTTTGCCGTAGTTAACCTGGCCCGCCACAAACAAGTAAACCCCGAAGCCGCGCTGCAACGCGCTAACGACAAATTCAAAAGCCGTTTTCAGCATATAGAGCGAAGCCTGAGCGAGCAGGGTAAACACCCAACTGACTGCAACCTCGAGGAACTCGAAGCGCTCTGGCTGCAAGCTAAGAAGGCGTAAGGGCAAGCCTGCGATCGGAAATGCGGCTGAACCAGCGGTTCGGGTATTTCTATATTGAGTAAAAAAGTCTTACTACCCAGCCGGATACATATAAGCCGAGACCAAAAATTGTATGTGTTATTAAGCTCTGTAGTCGGGCAGAGGCTGGGTGTTGTGTTTTGGACGCTGCAATACCTGCTCCCATACCTGGCTGCATAATGAGAAAAGGGGCTAAAACGGTAGCTATACCGACTAGTAGTGCCGGGGTAATTGTCGGATTGTGAAGCCACGACTCTCCCCAAATAGTAATGAGTAACGCAGCAAAAATAGCGCCTATTATATAGTGCGCCGTCCATCCTATAAAATGCTCCCCGGTTACCTTACGGGACTTCGCAATGGCGTTATGTCTGAATTGACCGTGAGTCATGTGGGTAATCCAGCGCCCAACCATTCCATAGTTTGGAAGAGGGATACCAAGCAGCGATTTACGCACGATACTCCACAAATCCATCACTGCAGTTGCTCCAAACCCGATTAATACTATAACTAGAAAATTGCTCATAATTATCTCCTTTGTTCGTCTTGATTTTGAACCAATGACAGCGTACAACTTAAAGTTAACTTTAGGTCAAGAGGAATTTATGGATATTGCTAAGGTTGCCAAACTTTCTGGAGTTCCAGCTTCTACTTTGCGCTTCTATGAGGAGAAAGGACTGATCACTTCTGTCGGGCGGCAAGGGTTGCGTAGGGTTTTTAACGCGAACATACTCGATCAATTGGCATTGATCGCTCTTGGGCGGGCGGCAGGTTTTTCACTTGATGAAATTGCACGCATGATCGGCTCAAAGGGAAAACCCAATATAGATAGAGAGTTATTAGCGAATAAGGCCGATGAACTGGATAGAACGATTCAAAAGTTAACAGGAATGCGCGACGGCCTTCGACATGCTGCCGCTTGTTCCGCGCCAAGCCATATGGAGTGCCCGAAATTTCGTCGTCTGCTTGGATTAGCGGCAGATGGGGCATGGTCTAAATAACCGTTTCGCCAAAATAACAACCAACTTTCCGGTTCTTGCCTATCTTATCGGTGTTCACTGAAAATTAATTTCCTAAACCAAGATTGAAACTTTACTGCATAACCATAGTCAGTTATTTGCAGGAGTTACATTTTTTCAACAATATAAGATGTAATTCTACATTTGGTTTTTACAATTAGGATTCATTGTGAATAAAATAAAAATAATTTTACTAGCCAGCATTCTAACTCTGGCAACGGCATGCAGTAACATTCCACTTAGCACCATGATAAAACTGATGGATCTAAATCCTTTAGAGACTGATCCGAAGCAGTTGGTTGTTGCGGTAAAGGCCCCGGAAGGCGTTGACGTGCGCGATGGCGACGTGGTTATTGATTTTGATTTTCGAACTGACGATCCTGAATACAGTTTTAGTCATAATTTTCCGGTAATAATTAATGATGACTACCTCGTTCCTGATAACTTAAAAGAAGATATTGAGGACAACGAGAAAATAACGATCATGCAGTTATCAAAACAAGACGCACAGACAATGTATGAAGGGCAGAAAGCTGTAAAAGAGTATCGTAGTAAGAATGAGGCCGGAGGAGCTGGCAGTATGAACGTGAGACTAGTCTCTGCCTGCCGTGGCGATAACTTCTCATGGAGTAATTCAGAGTTGGATGTTTATTTAAAGACTCAAGACGATGAAGATTTTTTCTTGTTCCTTGAGGACATGGATATCACTAAATTAGACGGCGATATTCAGCGCAATATTAATGCTATTCCTAATTGTGGGGAGGCCGAGTAGGTGATCTGGATGTGTTCAAGAGTTATGAGTTAATGGGGAGGGTTAATGAACAGTATGGTTAAAAAGCCATGGTTTAAAATAGCTTTTATTGAGATTCTGGTTTGCTGTTTTCCGTTAGGAGTTTTTACCTTTATAAGCTTGGCGAAACGTGATTTTTCTTTGATGTTTTCGAGTTTTATTTTATTGATGATACTTTTCGCTGGCTATATTTTGTTTAAGAATTATCAGTTCGTGAGTCCATCAAGAAAATGAAATGGTTTACTTAGTTGGATTTATGGAGAAAACAGAATGACAAAAAGAGATATCTCAAAATTGATAAATAAACATAGCGTAAAACCAGCCATTGCCGTTATTTTACTAGTAGTTGCAAGCCAAATTCTAAACGGCTATCTTTTTGAAGGTGCTCCTGTTTCACCGATATTGATAGCGTTTTTCTCTATAGGTGCTTGTTTGTACACTTTTCAGAAAGTACTCGTAGAGCTATTTGTTAAAGAGAGCTTGTCTGAAAATACTGAGTCCCAGTAGTTGAATATAATGACCCTGTCAGTAAGAGGGAATGTCGTTAGACAGTTCCTTGCTGAATGGGTGACCAGAGTCACAAAATGAAAAGAGGCTTTTTATCAGCATTACGAGTTTATTGCGCGAGACGGCGAAAACCTCGGGAAAGGTATGTGTCGCTTTGTTCGAAAGTAGTCGATTTAACGAAAATACACATTCGGGTATTACGCTAACTCCGCTGCGGAGTATCGCCACGAGTATATGCAAGTTGTGATTTTAGCATTGACCGCGGCATTGCCTTGTTGGCTAGCCGCATCAGGCTTCCTGTGGCTAGTCAGGGAAGTAGTACCCAAAGTGGTGCTGTTTTCAGTTTATTTTGTGACACTGTGTCTGTGTGCTTTTTACCTTTTTACCAACTTGTACGCCTTTGTCATGTGGTTACTTGATAAATAAGCTTTGTGAAAAATGCTATGAAAACGGAAACTGTTACTTATTTAAAAGAAAATGCGAATTCGCTTCAGGTAGTTAAGCTGAGCGCTAACTACCCAAGGCTGTATCCAGCACAAACATCAGCACGAAACCCAGAATCAGACCATTCGTTGCAGACATTTCGTGGCCTTGTTTGTGTGACTCGGGAATCATTTCATGACTGATGACGAATAACATAGCACCCGCGGCCATAGCCAGCCCCCAGGGCAGCACAGCTGAGTTGCTTAATGCAATGGCGCCAATAACAGCCATTAATGGCTCCACCAAACCGGATAACATCCCGACACCAATTGCTATCTTACGGCTATAACCTGCGGCCAATAGAGCCATGGCTACGACAAAGCCCTCAGGTATGTCTTGCACAGAAATACCGGTTGCCAGAGTGGACGCTCCGACTGTGTCATCGCCGGCGTAAGCTACGCCTATTGCCAACCCTTCAGGAATATTGTGCAGAATAATTGCAAAAACAAACAACCAACTGCGTTTCAATATCAGTGCCTGGCGTCCTTCAGTGCCTTTAATAAAGTGCTCATGTGGGACACTGCGCTCCAGAGCCATCATTAAAAAAGAGCCCAAAAGTATAGCCGCAGACACTTTTAGCGGCGCATGCCAAGCGGTTTGTGTCGCTACTTCAAATAGATCTAACGCCGGTACAATGAGAGAAAAAATGCTGGCTGCCAGCATAACTCCGCCGCCAAACCCCAATATTGCAGCATGTAAACGAGTTGATAATCCACGAGAGAAAAGAGCGGGAAGGGTACCCGCAGCCGTGGCTCCAGCCGCTACCATTCCGGCATAAAACGCGTAGCGTACATGGTCCTGATTCTGCATTAACAGAATGAGCTGATATAAACCATAGCCAGCGCCCAAAACCAGGACGAACCAACCGACTAGCTTGCTTCCAAGACGCCAACCCGGTTGAAATAATTCCATTACCTTCATTCATGTTCCTCAAAACGCCTGGCAACTTCCGGCCAGTGAACCACTTCATAAAATGCTGCAATATAGTCTGCACGTTTGTTCTGATACTTTAAATAGTAAGCGTGTTCCCAAACATCCAGCCCGAGTATGGGAGTCAGTCCATCCATTAATGGACTATCTTGATTCGCTGTACTGGTTATTTCAAGTTGTCCGTTGGCATTAAGCACTAACCAGGCCCAGCCGCTACCAAACCGACTGACCGCAGCCTGAGTGAATTGTTCCTGAAAGGCCTTAAAGCCGCCAATGTCGGTCTCTATGGCTTTAGCCAGATTGCCTGTTGGTTCGCCGCCACCGTCAGGCGACATTACCTCCCAGAACAATGAGTGGTTAGCATGGCCACCACCATGATTACGCACAGCAGACTGCATATTACTAGGTATACTCTCAATTTGTCGTAACAGTTCAGATAAGTCCCATTTTTCGTAACGGGTTTCGGCCAGTGCCTGGTTCAGACCGTTGACATAGGTCTGGTGATGTCGCTGATGGTGAATTTCCATTGTCATGGCATCGACATGAGGCTCAAGTGCATCGTAGTTGTAGGGTAACGCAGGTAATTTAAAGCACATAGTTTACTCCTGATTAATTTGAAGTTAACGGTAATCATTATCATTTAATTAAATTGCAAGGCATGCTGATGAGTAACGCAGGAGGTTATTATGGAACTGATACAGAATTGGAAAATGTTACAGCGTATGGGGAATTATGAGTTTGAGCAGGGACAATGGCAAAATGCCAATCATTACTACATGAATAGTATTCTTCTGTTACGAGGACATTTGAGTGATATCCTGAAAAACCAGCATGAGCAGGCTGGCGAGGTTATTATTTGCTTGTCAATTGCGGTGCAGAATCTGTCTGAGACATATAATCGTCAAAATCGCGTGAATTGCTGCGTTTCTCTGTTAAGTCGGGCATTACACAATTTTCAGCAGTTACAGAATACGCTTTCGTCAGATCATCCGGCCGCTATAGCTATGCTTCGCGAAGGCTGCAAGTTGCGACAACTCATGTTTACGTACAAGGAAACAGAGGAACAAACTATGCCTATGAATGGGACTACCGTTGCTGGATATGATACATCAGCGTATTCGCGGCTACATTAATGTAGCCGCAGGTATAGGATTTTGTTAGCACAGTACAATAAACTTTAGCTATGTCCGATGTCGGACGGCCAAGCTTAAAAGACTCCGGTTAAAAAGCCGCTTTAAAAATAGTAACAATGTCTTCGTGACTGGGTTGAATTGGATTAGTCAGGCCACAAGCGTCTTTCATGGCATTGTCTGCCAATGTATTAAAGTCCTCTTCTTTTGCCCCTAATTCTTCCAAACCAGCCGGAATATTGACGCTTTGAGATAGTTTTACAATGGCGGCAATAGCAGCGTCAGCCCCTTCTTTTTCTGTTAATCCCTGTACTTCTGCGCCCAGTGCTTTACCAATGTCTTTCAGGCGCGGTGCGACAACCTGACTGTTGTAGCGTTGCACATGAGGCAATAAAACCGCGTTGCAGACGCCGTGCGGCAAGTCGTAGAATCCGCCGAGTTGGTGCGCCATGGCATGTACATAACCCAGGGACGCATTGTTAAACGCCATACCCGCCAGAAACTGTGCGTAAGCCATTTGCTCACGAGCTTCCATATTCGCTCCGTTATGAACCGCTTCGTGCAGATTGTCCCGGATAATCTCTATGGCTTTTATGGCACAGGCATCGGTAATCGGCGTAGCGTCGGTAGATACATAGGCTTCAACGGCATGGGTCAGCGCATCCATGCCTGTTGCTGCAGTCAAGCTGGCAGGCATACCGACCATTAACCTTGGGTCGTTAACCGACAGAATTGGTGTCACATTTTGGTCGACAATTGCCATTTTAATATGGCGTTCCGGATCGGTAATGATGCAAAAGCGGGTCATTTCGGACGCTGTGCCTGCGGTGGTATTAATACTAATGAGTGGCAGTTGTGGCTTTTTCGAGACATCAACGCCTTCATAGTCACTAATATGCCCGCCATTAGTGGCAACCAGGGCTATACCTTTGGCGCAGTCGTGAGCTGAACCTCCACCTAGTGAAATAACACAATCGCATTGATGTTTCTGCAGAACATCTAACCCGGCTTTCACGTTCGTTACTGTCGGGTTGGGTTGTACGCCATCGTAAATTAGGCTGTCTATTCCATGCTCTTTGAGCAGGGCTTCGATTTCGGCAGTAACGCCCAGTTTGGTCATGCCGGGGTCGGTGACTATCAAGGCTTGTTTAAATCCATAGTTGTCCATTTGCGTAGCCGCATCTTTAAGGGCGTTCTCGCCAATAATATTGACCGCTGGAATATAAAAAGTACTGCTCATGGCATTAGCCTTTTCTGTCAGTGAATTTATATTCTATTATTGTGTTCCTTTGTTTCGCCGAATAGCTTGATCTGAATCAATAATTTGGCGTAAAGATAAAATCAGCACACCAGAGAGTCTGCATATAGCCCCGCTATCATACGTAGTAGCAGGGCTATATCGATTTTTTAGATCATGAAAGGGCAATACCTTAGAAGTCCCAGCGCACACTGGCACTGATATTACGTGGTTCGCCATAAGAGCCGTAGTTGTACACGCCGACACTTTCAAAGTAATTCTTATCAAAAAGGTTGTTAATATTTAATGACGCAGTAAGGCTGTCAGAGATCTGATAGCGGGCAAACAGGTCGGCAACCGTATAACTTTCCTGGCGGGGGATTTCACCATTGGGGCCCACACCTTGGTTTCTTGAAGGGAATACTTCACTTTGCCAGCGAAGCCCACCACCGAGAGTAAGCTCCGGCAAATTCTCTGCAAAGCTATAAGAACTGGTTATTCTTACCATGTCTTCAGGCGCTTGTCGGCTGACTTTTTCGCCGTCATTGTTGCGGGCTACCCGATGTGTATAACCGGCGTAAACTTGAAGTCCGGTCATAAGTTCACCTGAGAGTTCAGCTTCATAACCTTTGGTTTCTACGCCGTCTTCAGCTTTATAACGCTGTTCTGGTTGGCCAGCGACAATCACTTCAATATCCGGAACCGCAACATTTCGCTGCTTAACCTGGAATACTGCAGTAGAGAAGTTCAGTCGCTGATTAAAGAATTCACCTTTAAGACCTATTTCATAGTTTTCGCCGTGCACAGGGTCAAGCAAATTACCATACCGGTCTTTTTGAGTTTGAATATTGTAGATATCGGTCATGCTTGCATAGGTAGAGAAATGGTCATTAATATCGTAAACAATGCCTGCGTATGGGGTAATAACACCGGAGTCAGATTCATCCACCGCGGTGACAGGGGAGCTCATAGCCTCAGGAGTGTAATTGTACTCTTCATGCGACCATGAACTGGTGCGAAGTCCTACAATTAGTGACAAAGGCTCCGCTAGGTCAAATTGCGCACCACTGTAAAATCCGCTTTGCTTAGTTTCCCAGCCCCAGATGTAGTCAGATTCCGATGCAAATTCTGGTTCAGGGACAGAATCCCATTCGTAAAAGCTCCATGGCTCAATTGCTGACAGTGCAGGTCGTCTGCTTCGGTCATTTTCTTCAAGGTTACTGTTCCAGCCAATAACCATTTGGTGCTGTCGACCTAATAGCTCGAATGGGCCGCTCAGCCTGAAGTCTAAGGTATACTGGTTCCAGTCACCCGTGGTTGAACTTGGGCTGGCTCCCAGTCCCAGTCCGGTATCCTGCTCTAGGAAACCGGTCACGTACATTCTTTTGTCGTCGTAGTGTCCGTCAATATGGCTGGCGTAGAAATCAAATTGCCAAAAGTTGGCAAAACGATGCTCCAGTGAGGCAAAAGTAATGTTGCGATTACGATCCCGGTAGGTCCAGTCACTTCCGGTATTGCTGGAGCGGGGGAGATCAGTGCGTGTTCCATCGTCATAATACATCGGAACCGGTTCGCCATAGCTGATACCGTCGGCGTGATGCTTTTGGTAATCGATGCCGAAGTTGGCCTGGGTATAAGGGGTTAAATCGGCTTCCAGAATGCCGTAAAGAACCGTTTTATCGCGTTCTACGCTATTTATATAGGAACCACTGTCCTGATAGGCACCCACGAAGCGTCCGCGCAACTTATCATCGAAACCAAGACTTGAAGAGATATCGGCTTCGGTGCGGGTTAAATCCCAGCGCCCGGCTTTTACGTTAATGGAAGAGCGCAGCTCTTCAGTTGGCTTTTTACGAATTAAATTGATAGCGGCAGAGGGGTTGCCCGCCCCCTGGAGTAAACCTGCAGCGCCCCGAATCACTTCTACACGCTCATAAACGGCCATGTCAGAGAGAAAGTCGCCTTCAACACCACCGTAAGCACCGCGCACATTAGCACCGTCAAATTGCACGTTATCAATAGAGAACCCGCGTGCGGTCGGAAAAATGCGATCTGTTTCGGCTCGGTTGACGTTAATGCCGGTGGTGTATCGGAGTGCCTGAGCAATTTCTGTTATTGCTAAATCGTCAATCTGCTGTTGGGTAATTACGGTCATTGACTGCGGGGTTTCTCTAAGTGAGAGGTTAAGCCCGGTGGAATAATTCATAACACGTGTTGTGTAAGAGTTTTTAATTTCAATTCTTTCCATTTCTTCGCTTTTGCTGCTTTCGTCCTGAGCGTAAGACGGCAAAGCAGCTGAGGCTGCGCCTATGCCCAGTAATACCGCTAAGTGAAGAGGGGATTTTTTTAAATGCTGAGTTATCACCTTTATATCCTCGCCTGTGTAAAGTGTAGAGAGGTTACTATAATGTTAATGATAACTATTATCAATTGTATTTAAGGTGAGCTATTGCCGCTATGGCTTTATTTAATGAGATGATGTTTACTTCGGTAATCGCATGCGCCGCTTTTTTGCTTTAACTGAGAGACCGTTATGGTATTTATCTTTTATGCATTCGCAATTTTGTCTCTGGCAGTGAGCGCTGCTGCCGTATATATGACGCTTATCCAGTCGTTTCCTGTTCAGTGGTCGTATTACCATTACTTTATTCGAAAGCCTTTTACCTGGGCTGTGCTGGTTGCTGGTGTTATCGGTACTTTGCTAATGAGCTGGCAAATTGACGAGCTGCCTTTATGGACGTTTCCTCCTCTTATCCTAATGGCGTTGGCCGTTGTATTAGCGCATCGAATGCATCAGGAGAATGCGTTTAAAGCGGTTGATTTCCCCGCCATGGCAGATGAGCCGCTGAAGCTTTCTCTTCAGGACAACATGGAGCTGGCTGTTATTGAGTATAATGGTGTTACTAAGGCGTACCCGCTGGACTATGTAATACATCACCACATTATTAATGACCGTTTCGAGGACAAACTGGTGGCGTTAACTTACTGCGCCATGTGCCACAGTATTATTCCTTTCGATGTCACCGATATTGGCCCTTTATTTGTCGGCTCGTTTAAAAACGCGAATATGATTGTGGCTGACAAGAAAACTAAAACCTTTTTTCAGCAAGCCAGTTGTGAATCGGTTATTGGCAAGTTACACCCGTATACACTAACAATGATCCCGTTTCAGGTTTTAACCTGGAGTGAGGTGAAAAAGCTAAACCCTTGCCCTGAAGTAGTAAAAGTAACGAAACAGGACTTTAAAGCGTTTGAGCTTCCCGTTAAAGGGCTTTGGAAAAAGGTTATAGCGAATGGTTTGACCCCAGGACTGTCATCAAAAAACCGGGATAATACCTTTTCGCCCCGAACGCATGTGGTGGGCATTACCGATAAAATCGCTAACCCGCAGGTTATGTACCTTAAAGACGAGTTACTAAAGCAGGGCGTGGTTAACAACGAAGAGTTAGGTGTTGTGCTTGTCGCTGTGAACGGCTCAGTTCTTGGTTTTAAAAGCTCAGTCGAGGAAAAGCCGGTGAGCATTGAACCCGGTGCTAACAGCACGCTTTGCGACACTAAAAGCGGAACGGTATGGGATGTTCGCGGTAAGTTTATAAAAGGCGAAATAGAATCGAACCTGGTTCCTGTAGCTATTTCCGATGAATATTGGTTCTCCTGGAAGCTGTTTCACCCCGGCAGTAAGCTGGTGCATTGCAAATAAGCACCAGCAAATACCGGAAATTTAGCGATTCATCGGTATGTGGAATACGATGACTCTCTTAACGAAAAACGATACCGCCATCAATTAACGGAGCCTGACCCGTCATGTAGTCAGAATCGGGGCCAGCCAGATAAGATACAAAACTTGCTACATCCTCTGGTGTTTGCGCGCGGCCAAGAGCAATGCCATCAACATACTTTTTATATGTCTCGCCTACGGGCGCATCAGTAAGTTCAGCAAAGCGTTTGTCAATTTCAACCCACATATCGGTGCCAACGACTCCGGGGCAGTAGGCGTTTACCGTAATACCCTGGCTTGCATATTCCAGGGCTGCGGCTTGAGTTAACGCGCGCACGGCAAACTTAGTTGATGAGTAAACACCCAATAATGCAAAACCGTTATGACCCGCGATAGAGGAGGCATTGATAATTTTGCCTTTTTGTTTGCGCTCAATAAACTTCTTCGCTGCTGCCTGAATGCCCCAAAGGGTACCATCAACATTAATTTTCTGAATTTTATCTAATTCTTCTTGAGTGACATCCGCAATCGCCTGAACTTGTGCAATACCGGCGTTGTTCACCATGATGTCGAAACCACCAAGCGTTTTTTCAGCGTGATCAATGGCAGCGTAAACCTGCTCCCGGTCACTTACATCAGCTTTGAATGTTGTTGCTTTCCGGTTTAATGCTTCTACTTCTCGGGAGACTTCATTCATCTTGTCTTCGTTTAGGTCCACAATGGCAATGTCGGCACCATCTTTTGCCAATCGCAAAGCTATAGCGCGCCCAATTCCCTGACCAGCTCCAGTCACTAAAGCTACTTTATTTTGTATAGACATAACGTACTCCTATTTGAAGATTGCACTTCAATTAGAGTACATACGCGGCGGTTAAGTTTCGCAAATGCAGATCAAAAAGTGAGGATTTTCATTACGACATAACCAAGGACATCACTTCCGCAACTGCTTTGTCATCTAAGTCCATTTGATCAACCGTTTCGCCGAGTTGGAGCATGGCCTGGCTAAGTGCGGTATTATAGCTACTGATTTCCTTTTGCAGAGCGTCTATTCGAGCCTTGCGTTCTTCATCGCTCAGGGCACTATCGTTCATAACGTCCCGCAGTTCCTGCTGTTTCTCCTTAAGCTTTTCTCTGTACTCCGCTATCCGTTTTAGTAAGTCTTTTAGCCCTGTGGGAAGGCTACTTTCGTCAATTTTTTCCTTCTTAGAAAGCAGGGAACTTTCCCCTTTTTCAGAGGCAGAGGTAAGTTCTTTAACCAAAGGTGACAGGTCAACATAAAAACTGGCGCTGCTACTGGTTTTGTCGCTCGCAGGTTGGCTATTCGTTGTGGTGTTGAGCGGCTTAGTACTAACCGAAGGCACACTGGAAGAGGCGGTCTTCGTGTATAAAGAGATGGGCATGGCACTCTCTCCAGAAGGTTAAAGGCTATTTCCGTAGGTTTGCCTTAGTATCGGCAACGTTTGCGAATACTTGAGTTCGTCCTTGGAAATAGCCTTTAGCTTACAACTCGCGCCTATATTGTTTAGCGTTTGAGTTTATAGGCAATCACATAATCGCCAATAGTGGTGCCAATAGAGCCGTGACCACCGGCTACCTGAACCACCATTTGTTCACCCTGACTGTTCAGATAGGTCATTGGTGTGGCTTGTCCGCCAGCTGGCAAACGAGCACGCCAAAGTTCTTCACCGGTGGATAAGTCATAAGCGCGCAGGTAGTTATCGACAGCGGCTGCCATAAAGACCACACCACCTTCGGTGATGATAGGGCCACCAATACCGGGGACGCCCATTTTAATTGGCAGCGGGAGCGGTGTCAGGTCACGAACAGTACCGTTTTTATGCTTATACACGGTTTCGCCCGTTTTCAGGTCAACACCGGCCACGTAGCCCCATGGTGGCTGCTGACAGGGGACGCCGGCAGGAGAAAGCAAAGGTTTCATATCCACCGCATAAGGCGCGCCTTCGTTTGAGTTCAGACCTTGTTCTCCCTGGTTGGCCGGACCCATGTCGGAGCCGTCTTTTTTAACCAGCGTTTGTGTGAAGGCCAGGTATAAAGGCATACCGAACATAACCTGACGTTTTGGGTCTACTGCAATGCTGCCCCAGTTGAAGACCCCGAAGTTACCCGGATACACCAATGTACCTTGTTCTGATGGCGGTGTGTACTGGCCTTCATAGCGTAGAGACTTAAACTGAATACGGCACATCATCTGATCCAGCGGCGTCGCTCCCCACATGTCTTTTTCAGTCATGGTGGGTGGACGGAAGGTTAGCGCTGAAATTGGCTGTGTTGGCGAGGCATTATCTGGAGCCACCGTTCCCTGAGGTGCTGATTTTTCGGTAATAGGGAAGATAGGTTCGCCGGTTTCGCGGTTCAGCACATACACATCGCCTTGCTTAGTGGGTACCACAAGAGCTGGTTGTCTTCCGCTTACGGTGTCTAAGTCGAGCAATACCGGCTGGGCAGGGGTATCCATGTCCCACAGGTCATGATGAACAAATTGTTGTACCCACTCTACCTGTCCGGTTTCAAGGCTTAGCGCAACCACAGAGCTGGAATATTTCTCTTCATTTTCAGAGCGGTACCAACCCAGCTGATCGGGTGTGCGGTTCCCCATAGGAAAGTAAATAAGACCCAGCTCTTCATCGGCACTGGCTACCGACCAGCTGTTAGGGGAACTGGTAGTGTAAACTTCATCTTCGGCAATAGGAGCGGTTTCATCCGGGTTACCGGAATCCCAGTTCCATACCAGCTCGCCAGTTTTTACGTCATAGGCACGAATAACGCCGGAAGGTGAGTTTTTATCGTAGTTGTCGTTTACGGAGCCTGCAACCACCACTACGCCATTGGCTACAACTGGCGGCGACGTAGAGTAATAATAACCGGCTTGTTTGAAGGGCATATTGTGGGTTAAATCCAGTTCACCGTTATCGGCAAAGTTTGCACAACGTGCGCCGCTGGTTGGGTCAATCGCAATTAAGCGGGCATCAGAAGTTGGCAAAAAGAGTTCGGCGTCACACTGAACTGGTGCCAGAGTTTCGGCTGCTATATCCAGCTTTTCAGCAGACGGTGCTTCACCGGAGCTGGGTGGCAAATAGGACACGCCGCGACAGGTCTGATGCTGGCGCTGGCTTTCCGGTGGTACTTTGGCGTCAAATACCCAGCGTTTAGAGCCGTTGTCGGCATCCAGTGCCACTAACCAATTGTGCGGTGTACACAAATAGAGTGTATCGCCAATTTTCAATGGCGTTGCTTCATAGGTGGTTTCACCGACGTCTTTAGGCCCTTTCATGTCGCCGGTGCGGTAACGCCAGGCTTCTTCCAACTGCCCCACATTTTCGGTGGTGATTTTATCCAGTGGCGAATAACGCTGACCCATATTCGTCCGGCCATAAGCGTACCAACTGCCTTCCGGAGAGTTGCCCAGTTTAGGTGACTCGCTGTCTACTTGAGTATCCAATTTGCCGGATAAGTCATGCGGGTTCGCGAAAAGGCTGCCCAGTGTCATTAACGCGAGAACGGCCCAAACGGGGAGCAATACTTTGCGCCTGCCATTGTCTGCCACTTTGGAAAGTAGCAAAGGTATGGCAAGCACCAAAAATAAACCTATGCGGGGTGCTAATGCCCACCAGTCATACCCAGATTCCCATAATGACCACAGCATGGTGAGGATCAGGAATACAGCGAACAAAGTGCGGGTTAACGGATGCCGTTTGTAACCAAGCCAGGCATTAAATAGTAAAATCACGCCTGCTAGAGCGTAATAGAAGCTGCCACCCAATGTAAGCAGGTAAATACCGCCTACTGTTAAGGCGAGGCCAAGAAGTGCAATTAGAATAGCGAATAAAATCATAGCAATGATTCCATATGTTGAAATGCATACAGATGTGAGCGATATTCTAGCAGATGGAATACCAAGTCACCGCTGAATTTGAAGGAACAGTATGAACATTACAAGGAAGAACTTAAGCGAGGCGGCAGATAAAAACATTATATCTACTTCGCAAGCCGACGCTCTTTTTGAGTTTTTTAAAGAGCAACATCAGGACAAGCCTCAGTTTACGTTCAATCATGTGCTGTATTATCTGGGCGGGCTGATTGCTATTGGCGCAATGACGCTGTTCATGAACCTGGGGTGGGAATCCTTCGGTGGTGTCGGCATTGTTCTGATATCCGTTCTTTATGCCGCTATTGGCTTAAAGCTTACTCATGTTTTCTCCGCTAAAAGCTTATCTATTCCCGCAGGAATCTGTGCCGCCTTTGTGGTCTGCTTAACGCCGTTGGCTATTTATGGCCTTCAGCAATGGTTGGGAGTGTGGCCCGACGAAACTGTCTATCGTGAGTATCACCGATATATAAAGTGGCACTGGATATACATGGAGCTGGGCACCCTGGCTGTCGGTGTCATTATGGCGTGGAAGTACAAATATCCTTTTTTAGTTATGCCTATAGCTGTGACTCTTTGGTATATGACTATGGATATTGCCGTCATGATTGCTGGCGGTGACATCAGTTGGGAGTTAAGAAAACTCGTATCCTTGTACACTGGGCTATTAATGATAGGTCTTGCATTCTGGGTGGACATTCGTGCGCGTGATACCGTCGACTATGCTTTCTGGATTTATATCTTCGGTGCTTTGGCTTTTTGGGGCGGCCTATCTTTTATGGAATCAGACAGTGAGCTGTCAAAATTTGTTTATTTCTGCGTAAACCTTCTGATGATAGGTGTTGGTGTATTACTGGTTCGCCGGATATTTGTGGTGCTTGGAGCCCTTGGAAGTTGCTTCTATCTTGGTTATTTAGCTCAGGATGTTTTCCAGGATAGCTGGCTATTTCCGGCCGCTTTAACTGCTATTGGTCTGGGGATTATTTACTTAGGCATTCTCTGGCAAAAGCATGAGAAAGCTATTACCAAAAGGTCGCGTGAGTTGCTTCCTGCGGCGTTACGGGAGTTGTTAGAGGAAAGATCTTAACGGACAAGCTGGATGTTGGATACTGGCAACTGATACTTTGTGTTGAAACATAGCCCGAAATTGGAGGTTTCCATGTCGAAAGATGATGATTTTCTATTTCAGTCAGAAGAGCTTGAAAAAGCGCTCGCTATACTTTCAAAGCATCTCGCTGGCGACCGCGGCGTGACGCCAGAAAAGCCCGCTTTTAATCTGCCGACAGAGCTTCCGGTCGAGGGACTTGGAGGCTCGGCTGCTTTAGAGCATTTGGCGAAGGGCTTTTTTCCTTCGGCAGCCCGGCTTAATCATCCCGGCTATTTTGCGCATATGGATCCGCCGACTCCCTGGGTGTCCTGGGTTGGTGCGCTCTGGGCTGCGTCGTGTAACCAGAACCTTTTACATACAGATACCGGAAAAGGGGCTCGGCAGCTTGAGGAAACCGTCGTTCACTGGCTTAGTAAATTTTTTGGTATGGACGGTGGGCATCTGGTTCCGGGATCGACAGTGGCGAATATTACAGCACTTTGGGCGGCACGTGAGCTTAAGGGCGTACATAATGTGGTTGCGAGTGAAATGGCACACTTAAGTATTCGTAAGGCCGCCTCTCTTCTTAACTTAAACTTCCACGAGGTACCCGCGGACAGTCAGCATCAGCTGCGCCCGGAAGCGATAGAGAATATCGATATGGAGAAAACTGCTGTTGTACTAACCGCCGGGACTGTTGCGGCGGGTGCTATAGATCCTTTGAATGCTTTTCCAGATGCTGCATGGCGTCATGTTGATGCAGCCTGGGCGGGGGCCCTTCGTTTAACTAAACATTCCAATTTGTTGGATGGTATTGAGAGTGCAGACTCTGTTTCTGTGTCAGCTCACAAATGGCTGTTTCAACCTAAAGAGAGTGGTGTTGTAATGTTTAGGCAGTCTAAGGAGGCTCATGAGGCAATGAGCTTCGGCGGAGGGTACCTTGCGGTGCCGAATGTCGGGTTGTTGGGCTCTCATGGCTCTACTGCGCTTCCTCTGGCTGCAACGCTTATGGCCTGGGGTAAAGAGGGTATTGCGGAGAAAATTGAGCATTGCATGCAATTAGCGCAGCGGCTCGCGTCTCGTATAGAAACTGAACCAGCCTTAGAGCTTTTCGCAAAACCGGTTACTGGCGTTGTGCTTTGGCGGCCTCGGAATGCTTCTCCGACTGAAGTGCGCAAACGAATGAACGAGGCGTTTGTTTCATTGACCCAAGTAGGTTATGAAAGCTGGTTTCGTTCAGTAGCGGCTAACCCACAAGCCGATCCAGACCGCGTGATTGATAGTGTTCTTGCCGCAATTGAAACAGAGTAGGTATGGAACAGCCAAAAAAGGGGAACATCAATGCCATCAAAGGTCGTTAATTTTGCCGAAAAATTGAGTAAGTTTTCCGAACACTGGTCGCCACGGGTGGTTGCCGAAATGAACGACTATCAAATTAAGGTCGTTAAAATTAAAGGGGAGTTTGTCTGGCACGATCATAAAGATACTGATGAAGTTTTTCTGGTACTCAAGGGAAAAATGGGTATTGAGTTCAGGGATAACGTTGTGCAGTTAGCGGAAGGCGAAATGTATGTGGTGCCTAAAGGAGTAGAGCATAAACCCTTTGCCGAGAGCGAATGCCAGGTGCTCCTGATTGAACCAAGTGGCGTTATCAATACAGGTGAAGCCGGTGGTCAGCTTAAGGCGAAGAACAATGTTTGGGTTTGAGGTTAATTCGTAACCTGCTACAGTTGAAACAGTCTTTAAAAAGCCTTTTTAAGGTTGGTTATGAAAACGGAAACGGTTACCTATTTAAAAGAGCATGCTAACTCGCTTGAGCTAGAAGAAGACTTACTGGTAACTAAAAAAGGTAAGCCCGCCTATATGGTGCAGTCATATTCTGATTACGAGTTTCAGCAGGAAATCATGGCTTTACTTAAGTTGGTCAAGTTGTCTGAAAAGACTCTAAGCAGCAAAGAGCTGAGTCTAGATGAAGCCTTCGAATAATAACTGCGCGGTGGTTGCTTCAACGGTATTTAGATTATCGTTACAACGCTTTAGAGCCAAACCTGCAAAAAATTGATTGATGAAAGTGGATTCGGGATAGCCTAACTCAATGAACTTAGCTCTCTTTGACTTTGACGGCACAATAACTAACCAAGACACCTACACAAAGTTCCTGCTTTACGCAACCCCTAAGCACCGCGTTATAGCAGCTCTGATTTTAGCCGCACCAATTATTATTCTGTATAAACTGGGGCTTTTAAAAGCCTCACGAACGAGGCCTGCGTTATCCAGAATTGTATTCTGGAATCGTCGTGAGTCTGAAATTTTAAAGTCAGCGAAAGAATTTGCTACGCATTACCTCCCTAGCGTTATAAGAGAGGAAGCACTTGCAAAAATTGAATGGCATAAAGAGCGCGGCGACGAAATTTATGTGGTGTCAGCATCGTTAAATTCATATTTATCGTTTTGGTGTAAGGCTCAGGGTATTAAGTTCATATGCAGTGAACTGGAGCTTAAAGACAATAAATTAACAGGCCGTTATGTTTTCGGCGACTGCAGCCTGGGCAATAAGGTGAAAGGGATTAAACGTACCCTCGATTTGTCAGCTTTTGAAACCATATTTGCCTATGGTAATACCGAAGAAGACATGCCCATGTTGGCATTAGCGGATGAAAAGTACTTTAGGTGGCAACGTATATCTGAATTAGCAGAGCCTTCTGCTGGTTTGAAAAATTAAAATGTTATTTGTTAATGGGTAACCGAAAATGGATCCACATACTCTGGCTTCACAGCTACGTCACCCTAGTGGAGAGCATGCCGCTGAAGTCGCTTTAAACATGAACAGTGCAAACGGTCAGTTGAACGTAAAATGCATAAACCTTTTAAACCTACAACATTCAGAATCACTGCTTGAAATTGGTCCCGGCAATGGAGTTTTTGCTGCTGACATAATCAAACGGGCTGATAACCTCTCCTATACCGGCGTTGACTGGTCAGCAGATATGATTGCCGAAGCGAAACGCATGAACGAAGATATAGTGACTTCGGGGCAAGCGACATTTCAGCAGGGCAATTCCTCTCAACTCAATTTTGATAGTAATGTATTCGATAAGATTCTGACCGTTCATACTCTCTACTTTTGGGACAAACCGCTTGAACATTTAGCGGAAATTCGACGTGTTCTTAAACCTCAAGGGCTATTTTGCCTCGCTTTTGGCGATAGTTCGTTTATGAAAGACTTACCTTTTGTGCCTTATGGTTTTGAGCTATACGATAAAGAACTTGCCTGTAACTTGTTGCAAGAATCGGGGTTTAGATTACTAAATGCGGAGTATTATGTAGAGCAGGGCGTTAGTAATACAGGTGAAGTCGTTGATAAAATAATAAATATCATTATCTGCGAAGCTTAACTAGAAAGCCGGAAACCCTTTTACCGACTCAGTTACAGGGACAAAACTTGACCAATTTTAAATACATTCTGGTTCTTGCTTTATTGGTAAGTGCTTTCACGTATGCGGACGATACTGCGATCGCAGAGGACAAAGAAAAGTACTGTGATTTTAACTTATATTTACCAGCAAAGAGTGAGGGAGCCCCGGATACCTTACTGTTAGAGCGTTCTGACCTTAGTTCGTTAAATACAACTACCGACAATAATACGGTTCAATGGACAATAGAAGTGGCCGACCATGCGCTGAGTAAATGGAAAGCCGCGAGTAAAGAGCATATTGGTTTACCCATGCGAATTTATTGTGGTGATGAATTGATATCAAGCCCCGTTGTCAGGGCACCACTTGGAAAGAAGTTTAGAGTGACCGGAATGGACGAGGGCGCTCGTCGCATACGTTAGTTCCTCCAGGCCGTTATGCAGAAACTTAGGGTTAAGTTTCTGTAAAGGTGTCCACAACTGTATTGGAGCTGGGTATTAAGTTGGGTAAACTCAGTTTACAAAATGACAACACGGTGCCAATGGAAGGTGCATAGTAAGTTTTCTTCCGTTAGCTGTATTGTGAAGAGCCGCGCTATTACTAATAAGGGAATGTCTTATGTCGATGCACGAGTTTGAAGACCTGGTTGAGTCGTCGGTTAACTGTCTGGCTCAGTCGAAAACAAAGACGAGCCAGGAACTGCGCTCGCTATTCTGGAACCTCTATCAATTTCAGGAATGTTGGGATACTGGTTTTACTCATCTTCGTGTTATTGACACTTTGTTGAAACACAACTTTGTTTACCAATTTAAACTCACTCAACACCCTGACTACGCCGCGCATAAAGCCTTTTTCGATAGCGTACGCGAGTTTACTTTTGTTGGACTTCACCCTGAAGAAAAGTGGAACGGCGAGACAAACCCCACCGTCGGCTACATTGAACCACCTTACCTATATTGCGATGCTGGCTCACCGCTCTGGCAGAAATTCGTCGAAGCAGGCTTGCTTACGGGCGACGATGCATTGCCGCCGGTGGAAATGGCTATTCAGGATACGGCAAAAGAAGTCATTGTTGAGGCAAAAGAGCAGAGTAACCCTGAATTAGTCAGCCTGTGGTATTCCGCATTAGGCTTATATTTATGGTCTTTTCACGAGGAAGCGCAGCTGGAAGAGGCTAAGTCGGATGCATCCATTAAGGCAATTAGAGGTATTGTTCAGGAAACCGGAGCGCTTGATCTTGATCCGGGTCATGGCTTTTTACAGCAACCGCCGCCGGAAGCTTTAGAAGAATATCCGTACTTGTTCTGGTGGTTTCAAATAAACGAGTAGCACACAAAGATGTACCAAAAAAATAGGTAGGGAAACAGTGAATATATACAAAGTTTTGGGTGTTGCTTTTGTCAGCGCAATGCTGAGCGCGGGTTGTGCAGAAAGCAAGGAAGCTAAGCAGGAGGGTCGAACTGTGTACGAGCAAATTCAGCAACGCGATGAACTTCACGACGCCCGTTTTGAAATATTAAAAGGGCTTGAGGACGAAGAGCTCGGACGTGCACTGTACGGTCAGGAAATGTCTAACTTCCAATGGATGATGGACGTTTTTGTCTTTTATGCCGGGATAGAAAAAGTTGAATACACTCAGCCGGAGTTTTTCCATTTCAACCAATACAGTGACAGGGACGCAATGATCGAAGCGTACTTGCAAAGTATGGTAGCGGTAAACAGTTGGAAACACCTCTCTTGCATGCAATATTCAAACGAACAGGGTTTTACTCTGAAGCCTGGCTTTGAGTTTCCGTTTCGTTACAGTCTGACATACACCAATATGATTTTCGACAACGGTGATACCTTGGGCTTCCCTGAATATGCGAGCTTTCCTGATATGGCAAATAATAAGCAGGCATTGGGCGATATTGTCGATACACGTGAAGAATTCTGTTTCACCGAGGCACGCGATGAGAAGTCCCCCAGACCAGTTGCTGTAAAGGGAGAGTTTTATGCAGAATTGCCAGAACAGATAATTACATTTGAACTCAGCGCTGAAGATGTTGGAGAAACTCTGGAGCGGGACGGCTTTTTAATTAACGTGCTGGAGTTTGGGGAAGACTATTACGTAGTTGAAATTAGTACTGAAGACGGCACTGCCCCCGCTAAATTGTTTGGGAATGAAGATGTTCTTGCTGAGGCCGTTACAGCCAATGGGGATTATCTTGCCTGGCGGTCAACTCGACGTCGGCCTATGTCTGAGGTTTATCAGGAAAACGACCTGCTGGAAGAGGTGATAGAAAAGGCTAAACAGGGAAATATCGATTTAGAAGCTGTAAAAAAGGATTTTGAGGCCTGGCAAAAAGACAGTAAAGAGGCGCGCGCTGGTAAAATATACTTAGGCAGGGCCTTTAACGGACAAGTAGACAAAGGATTGTTAACGCTATTAGTGTACGGTGAAGAAAGCCAAAAAGTGGAACGTGAGTTAGAGCTTCCAGTGCTTGACCTGCCATATTCCCGGACTTATGAGATCAGCCTGGGCGATATACCTGAGATTGAGCTAACGGCTCCTGTTTACAATGATCGTCTGCCTGTTACAGCATCCCGTACCGAATTAAATGCACAAGAAATTTCAGATTTAATGACATTACTGCATTTCCGGGGATATGAGTTCGACGACCCGAAAAGACAGGATGTTGAAACCCCCGGAGTTATAAGGTGGTTTTACCCCAATGTACAAAGTGATGTATTTATTGAAAGTGGTAACCGGGTGGCGGCATCTGCAATGGCCGGTCATAAGTTCTTTGATGAAAATAATGAGCCAGTGCAGGATGCCGCTGAAGTTGAGTTAAAGAAAAGTGGAAACCTCGAAAGCACGGACTTAGAGAGCATTGAATTTGCTTATGACTTTAAAGCGCACAGTATTGATTATTATCCAAAAAGGTTCACAACCAAACCTGAACGTTTTAAAGCCGCGCTTCCAGTGCTTATCGCGCCTAATCTAACGAAAGAAAGCTATGCTAAAGACGAACTGCCGCAAGGCGTAAGTCTAAAAGGTAACCGACTCATTATTGACTACGCGGAGTTTGAGCCGCGCGAAACGATAAAAAGAAAAGCGTACGAACAAGAACGTCGCCGGAATGAGGTTTTTGTTAAGGATAGCAAGGGATACCTCAAGGAAATAACGAGGCAGTCTTTTGTGTATGCTCATGGTCGGAACAAGCCACCGGTAGATGTTTACTATTTTTATGGCGAGCCCGAAACCTTTGAAGTTTGGTATATGGGGGAGGCTAAATTTATCGACTATGACGTAGATATTGACTTGAATTCTACTGGCACGCAGAACGCAAAGTAGTTTATAGGCTTATAGCTTTATTGCTCTGCGCTAGCGTTCGCGGCTTAAGTTCGATAAAGTAGCGGGCATGAAAATCTCATGGTTACTCATTACAGTCATCCTGATATACAGCTTTTTTACCTGTGCGTCTGTGGTTGGCCATATGGAAGACGCAAGCCACAGCAGTGTGGATGTTGTTTTTGATGTAAACCATGGTTTGGAACATAGCCCGAATTCTTCATCTTTAGATCTTGAGCAGGGGCACGACCACCAGTTTCATGCGCACGTTAGTTGCATTACTGGTTATGGCATTAGTGTCTCTGCTTGTCCCGTTATTACCGAAGCTCAACCTACCGCTGTGATTTTTGATAAGGGTTTAGCCCATCAACCGCCGGTTCCCCCACCAAACGCTTAATCTCCATTTCTACCGTCATTTTTAAATAGCGAACAATTGGAGAAAAAACATGAAGCGTTTGAGCTTCGTGGTGGTCTTTCTGGGTGCCATATTGGTGTTTCCGGTTAGTGCTGCCGCGTCAGATTTAACTTTAAGTGATGCATTAAACCGCACGCTGAAGAGTAACCCCGATTTACAAAAGTACGATTACCAACAGCAGGCCGCCGAGGCACTGACTCTGCAGGCTGAGTTTTCACCTAATCCGAGAGTTGGACTGGAAGTTGAAAACTTTGCTGGCTCTGGTGAAAGCTCCGGTCTGGATAGTGCGCAGATGACGCTGTCCTTCTCTCAGGTCATTGAGTTAGGTGAGAAACGCCAGCAGCGTATGAATGCGGCTACAGCCGAAGAAAAAGTGCAACAGGCCGAGTTTGAATACCAGCGCATTGAGGTACTGGCACAAACCACACAACGCTTTTACCAAGTACTCAAGCTGCAGGAGTTTATTCGTCTTAGCAAGCAGCAGCTTCATCGTATGGAGAGTCTCTTAGAAACTGCGCAGGAGCGGGCAAATGCCGGCGCGGTTCCAAACTCTGAGGTAACCCGTATCCAACTTCAGCGCGAGAGCCAACGGGCTGATATAGAGGAACTGAAAGGCCAGTTGGCTAAAGCGCAGGCAAAGCTCAGCGCAATGTGGGCTGAGCAGCCAAACTTTAACCAAGTTTCGGGGACTTTTTATTTCCCCTTAAAGTTGCCGAAGCAATCGGACGTTCTAAATGCAGTAAATAAAGCGCCTGAATATTTACGCCTGTTAGATTCCGAACGCTTATTGCGGGCTCAGGCAAAGGCGTTGGAAGCAGACTCTACCTCTGACTTAAGTCTCGGATTTGGCGTACGTTACAACAATCAGTCGGATGATACCGGTTTTGTTGTTGAAGCTTCGATGCCATTGCAACTGCAAGATCCTAATATCGGGCGTATTAAGCAGCGTCGGGTTTTGCATCAATCGAACCTGCAGCAGCAAAAACTAGTGCGAACTCAGTTGCGCTCGCTGGCACTGGCGCTAATAAACAGCCTGCAAACCCACCAAAACTACCGACAAAAAGTGAAAGACACGCTATTGCCATTGGCACAGCAACTGGTCGAACAAACGAACCAGGGCTATGTGCGCGGTACGCATTCGTTATTGCAGGTGCTGGATGCGCAGAATGAGCTAGCTCAGCTCGAGTACCAAAGAGTTTCGCGGGAGCACGCCATATACAGCGATGTCATTCAGCTGGAACGTATGACCGGACAAGCATTTTTAGGAGAACAGCAGTGAAACTATCAACTTACTTTTTAGCAGCTGCTTTGTTGGCTGTCTGTAGTTACCCCCAAAAAATCTGGGCGTCGGAAGATGACCACCATGAAAAGTCGCATACCGAACTGAGCGATAAAGCTATTGAAAACGCCGACCTGACTATGGGACAAGTTAGCTCCCAACGCATGGCTGTGACTCAAACTGTTTTCGGCGTAATTGCCCCGGAGAATAACAATATTGCGCATATTAGCGCCCGCTATAAAGGCATTGTGAGTTCGCTTAATGCCAATATCGGCGACTCAGTTAAAAAGGGCGAGGTACTTGCCGTAGTCGAAAACGTCAGTACAGGTACCAAGTTCAATGTGGTCAGCCCCATTAGTGGCGAGGTTTCTGAACGATTTACTAATATTGGTGAACTGGTTGATCAACAACCTTTATTTCAGGTAATTAATACCGCTTCAGTTTGGGTAGAGTTGTCAGCATTTCCCGAAAACGTGGAGGCAATGCAAGAAGGTCAGAGCGCTGAGGTATATGACTTACACCACCATAAAACGGTAAGCGGTACAGTATCTTACATTGCACCTCAGATGACCGGCGGTCACATAGCCCGGGCACGCGTCGTGTTGCCCAATAAGTCAGGACATTGGCGCCCGGGAATGCATGTTAAAGCGGATGTCACAACTGACACCTTTACTGCCGATATCGCGGTTGAGTCCGATGCCATTCAGACCTTGAACGGAGAAACCGTAGTTTTTATCCGCAACGGCAACCGGTTTGAAGCCAGTGAGATTAAAACAGGGCGCAAATCGGGTGACTACGTCGAGGTTCTTTCGGGGCTTCAGTCAGGCGCAGAGTATGTCATTGGCAACAGTTATTTGATTAAAGCTGACATTCTCAAACAAGGTGCAGGGCACAGCCACTAGGGGGACTATCATGATTGATGCACTCATTCGCTTTGCGGTTGAACGCCGCTGGTTAGTGGTGGCTGCGACCTTTTTGATTGCGGCTGTTGGTGTGTATAGCACCATGAAGCTGCCAATTGATGCGGTGCCGGACATTACCAATGTGCAGGTACAGGTGAATACCGAGGCGCCGGGTTATTCACCGCTGGAAACAGAACAACGTATCACTTACCCGGTAGAAACGGCTATGGCGGGCATTCCGAAGCTGGATTATACCCGCTCAATTTCTCGTTATGGTTTGTCTCAGGTAACCGTGGTATTTGAAGAAGGCACCGACATTTACTGGGCTCGACAGCAAATTAGTGAGCGACTACAGCAGGTTAGAGGGGAACTGCCGCAAGGCGTTGAACCCGCAATGGGACCCATAGCCTCCGGTTTGGGAGAGATCTTTAACTACGTTGTCAGAGCAAAACCAGGGGCAACCGACGCAGAGGGTAAGGCTTATACTGCGGAAAGTCTGCGCACTATACAGGACTGGATCATTAAACCGCAGTTGGTAAAAGTACCGGGGGTTACCGAAATAAACAGTGTTGGCGGCTATGAAAAGCAATACCAGGTTGCACCTCAACCGGGGCGTATGCTGGCTTACAAAGTGACCATGAAGGACTTACTAAAAGCTCTGGACTTGAACAACCGAAACGCCGGCGCCGGATATATAGAAAAGAACGGGGAACAGTGGCTGGTGCGCTCGCCGGGTCAGTTACAATCTCTGGAAGACATTGGCAATGTGGTGGTATCAAAGCGGGACGATGCGCCGGTTCGGGTGCGCCATGTCGCTGAAGTCAAACTGGGTGAACAGCTGCGCACCGGTGCAGCTACATCTAATCAGGAAGAAGTGGTTCTGGGCACCGCCATGATGCTTATTGGTGAGAACAGCCGCATAGTGTCACAAGCGGTGTCTGAAAAGCTGGAACAAGTGCAACAAAGCTTACCAGAAGGCGTGGTTGCTGAGCCTATTTATAATCGTACTACCTTAGTGGATAAAACCATTGCCACGGTTGAGAAGAACCTTTTTGAAGGTGCGGTTCTGGTTATTGTGGTTCTGTTTATCTTGCTCGGCAATATACGTGCTGCCTTGATCACCGCATGCGTTATCCCGCTTAGTATGCTGTTTGCTATTACCGGAATGGTCACGAATAAAGTGTCCGGCAACCTGATGAGCCTGGGTGCGATAGACTTTGGCATTATTGTCGATGGGGCCGTTATTGTAGTGGAAAATGCTTTGCGACGACTGGGTAATGCGCAACAGCGGTTAGGAAGAGTGTTAAGAACTCAGGAACGCTTAGTTGAGGTTATGAAAAGTACGCGTGAGGTATTCAATCCGGCGGTATTCGGTGTCCTCATTATTATGCTGGTATACCTGCCCATATTCGCGTTAAGCGGCGTGGAAGGAAAAATGTTCCATCCTATGGCCTTTACTGTCGTTGCGGCGCTGCTGGGTGCCTTGATTTTTTCGGTCACTTTTGTCCCTGCCGCTGTCGCTATCTTTGTCCGTGGCAATATTAAGCACGGCGAGAACAAAGTGATGCGCGGCGCTCGTAAAGCTTATCAACCGGTATTAAGGGGGGCTCTAAAACTTCCGGTGTTCGTTATTGCTATCGGTTTCGGCTTGTTCGCTGTTTCTTTGTTTCAGGCCAGTCGTATGGGTACGGAGTTTTTGCCGCAACTGGACGAAGGCGACATTGCGATGCATGCCTTGCGAATTCCGGGCACAGGCTTACAGCAGTCGGTTGATATGCAAAAAGACGTAGAAGCCGTGGTGGCGGAATTTGCCGAAGTAAAGCGCGTCTTCTCTAAAATTGGTACACCAGATGTAGCAACGGATCCGATGCCACCGAGCGTGGCTGATACCTTTATTATGCTGAAGGAGCGCAAAGACTGGCCCAACCCGGATAAAACTAAAGAGCAACTGGTCAGTGAAATTCGTGAGGAGGTACAAGAGTTACCCGGTAACAAGTACGAATTTACCCAGCCGATAGAAATGCGGTTTAACGAGCTGATTGCTGGAGTGCGGGCTGATCTTGGCGTACGTATATACGGCGACGACCTTGAGCAGCTCAAACAACTGGGTGACTCAGCCGCGGCTATTATCAGAGAGGCTCCGGGGGCTTCCGGCGTGCGCGTTGAGCAAATGACCGGCTTACCTATCTTGTCTGTTGAACCTAAGCGAGACCATTTGGCGTTGCTGGGGCTTACGGTTGCTGATGTACAAAGTACACTGCAGAGTGCCGTAGGCGGCATTCAGGCTGGGGTTATTTATGAAGGTGACAAACGTTTCAAGTTATTGGTTCGGCTGGACAATGACTGGCGGCAGAACATTGAAAAATTGAAACAACTGCCGGTAGATGTGCCTGCGGCAAATAACCCAGAGCTACAGTATGTGCCGTTAGGTGAAGTGGCTAAACTGACTTTAGCTAATGGGCCTAATCAAATTAACCGGGAAAGTGGTAAACGGAATGTCATTGTCAGTGCTAACGTTACTGACCGCGACTTGGGCTCATTTGTTAATGCGGTTCAGGAGAGTTTAAACACAAACCTGGATATTCCGACTGGTTATTGGATTGATTATGGCGGCACTTTTGAGCAGTTGCAGTCAGCTTCACAGCGCTTAAGCCTGGTGGTTCCGTTGACGCTGTTGCTGATTTTAGGTCTGCTGTATAGCGCCTTCGGTTCTTTAAGCAGCGCATTGATTATCTTTACCGGAGTGCCCTTGGCATTAACCGGCGGGATTTTCGCTTTGTCATTGCGAGGCATGCCTCTGTCTATTTCTGCGGCGGTGGGTTTTATTGCCTTGTCCGGCGTCGCGGTGTTAAACGGGGTTGTTATGCTGTCTTTTATCCGACAGTTGCTTCGGGATGGTTTACAGCTGAAAGACGCTGTATTTGAGGGGGCGCAACAACGTCTGCGACCGGTACTGATGACGGCTCTTGTGGCGAGCTTGGGCTTTGTTCCTATGGCATTTAATACGGGTACCGGAGCAGAGGTTCAACGGCCTCTGGCCACCGTTGTTATTGGTGGTATTATTTCGTCAACGCTTCTGACGCTGGTTGTTCTACCCGCGTTGTTTTATTTGGTAAATCGATTTAAACAGGCGAAAACGTAATTTTATTAATCCCTCCGAATAAGCGTGTTCATTTTGAGCGCGCTTTTTTATTGATTTACTCTCAACTTGCTTTTAGTCTGATACCCGCAGCTGTTATTTGGACATATGTTCTTTTTCATTATCTAAATCGGTTTGATGATTAAGCTTCCATAATTAACAACGGATTGGAAAGGGACAATAATGGAAGATAAAAAAGAATACGCTAAGTACGCCGGGTTTCGAATTCGCTTTGCAGCGATGTTAATTGACGTTGTTATCTTGGTGATTTTGTTTTCAATACCCGTTGGATTTATCTACGGTCAGGAGTACTGGCAAGGTGAAAAGCTGATATACGGCTTCTGGGACGTACTGATTAACTACGTTATACCGGCCATACTGACTATCTTTTTCTGGATTAAGTTTTTAGGAACACCCGGTAAAATGATATTGAAATTACGGGTAGTGGATGAGCATACTGGGGGGACCCTGAGTATAGGGAAAGCCATCGGCCGTTATTTTGCTTATATACTCTCGGCACTACCTGTCCTTTTAGGCTTTTTCTGGATAGTGTTCAGTGACAAAAAGCAGGCCTGGCACGATATATTAGCTGGTACCGTAGTGGTTCGCAGCGAATCGAAAGGGCCTTTTGAGTTTAGATCTTAGCGTTTTTTTGCTATATTCTGGAGCCTAGCCACAGCACCCTGAAATGTCAGTTTTCTCACCCGTTTTTACTGCTCGTGCATCGCGAATAATGCGTATTGCAGAGCGCAGCACAATTAAAGCAATGACTGTGGCTATGACTAAGTCCGGCCAGGCCATATTAAGCTTAGCAACCAGCAGAGCTGAGAGAATTACCCCGCCGTTCATTATCATGTCGTTGCGCGAGCATATCCAGCTGGCACGAATGTTAATATCGCCATTGCGCGAGCTGTACAGCAAAGCGAAACAAGCGATATTAACGGCAAGAGCGAGCAGGGCAACCCAGAGCATCATGTTGGCGTTAGGCTGGCTGCCAAAAATTAAACGTTGTAACACATCTGCCAAAACCACAAGTGCCAGCACGGTTTGCAGTGTGCCGTTAAGAATGGCGGCGTTGGCTTTGTATTTTATGGCTTTACCAACAGCATACAAACTAACTGCATAAACCAGAGTATCCGCCAGCATATCTAATGAGTCGGCAATAAGCCCACTGGACTCTGCTAACCAACCCGCAATAAATTCAACGAAAAACATCACTCCGTTAAGAACCAGCACGGTCCATAATAATGTCCTTTGTGCTTTGTCGATGTGTTGTTGTGCGGTGGTGCTACAGCAGGATGACATAAAGTAACTCCGAATAGGTTTTAGCTGGCGCTATACTAGCAAAAGTGCTTGGTTGGAGACAGGTGGCGTGCTTTTTATTTGTTGTTAGGGTCGTCTTTCGGTATACTACTTTCCCGTCTGAATGCAATCCCAAATTTGACCTGACCAACTAGGTATCACATGGCGACAAACTATATTTTCGTAACCGGCGGAGTTGTATCCTCGCTGGGTAAAGGCATTGCTGCAGCCTCCCTGGCGGCAATTCTAGAAGCACGGGGCCTTAACGTTACTATCATGAAGCTGGATCCCTACATTAACGTAGATCCGGGTACCATGAGTCCAATTCAGCACGGTGAAGTTTTTGTCACCGTAGATGGAGCTGAAACCGATCTTGACCTTGGTCACTACGAGCGTTTTATTCGCACCCGTATGACCAGCAGCAACAACTTTACCACCGGCCGTGTCTATGAAGACATTATCCGCCGTGAGCGTAAAGGTGAGTTTTTAGGAGCGACCATTCAGGTCATTCCTCACATTACCAACGAAATTAAGCGTCGTGTTATTGAAGGCAGTAAAGGCTTCGATATTGCCATTATTGAAATTGGTGGCACGGTGGGTGACATTGAGTCACAACCTTTCCTTGAAGCCATTCGTCAGTTGGGCACGGAAATTGGTCGTGACCACACCTTATTTATGCATCTGACCCTGGTGCCATTCTTAGGCGCTGCGGGTGAAGTGAAAACCAAGCCAACACAGCACTCAGTGAAAGAACTGCGTTCTATTGGTATTCAACCCGATATATTGATATGCCGTTCAGATCGTTCTTTACCGGCAACTGAGCGCTCGAAAATCGCTTTGTTTACCAACGTAGAAGAGCGCGCGGTTATTGGCCTGCGCGACGTTGACAGTATTTACAAAATACCTTCTATGCTAAAAGCTCAGAGCCTGGACGACATAGTCACTAAACGTTTTCGTCTGGACTGTCCTGAAGCCGACTTGCATGAGTGGGAAGAGGTTCTTTATCAGGAATCGAATCCGAACGGTGAAGTCACGGTTGGTTTTGTCGGTAAGTACGTTGAACTGCCTGACGCTTACAAGTCAGTTAACGAAGCCTTAGCGCATGCTGGTCTTAAGAATCGTTTAACGGTGAACATTCGTTATATAGACTCGCAAGATTTAGAAACCAAAGGTACCTCTAAGCTTGAAGACGTGGATGCTATTTTGGTTCCCGGTGGCTTTGGTGGTCGTGGTATTGAAGGAAAACTAATTGCGGCGAAATACGCTCGTGAAAACAATGTTCCGTATTTGGGCATTTGTTTAGGTATGCAAGTCGCAATGATTGAATTCGCTCGTAATGTGGCTGGTTTAGCTGGCGCTAACAGCACTGAATTTGATGAGAGTTGCAGCGATCCTGTGGTGGGACTTATCACTGAATGGATGGATGCCAGTGGCCAGAAAGAATTGCGCGATAAGCATTCTGATTTGGGGGGCACTATGCGCCTGGGCTCACAAGAATGTCATTTAGAAAAGGGCTCTAAAGCACTTAAAATGTACGGTAAAGAGACTATTGAAGAACGCCACCGTCATCGTTACGAAGTGAACAACCATTATGTTGAAGCACTGGAGAAAGCTGGCTTAAAAATTACCGGTTACTCGCACGATAAGCAGTTGGTTGAAATTCTGGAAAACCCGAAACACCGCTGGTTTGTGGCAGTACAGTTCCACCCGGAATTCACTTCAACGCCGCGTGACGGGCACCCGTTATTTAAAGGCTTTATAGAAGCTGCTGGCGAATTTCATAAAGAGCGTTTGGGTTAATAACCCGGCTAATGATTAAGCATTAAACAGGATTTAAGCATGAGTAAGATTGTTAAAGTTGTTGGTCGTGAAATTATGGACTCCCGTGGTAACCCGACGGTTGAAGCCGACGTTTACCTGGAGTCTGGCCACATGGGCCGTGCGGCAGCACCAAGTGGTGCATCAACCGGTTCACGTGAAGCTCTGGAGTTACGTGACGGCGACACTTCTCGTTACTTAGGTAAGGGTGTTGAAACGGCAGTCGCCAATATTAATGGCGCTATCGCTGAAGCCTTAAGCGGTATTGATGCGATTAACCAGGAAGCTGTCGATAACATTATGTTGAGGCTGGACGGTACCGACAATAAAGAAAAGTTGGGTGCTAACGCTATTTTAGCTGTGTCTCTTGCTGTGGCGAAAGCAGCGGCTTTGAGTAAAGGCATTGAGCTTTACGAACATATTGCCAACCTGAATAACACCAGCGGTAAATACAGCATGCCACTGCCAATGATGAACATCTTAAACGGTGGTGAACATGCAGATAATAACGTGGATATTCAGGAGTTCATGATCCAGCCGGTTGGCGCTGAAAGCTTCAAAGAAGGCCTGCGTATGGGCGCTGAAGTGTTCCATGCTCTGAAAAAGGTTCTGCAGAAGCGCGGTTTAAGCACAGCGGTTGGTGACGAGGGCGGGTTTGCGCCTAACTTGGCATCTAATGAAGAAGCCTTGCAGGTGATTGTCGAAGCGGTTGAAAACGCGGGCTATAAAATGGGCAGCGACATTACCCTGGCTTTGGATTGCGCTGCATCTGAATTCTACCGTGACGGTAAATACGAATTGTCTGGCGAAGGTAAGTCCTTTACCGCCGAAGAGTTTGCTGATTATCTGGCAGAGCTGTGTGACCGTTATCCTATTATTTCTATTGAGGATGGCCTGGATGAAAGCGACTGGGACGGCTGGAAAGTCTTAACCGAAAAACTGGGCAGCAAAGTTCAGTTGGTCGGTGATGACCTGTTTGTAACTAATACGCGTATTCTGAAAGAAGGTATCGACAAGTCGATTGCCAATTCAATTTTGATTAAATTTAATCAGATTGGTAGCCTGACAGAAACCTTAGCAGCCATTGCGATGGCGCGTGAAGCAGGTTACTCGGCGGTTATTTCTCACCGTTCGGGTGAAACCGAAGACGCCACTATTGCCGATTTGGCAGTAGGCACCGCAGCGGGTCAAATTAAAACCGGCTCGCTGTGTCGCTCTGACCGGGTTGCTAAGTACAACCAATTATTGCGTATAGAGGGCGATTTGAATGGCCAAGCGCCTTACCGCGGACGACAGGAAGTCAACGCTGGCTAATCAACAGGCGGACATATTTCAGCCGCTGGCTCAGCAGGGCGATTTTGCCGAGCTGTGCTCAGCGCTGTATGAACGTGAATTACCGCAACTGGCACAGGTTAATGATATGCCTGTTGCGGCTCTGCAACGTCGTTTAGCCAGTCTCCCGCACTATATTCGTCACGCCGCTCATGGTTGCCTCAATGCAGTGCAGTATTCGCCGTTAAAGTTGGATGTTCAGAACGCCAGCTGGCAGGCTCCTCAGCCAACAAAAGCTCCTTCAGCCGGTATATCTGCCGAAGGGCAGAGCCAATGGTTTGCTAAACATGCAGCTTTGGGTCTGGTGGTTCCTGTTCGTTATCAAACTCCTGAATTTACGACCATAATGCTCGACAGCATCGACCGTGTGGATCCTGATAAAAAGCGTCTGCATCTGAATTACCGTGGCTGGTTTGATTTTACCGGGCAGGGTGAACATAGTCAGGATACCTTACTCAAGCCTAATAAGCGTGTTATGACCGCAGCCAGCTGTGGACATCAGTGGAATCATAAAGGGCGCGTTAACCCACGCACCTTAACGCTGCGTGAGTTGTTACTGGTGGCTACTCTGGACTGGAAAAAGTTTCAGGTGGCATTGCGGATAGCTCGTTAAGCCAGTCCTGCCATACCGGTTGTAATCCTTTCGCTTTTATTGCCTGCGCCACTTCACTTACTGGCCTGTCGTCATCTATGGAAAACTGTTCCAGCTCTTGTTGCTCGTTGGCGTAACCGCCGGGCTGAGTTTTCGATTCGGCACTGACCGAGGTCACACCTAGCCGAAACAACCCATCACGAAGCGCCTGCTGTTCGCGCGTGGAAAGGCTGAGTTCTACATCGGGGAACCGCAACCGATAGGCGCAAATTAACTGAACCAGTTGTTTATCAGAAATTGTCCTTGCGTTATCGACACCACCGGCACAGGGCCGTAGCCGGGGAAACGACAGCGAATAACGACTGCGCCAGTAGAGTCGCCGTAAATAATCCAGATGCATGGCGGTAAAGGTGCTGTCGATACGCCAGTCCTCCAGTCCAATCAGCGAGCCCAGGCCAATTTTATCGATACCGCATTCGCCCAGGCGGTCGGGCGTTTCAAGCCGCCAGCGGAAATCGCGTTTTTTGCCTTTTAAGTGATGTTTAGCATACGTGGCGGCCTGATAAGTTTCCTGATACACCATAACGGCGTCCAGACCCAGCGTGCGTAATTCAGCGTATTCATGGGTAGCCAATGGCTGCACCTCAAACATGACATAGCTGAAATAGCGTTTGATAATAGGTAGCGCGTGACGAAAATAATCAATACCTACCTTGGTTTCATGCTCGCCAGTCACTATCAGCAGGGTGTCAAAACCTTTGGCTTTTATGGCCTGACATTCCTGCTCGATTTCAGTTGGTGACAAGGTTTTGCGCTTTAAGCGGTTACTCATGGAAAAGCCGCAGTAGCTGCAATCGTTAGCACACAGATTCGATAAATACAGCGGAATAAACAAGTGCAGTGTGTTACCAAAGCGTTGCCGGGTCAGTTGTTGTGAGCGCTCTGCCATAAGGGGCAGATAGGACTCCGCCGCCGGCGACAGTAACGCCATAAAATCGCCCGTATTCAGATGTTTTTTGCTTAAAGCGGTTTCAACGTCAGCCGCGTTTTTACTGTAAAGCTGCAGGCGGGTATCATCCCAGCTGGTCTGCTCCCAGGTAGTATAAAAGCTCATAGCGACTCCAGAAACTCCGTTAACGGGCTGGATGCGGACGCTTTTAGCGAAGCGTTTTGACTTAAGCCTGCTTCAAAGGCCTGACGCCCAACAATAACCGCATCGCGAAAGGTTTTTGACATAGCGACGGGGTCGTTTGCAGTGGCTATGGCGGTATTCACCAGCACAGCGTCTGCGCCCATTTCCATAGCTTCAACAGCGTGGCTTGGCGCGCCAATGCCCGCATCGACAATGACGGGTAGCGATGCCTGCTCGATAATAATCCGTAGGAAGTCTCGAGTAAGCAGGCCCTGGTTTGAGCCTATGGGAGCGCCTAACGGCATAACTGCCGCACAGCCAACTTCCTCTAAGCGTTTACACAATACGGGATCAGCACCGCAGTAGGGCAGTACGGTAAAGCCTTCTTTTACCAAAGTTTCAGCGGCTTTTAGGGTTTCTATCGGGTCCGGCAGCAAATAGTTGGGGTCGGGGTGTATTTCCAGTTTAAGCCAATGGGTACCTAAAGCTTCACGGGCAAGGCGTGCAGCAAAAATAGCGTCTTGTGCAGTTTTGGCACCAGAGGTATTTGGCAAAAGCTGTAAACCTAAGTTTTGTATAGGCGTGACAATGTCGTCAGTGGGGCGCTCAAGTTCAACGCGCTTTAATGCCAGCGTTACTAACTTGCTACCGGAAGCCGCAAGGGACTTCTGCATAATATCCGCGCTACTGTATTTGCCAGAGCCTATGAATAAACGGGAATGAAAATCTCGATCGGCTATTCTCAGCATGGTTTAACCTCCGGCCACGGCTTGAACAAGTGTAATGGTATCGTTGTCTTTAAGCTCAGTCTGTTGCCATTGCTCGCGGTGTATAATCTGTCCGTTTAAGGCGACGGCAACGGCCGAGGTATCGACGTTCTGAGCAGACAGTAGCTGCGATAAGTTGGTTTTTTCAGTGATCTCAAAATCTTTGTCATTAATTTGAATGCGCATTTTGACCTCCGCATACAGGGCATGAAGCGGCCCGCGGTAAATAGAGTTGTTGCCAGTTTTGCGATAAGCCATTGAAGGTTTGCAGGTAACCCCAGGCAAGCTTATGTCCGGTAAAATAATTAATTGCCAGTAGCGCCTGACTGGATCCCATAATGCCCACAACAGGAGCGGCTATACCCGCGTTACTGCAGTTCAGTGGCTCGGTAACAGCGTCGGGATAAAGGCACTGATAACAGCCGTGCGATTGCCCCGGATTTAACGCGATGAGTTGCCCGTTAAAGCCGCGCGCCGCAGCAGAAATGAGCGGGGTGTTCAGGCGGTAGCAGCTTTGGTTGATCAGGTACCGGGTCTCGCGATTGTCGGTGCAGTCGAGGACTAAATCGGCTTGTTCGGCGAGCGCGTCCAGATTGCCTTCATAGGCCTTTTCTTCAATAGCGGTGATACGAATGTCCGGGTTTAACCGCGACAAAGAATGACCAGCTTGCCACGCCTTGGACAAACCAATATCGTCGCTGGAATAGAGTGTTTGGCGCTGTAAGTTGCTGAGACTTATTGTGTCGTGATCGACCAGTGTGATTTGGCCAACGCCCGATGACGCCAGATATTGGCTGGCAGGACAACCGAGACCACCCAAGCCAATAATCAGCACATGACTTTTGAGCAAACGCTGTTGTCCGGTTTCGCCAATTTCTTTCATCAGTATGTTGCTGCTGTAACGCAGAAGTTGCTCATTACTTAGCATAGGCAACCTCGCTTTCTTCCTTAACTTCGGCTTTAACTTCAGCTTCCATTGCAGTCAGTAACTGACGAACAGCCTGCTCGACGTCGCTCGTAGCAGTAATAGCGCTAACAACCGCTATGCCGTTAATTCCGGTAGCTTTTACGGCAGCTACGCGCTTTAAAGAAATACCCCCAATAGCGACTGTCGGTATGTTCGTTGGCGCTAATAACGCGGCATAGCGGCGTAGTCGCTGCAGCCCTTGCGGTTTGGATGGCATAGTCTTGGTTTGAGTTGGGAAAATATGACCTAACGCGATGTAAGATGGCGTGTACGCTTGAGCAATTAATAACTCGGTGTAGCTGTGAGTGGAAATGCCCAACCTCAACCCTGCTTGCTGAATAGCGTGAAGGTTAGCCTCGGTTAAGTCTTCCTGACCTAAATGCACGCCATAAGCGTTGTGCTTAATAGCCAGTTGCCAGTGGTCATTAATAAACAACTGCGCTGAATATTTCTCTGCCAGCTGAATGCTTTTTTTAATAGCGGTTTCCAACTGAGGAGCATCAGGATCTTTAATACGCAGTTGCAGTGTCTTAATGCCCAGTTTTAAGAGCTTTTCTATCCACTCGTAAGAATCCACTACCGGATACAATCCGGGTTCCTGGTCTAGACTGGGAAACTGGAGGTCAACACAGGGCAACTCCGGCGTATTAATCTTTGGAAAATGGTCAATTTGCTGTGGCCAGTGTGTATGAGCAACAGGGCCTGGTCCTCTGCCTATACCTTTCGCCTCAATCAGGCCCTGATGCACGTAGGCATTAGCGACTGTTATGGCGTCCTCAAGTGGATAGTCATGTGCTAACGCCGCGGCAATGGCTGAAGACAAGGTGCAGCCTGTTCCGTGGCTGTGTTTTGTTCTCAACTTCTGCTGAATGTACTGGGTATGTCCATCGGAGCTAAGGTAATAGTCAGAGATTTCATCGGCGCGACCAAAATCGGTGCCTGTTACCAGAATTCGGGACAGTCCGGCCTGAAAGAGTTGTTCTGCAGCGCGATACATTGAGTCCTCATCAGTAACCTCTAATCCGCTCAACCAACTGAGTTCATCCAAATTCGGTGTCATAATATCAACCAGCGGGAATAACTCCGCGCAATGTTGAGGCTTGAGCTCCGACAGGCGATCCTGCTGAGTGCTGACAACCACCGGATCCCAGACCACGAAAGGCTGGGGAAGGGGATCAGACCATTGCTTTAAAAAGTCAGCCACACACTGAAGCTGTTGCACATTACTAAGCAACCCAATTTTTATCGCAGCAGGCGGCATGTCCTGTTGCAGGCATTCCAACTGCTGACGAACGGCGTCAGCAGCTAACGGGAATAACCCGGTGGTTGCAACAGAGTTTTGGGCGGTAATTGTGCTTATGACACTGCAGCCATGCAGGTTCAGACTACGGAACGTGTGCAAGTCCGCCTGAATGCCTGCGCCACCGCCGCTGTCAGAACCTGCGAGGGTCCATACGACAGGTACCGACATCATTCTACTCCTTCGGTCGCCGCGTCTTTCACTTTTACATCAATGCGAGTGTCCGGGTTGTACTGACGTACCTCGTGAGAAATTTTCATGGAGCAGAACTTAGGACCGCACATGGAGCAAAACTGCGCGGTTTTGTTCGAATCCTGAGGCAGTGTTTCATCGTGATAGCTGCGAGCTGTAACCGGGTCCAACGCCAGGTTAAACTGATCCTCCCAGCGGAATTCGAAGCGGGCTTTTGACATAGCGTCATCCCTCGCCTGAGCGCCTGGGTGTCCTTTGGCTAAATCGGCCGCATGAGCCGCTATTTTGTAAGCGATCATCCCCTGTTTTACATCTTCCTTGTTAGGCAAGCCTAAGTGTTCCTTCGGGGTAACATAGCAGAGCATGGCGCAGCCAAACGCGCCAATCATGGCAGCACCAATACCTGAGGTAATGTGGTCGTAACCGGGTGCTATATCGGTGGTTAGCGGCCCTAAGGTGTAGAACGGCGCGCCGTGACAGTGCTTTAACTGCTCATCCATATTTTCCTGAATTTTATGCATGGGCACATGGCCGGGGCCTTCTATCATCACCTGTACATCGTACTCCCAGGCAATTTGAGTCAATTCGCCGAGTACTCTCAGTTCAGCAAACTGAGCTTCATCGTTGGCGTCGGCAATGGAACCGGGGCGCAGGCCGTCACCTAAAGACAGCGACACATCATATTTCGCACAAATTTTGCAGATATCGCGGAAGTGCTGATAAAGAAAACTTTCTTGCTGGTGCGCCATGCACCATTTCGCCATTATCGAACCGCCACGGGAGACTATGCCGGTAACTCGCTTTGCAGTCAGTTTAATGAAGTCGTGCAGTACGCCGGCGTGAATCGTAAAATAGTCCACACCTTGCTCAGCCTGTTCCAGCAGTACGTCTTTAAATACTGGCCAGCTCAGATCCTCAGCAACGCCATTGACCCGTTCTAAAGCCTGATAAATAGGCACAGTACCAATAGGCACTGGACTGTTGCGTAAGATCCATTCCCGGGTTTGGTGAATATTACGGCCGGTAGATAAGTCCATTACGGTATCAGCGCCCCAGCGAGTCGCCCATACCAGCTTTTCGACTTCTTCTTCAATAGACGAACTAACCGATGAGTTACCAATGTTGGCATTCACTTTAACCAAAAAGTTGCGGCCAATAATCATTGGTTCTGATTCGGGGTGGTGGGTATTAACGGGAATAATCGCGCGTCCACTGGCGACTTCGTCGCGCACAAATTCCGGCGTTATGGGGTTTTCAAGGTGCTCCCGACCCATATTCTCGCGCAGTGCAATGAACTCCATCTCAGGGGTGATCACGCCGCGCCTTGCGTAAGCTAACTGCGTAATGCCTTGATTATATTGCTGATTCTCGCTATGGCGATCCTGAATCCAGTTCTCACGAACCTTTTTCAAACCCACTTTTACGTCAATTGCAGCTTCCGGGTCACCGTAGACGCTGGACGTATCATACACGTCCACCGGCTCGTTCGGTGGTAACTTCACGTCCGGTGTGGGCTGGTGCAGGGTTTCGCTAAGGTGAATGCGACGAAAGGGGACCTGGATGTCTTTGTTGCTGCCTGAAATAAATTCACGGCTGGAATTAGGGTAATAATGCCCGGATAGTGATGATAAGAAGGATTCAGCCTGTTGGCGGTTTAAACGGTTATTCGATGGTGCAGTTGACATAGCATTCTCTCATTTTGTTGATGTTAGAGATGCTTGTCAGGAGTGTTGAAAGGAACATCAGCGCAGAAACAACGGTCGTGTCATGCTGATGCTCTCTTGTTCCCTTCGCAGGTATTAGCCTGATCAGGTTCAACGGATCCCGCAATTGCGGTCTCAGCCGGTAACTTCATTAAGAAAGCTACCGGCACTCCGACAAGATTCCTTTTTAGTGGAACAAAATCTTAGAGCGAATGCAACCGCTGTTAATCGTTAACCAGTTTAGCGACAACGTTAGCTGGCTTCTCCATTGGCTGGCTTAGGCCTTCTATGCGTTCAACAATAAGCCCTTGTTTATCGAGAATAGTGATCAAATTGCTGTGATCAAAATCACCGTCCGGACGCTGTCGATACCTCACGCCAAGTACTGTAGCTAAGGTTCTGATATCCTGCTCCGAACCGTTCAGAAACAGCCAGTTGTCATTGTTAAGTTGATACTGCTTAACATAGTCAGCGAGTGCCTCGGGTGTATCGCGATCGGTGTCAAAACTCACCATAACGAGCTTAACTTGCTGTTTAGTGTCTTCGTCCAGCTTGCTGTATAAACGTTTTACGTCATGGACCAACACTGGGCAGGCGGTGGTGCAACTGCCATAAATCATGGAAAGAATAACGGGATGACCTTCAAGTTCTGAAAGCTTGAGTTGGCTATTCTTATGCGTGTTCCAGGTAGCATCTATCTGGTATACCGACTCGGAGTGAGAGACCTCTGCTGCGTTCATTGCCGTATGATTGCTGTGGTCGTTAGCTGTCTGATTCTTGTGCATATTGTGATGCGAGTGATCCTGCGCAAAAGACTGGACAGCAAAGATCAAAGAGGCCAGGGCGGTCAATTTTAGCAATTTATTCATGGTCGTTCTCCAGGTCGTATGCGCAACGAAAACCCATAGTGCTGGTCGCACTTTGCGGGGCGTAATCACTGCGTGACTGATAACGGAAAAATGTGGCGTAATTGGCGTTACTAAAACTCGACATAAAGCGCGCTCCGTCGCCACATGAGCCGGAGAGCAAATCGACGTCATCGCCGTTGGTTAATAATAATTGATAGTCGTCTACCCATTCGTTGACACGGTCGTGCATGTGCATCAATTGCTCAGCATTTGGGTCGACGGTTTGTTGTTTCGCACTGTGTGGCTGGCTGTACCAGGCAAACAGGTTACGGGCATAATCATCGTCGCTGATGTTCTGCTGTTGCCGATATTTGACCGACGCATACTCCCACTCGTTAAGACCAGGCAAACGGCCACCTTGTGCGGAGCAGTATTCGCGTGCGGCAAACCAGGATACATAAGTGACGGGTTCGTTGTCTTTGCCTTTAGCAAATCCAGTATTATCATCCCAATGCTTCAGGTAATTTCCATCATGGAATAGGGCAGCGATGTTGTCTCGCTGCCACTGAGGTTGTTCAATGACAAATTCCAGAAACTCTTGGTTAGTGACAGGGGTTGCGTCCAGCATGAAACTTTCCATTTCTATACTGAGGCGCTCTTTGTCCAGTAAGACCGGAGGTTCGAAAGTACCACCATTGATCAGAACTGGATCAGCGAGCACTAAGGGTGACAATAAAACACCTGCAACTCCAAGCCACTTAACCATAAGTTTCCCCTTATTTCTCTTTACGCGGACCGGCAATTAATGCACCAGCTGCGCCACGCTCTGCATCAGCAAATTCGTGATCGACCAACTTATAGATGCCTTCTTCCGGAACAATAAATTCAATGGTTGCGCTGTTACTGGCACCCAGCAGCACGGTTTGCATGCCATACCATTCGTTACGCGGATCACCTTCGTACCAGACGCGGTCGAAAATCGCACCAATTACGTGGAAGCTGGAAGTGCCTGAAGGACCTGCGTTTAAAACATGTAAGCGCACACGGTCACCTTCGTTCGCTCGTAAAGGGTTGTCGCTAAGTGCTGCAACATGTCCGTTAAAGGTCACATGACTTGGCTGGCGGTCTAAAGCTGCACCGTGGTTATAGATGTAGTTACCTTCTGAGGCTTCTTCCAAATAGTGCTCTGACTGAACCAGAACGAATTCTTTATCAACGTCTTTGTCAGTTGGGTAGCCATCTTTAGGAGATACCACAACGGCGCCGTATTGGCCCATAGCTGTGTGCATGAGTACGCTGGAAGTACCACAGTGATACATATAAGTACCCGCGTAGTTGGCTATCCATTCGAACTCAATAGTTTCACCCGGAGAAATGGTACGCCATTTGTCTTCCGCTGCTACTGTGCCACTATGAAAGTCCATAGAGTGGGGCATTGGGTTAACGACTGGCTGGTTATTCTGATAACCGTTGGCCTGCAGTTGCTGAATGAATGGAGCACCATTTTTAACTGGCTTAGTAATAGTCACTTCTTCGTCAGAGCGGTTTTTCATTTTGAAGATAACACGGTCACCTTCACGTACGTGCAATACCGGGCCGGGTACTGAGCCACCGAATGTCCAGGCCGAATAGGTTACTCCCGGTGCTACTTCTATTTTCTGAGAGAAAACATCCATGCGTATGTCATGAGTTTTGTTACCTTCGTAGTCAAGTTTCGCTATGTTTGGAACCTGAGTCAGATAGTCGCCAACAACCGCCGGGCCGTTGTAGTCTTCGCGGTAGACTTTAGCTTCTGGTAATCCAAAGATTTTACCATCAATGACATATTCGCTGTCGTGCTTAAGGCTGAGCTCTTCCGCATTAACCGGAGCTGACGCTGACGCCATAGCAGCCAGAAGAGAGGCACTGATAATTGATAAGCTTAGAGTTTTCATAATTATTTTTCCTTTAACTGATAACAAATAGGTTTAACGCAAACTGGCAACGGCTTCGGCTGTGATAGTCTCACTGCCGCCTGCAAGATCGGTATTGATGTAGTTAGCTAAGGTCGCGATATCGGCGTCTTTCAGATAACCCATGGGCGGCATAGCTCCGTTGTAATTTGTTCCGTTAACGGTTAGCGCGCCGGACTTACCATTGATAATTGTCTTAGCTATGTAGTCGGGGTTATCTTTGATATTTGTATTTCCTGCCAGCGGAGGAAATACGCCCTGCATGCCTTTGCCATTTGGTTGATGACATGCCTGACAATATTTTTTGTAAACGTTTTCGCCTTCGCCTGCGTTGGCTGACTGGCTCATAAACAAGCCAGCTAATGACACGGCAATGACTGAAATTTTGCAAAGAGACTGAATGCTCATAACGACACCTTCGTAATTGACTTAAGATGCCTTTAGAATACTGCTTTAATGAGCTTTTGCGAGTGAAATGAAGGGGTAACTCAGGCCTACTCCTTTATGTGTAAAAGAAGTAAGCCGAATGCAGGTTGGTAGGTATTAAATGCTGCGTGCTTCCAGTTCAATACGAGAGGCAGCACCGTAAATTTTACTAGGATCTCCCTCAAATTCACCTTCTGGGGTAGTAGTAGGCCAGAGGTTTTCAAGGTTACTGATGACCTTGCGGGTTTCGCTAATGGCTTCTTCAGCTTTTTCTGCTTCTTTATCATTAATACGGTTTAAGCGTTCAAGCGCAATTTCTTTAAAGCCCATGGCGTCTTGATATTCGTGAACATTAGTGACTTCGCCATTTTGAATGCCTATAGCGTACTCGTCGGCGGCTACCATTAGCATTGATGAAACACTCAATATGACGTCTTTAGCTGACATGTCAGCTATAGGTTCATTAGCGCTGATAGAGTCCAGCAGAGCCTTGTAGTTGTTCATGACCGTGCCTTCATTTTTATCATTAATGACACTTTCCGCCAGGGTATTTAACGGTTCGGCAAATCCGGGTAAGCCGCGTGCTTCAAATGCTTCAGTGAGACCACTATAGAGCTCGTCACCCGGGTGTTTCATGTGAGTTTTAGCCATTTCAATGTGGCCTTGCTCGTACAGTTTCATTCCCACCCATAAATGGCCGCGAATAAAACCGAGCTGAGCCAGAAAAGCCGTGTCATTGGTGTTTAAATCAATTTCAGGAGCGGCCATTTCGCCTTCTGCCATAGGGGCAGCCATGAACATGGAAGGTGCCGCGCCCGGTTGAGTCAGTGGCGCTGCTGTTACCTGTGATGCTGCTACTGTGGTGGCCAGAACACTGCCAACGCCAAGCCAAACTTTTTTCTTTTCAAACATATAAAGACCTTAGTATGCTTTTTTGCGAGAGTTAACTAATGTATATTTGCAGAAATGATAACTATTCGCAAGTTAGAAGTGTGGAATAATGATATTACAAATTAGCAATGCCGTAGATACAGATACGGTAAAGAGTATTGTTGCAGGCCTTGATGCCGGGCAGTTTAGTGATGGTAAGAAAACCGCAGGCTGGGCAGCGAAAGGTGTAAAAAATAACCAGCAACTGTCGGGTAAAAAGTCTGAGGCAGCTACACAAGTGCTGCTGGACAGGCTTCAGCAAAACGCTCTGGTGCAATCGGTTATGCGGCCAAAGCAGGTGGCGCGGGTGACTATAAACCGATATCAGCAGGGAGAGTACTACGGTACCCACATGGACGACTCCTTAATGAACGGGGTAAGAACCGATATTTCTTTTACGCTGGGTTTGTCACCCTTATCGGATTTTGAAGGCGGAGAGCTGGTTATTGAGGATGCCAGTGGTGAGCGGAGCTGGCGGCTTGGGCAGGGGGATATTCTTATGTATCCGAGCCATTACCTGCATCGGGTTAATCCGGTGACTAAAGGTTCCCGGCTGGCAATGATAGGCTGGGTGCAAAGCTTGGTTAAACAGCCGAATTACAGGGAGCTACTCTTTGATATAGAACAATCGTTGAAAGCTGAATTTGATGCAAACGGTAAGTCTGAAAACTTTGATCGCCTGACCAAGGTGTTTCATAACCTGTTAAGAGAATGGGCTGATGTGTGATCAGCCCAGAAAAAATTTAACGGCTTTTAAACCAGAGTGACACCGCACAAAATAAGCAAAGCAACGTTAGCTGCTAGCCCAATCATAAAGAAATAGCTGCGGGGGCTGGGGTTTTTCTCCGTTGCTATGGCGTAGTAAAGAACCATGTGAATTAAGCGAGCAATAGCGAAAATCCAGATAAATATCCCTGTCCAGAAAGCGCTGACACCTATGAAGAAGGCCAGAAATACTGTGCCCAGCATCAGCGGATAGTTTTCTAACGAGTTCATTAGCGTGCGGTGAGCACGAAACACAAAAGATGAATGACTCAGTGAGTCGTCGATTTTACCCGGAACGGCACCGGGTTGTTTCGCTTTTTGACCGCTGGCAATAACCCATTGAACCAGCAAAATGACCAGAGCAATGAGTACGCCCCAATAAGCCATTGTATAAGTTTCACTTCCGTTCATTTTATGTCTCCTTTTGTTCCGTATGATTTGGTTAAGCTGGGCTACCGCAACTCCAGCATACTTCAAAAGCGGCTCCGTTAATTTCCTGACAATTATTGCAACGCCAGTCCGGGCCGTTCGCTTGTTCTTCCATATTTTCAATCAGTGTTTTTGCGACAGCGAGTTGAGTATCATCAACAAGCCATAATTCAGGCCAGGTATCCAATGGCGCTAAATCACCAGCGGCGCCACTGGAAAACTCATTTTTCATAACTGTTTCAATGCCTTCCATTTGTAATAGGTTACGGGCGTTTTCCACTAATAGTTTGTTTTCATGGGTATAAATAAGTTTCATAGGCGTTTCTTATAGGTAAAACCTGAATAGCAATGTATTTTTACGTTATAGTTAATGTATCAGACTCAGCGTCTGTTTGTGTTCTCCATTTTTCTAAGGAGTTGTATATGGCGGGTGGCTGGTCGCACGATGGTGCCGTACAGGAACAAATTGATGCCAGTACCGAAGATGAAGTAAAACGTGTACGCAGCAAACTTACCGGCGGGGAAAGTCTGGAGTTTTGCGAAGAATGTGGCGAGCCTATTCCGGAGGCCAGGCGCAAAGCGATTCCTGGTGTTCGTCTGTGTGTGGAATGTCAGGCGGAACTCGACAAGCAGGACTCAAACAAAGCGGGTTTTAACCGGCGTGGAAGTAAAGACAGCCAGTTACGTTAAGCTATGGGGCTGTCTTATCTGCCAGAAATTCAGACTCAGGTACGGGTTTGCTGAACAGGTAACCTTGAAAGGTATCGCAATTTAGTCGCGCCAAATAATTAAACTGTTCTTCGGTTTCTACTCCCTCAGCAACAATATTCAGTTTAAGGCTTTCTCCTAGCTGAATAATAGTGTAAACAATTTGAGCCTTTTCCATACTATCCAGCATGTTACGTACGAAAGATACGTCAATTTTCAGGGTGTCGAACGGAATTTGCATAAGATAAGAAAGCGACGAGTAACCCGTACCGAAGTCATCCAGCGCGAACTCAATACCAAGGCGCTTTAATTGCTTTATTTTATTGGTTACGCTGGAAATGTCGTCCATCAGCAAACTCTCAGTGAGCTCTAGCTTTAATCGATGAGGCCGTATCTCGTACTTCTCTACCAGAAGTTGAACCTGCTCAACAAACTCGGGCTGCTGAAACTGTTTGGCACTGACGTTAATCGACAGTTGCATCTTTGCTTTTTCAGGGCTCTGTTGCCATTGCTGGAGAATTTGGCAGGCACGCTCAGTAATCCAGTACCCTAAAGGAACAATTAAGCCGGTTTCCTCGGCTAAAGGAATGAAGTCAGCAGGAGAAACAAAGCGGCCATCACTTTGTTTCCAGCGGATGAGCGCCTCAGCTCCGGTGGGCTTTGACTCAATATTTACCTGAGGTTGCAGATAAAGTTCGAATTCGTTCTGTTTTATTGCATTACGCAGTTGCTCTTCCAGTTTGACTCGCTTACTTACTGCATCAGCAAACTCCTGACGAAACAGTGAGACTTCTCCCGCACCTTTGCGTTTTGAGTGAGATAATGCCAGGCCTGACTGGGTCATTAAGGTTTCAGCATTTGATTCGCTGTCGTCAAACAGGGAGGCGCCTGCGCTAAAGGAGCAAAGGTGCGTGTAGCTGTTGAGCTGATAGGGCTGTTGCAGTTGATCCAGCAATTGATAAATTCGGGTCAGCAATTGCTGTTTTATATTGACTGAATTACCACGCTCAAGTCCGGTTAGCACGACCGCGAATTCGTTCGCGCTCAAACGCGCCAGGAATGAGTTGGCTTTCGTCGAACTTTGCAGCCTTTCTGCCACGCGTTTTAACAGTAAATCACCCATATCCGAACCCAGGGTGTTATTCAGTATTTTAAATTTATCGATATCACAGAGAATTAACGCGCCGTTTTGGCCTGCTTCTTTATAAGTTGCGAGCTGATCTTGCAAATGATCCAACAAAGAGCGGCGGTTCGCTAACCCGGTTAACGCATCGTTGTAAGCCAGATAACGAATACGTTCACTGGATTCAACTTCTGCACTAATGTCTGTGACCGTTGCTACAAAATGTCGTTCTTTCTGTTGGTTATAGCGTACTTCTGAAATACTTAAGCGAACAGGGAAAGTCGTACCAGAACGTTTTCTTACATTAACTTTACCTTGCCAGGCAACTCTGCGGGCTAGTGAGTTCTTAATATCCTCCAGTAACTTATCTGAGCGCTCAATATAGTCTTCAATATTGAGTTTACTGCCTTTTATTCGTTCCAGGTCATCTCCGGTAAGTCGCGTAAATGCCTGATTCGCTAACAAAACACGGTTGTGTTCGTCGAATAGCAGCAAGCCGTCATCTATGGCACTAATAACTTCATAAAGTTGCTCTGCAGACATTTGGGCTAACTTTTGCTGTTGTTGCAAGCGTCTGTCTATCTGAGAGGCTATAATGGCCATTATAGCGGTTAAGCACGAGCCAATTCCGACAACGTAAGCCAGCCAGTTGCCATGGCCGCTGAATACCGCATCGGGTGCCCGGGTAGGGTAAAAATTGGCTGCTATCATGGCGGTATAGTGCATACCAGAAATAGCCAGAGCAATAATGGCGGCAACAACAATTTGTGCGCTTCTGCGCCTGAACCAGCTGGTTCTTTCCGATTTTTTATAATGGCGATATGCCAATAAAGCTATGATGCCCAACGATACGGCGACAAATACCGAAAGTACAAACCAGAGAGGGTCATAACGAAGGTGGGCTGACATTTCCATTGCAGCCATTCCGGTATAGTGCATCAGGCCAATACCGGCGCCCAAAACAGTTCCGGCGATGAGTGTTGCACGCACCGATGACAAAGACATTTGAATTTTCATTGCTATAAAGCTGCCGACAATGGCCGGAACAACTGAAATAAGCGTTAACAACACGCCATGACTCATGGGCAGGTGAAGCTCAAAAGCCAGCATGCCAATAAAATGCATACTCCAGACACCAACGCCAGAGATAACTGCGCTGACAATTAACCAACTGTAGCGAGCAACCTTAGCCTGATATATTTGTACACGTTCCAGTGTGAGTATCGCGGTATAAGAAGCTAGCAGCGCGACACAATAGGAGAGTATGACTAACCCCGGGTTATGGGAGCCATTTATAGGGGACTGGGAAAATTGACCCAAATCGAAAAATGCGTACAGGGTTTCAAGCATAAATTTAATTTTACCAGAGCCGTTGGCTGGAGTACTAAAACTATTTAATACTTTGCAATACGACACTGAGTCCCGAAAGTATCATTAGTGCCAGAGTAAATTGTCTAAAACGTTGTTCTGATACATGCTGTTGAAGTCTTTGTCCCACGCTGGCGCCTATAAGCGCACAAGGTAGTAAAGCGAGTACCAGATAGAGATGGGGCTCTGCGTAAATAGACTGGCGTGAGAAATTCGCGACGTTTGCCATGGCAATGCAGCAGAAAAACAGACTGAGTGTAGCGCGAAACTGTTGTTTTGGGATACGGGCATTGGCCAGAAATAAAACAATAGGAGGCCCGCCTAACGTCATTAACCCGTTGAGCAAGCCAGAGCCTGTACCTACCGCAATATGTCCGGGCGCATGTTCAGCCGTAGGGAGTTGTTTACCGCTAGCCAAAGCGAGCGCAACAGCCAGTATGACAAAACCAAGAATCAGTTTAATAAACTGTTCGTTTACGCTTAACAGCAAAGATCCCGATACCAGAGAAGCAATGACGCCTGAAAAAATTAACCATTTCCACTGAGATGGGCGAGCCGCCTCTCTGTTTTTCCAGTAGATCCAGCCGCCAATCACGATATTAATGACAGACAGTGCAGGCGTAAGTACGCTAATAGGGAACCACAGCGCCAGAATTGGGACGGCTAACAAACCGGAGCCAAAACCGCTTACCCCCTGAACCAAAGCTGCGAAGAAAAATACTATTGCGGCAGCGAAATACTCCAAATGAACCTCTTTTGTCTTATAATGCTGAAAACGGCTTTTCAGTCACGTCAATAGTCTTCATAATGATAACAGGAAAAACAACGGAGCTGAGCATGCGGGTGACTCTGGTCGTGTTGTTGGCCTTGTTCCTTGCGTTACAATACCGTCTGTGGTTTGGCAAAAATAGCCTACCGGATTATTGGCGGTTGCAGCAAGAAGTCAGCAATCAGAAAAATACGAATGAAAATCTGGAAAGACGCAATCAACTCATTTACGCAGATATTGAAGATTTGCGCGAAGGGGAGGATGCGCTGGAGGAGCGTGCCCGTAACGAACTAGGGATGGTAAAAAAGGATGAAGTTTTCTTCCGTCTTGTACCTGATCGTAATCCATAGCCTGAGCGGGTGAGCGAGATGAAAAGTGAGTCTGAAAGCCACGCACAAAGCCAGATTGATTCGTTAATGGCTGTGATCCCTGCAGCTGGCAGCGGAAGCCGGATGCAGGCTAACATCCCTAAGCAGTTTCTGATGGTCGCTAACCGGACTTTGCTGGAGTACAGCATCGAAGCCGTATTAAAGGATGCGCGGGTTGAACAGGTTTTCGTTGCGGTTTCTGACTCTAATGCTGAATACCTTATTGAACTTAAAAAGAGCCTGCCAACAAAGGTTCATTTTGTGACAGGCGGCAACAGCCGCGCTGAATCCGTATTGGCTGGAGTTAAAGTTGCTGTTTCGCAAGGGGCTACCCATGTGCTGGTACATGACGCGGCACGCCCATGCTTACCTAAAACGGCACTAACAGCGGTCATTAATACCGGATTAAAGGACCTTCAAGGCGCAATTCTTGCCATTCCGGTAAGAGACTCCTTAAAACGCGCTGTTATCTCTGTTAATGATGAAACCGGCGTTACCCATATAGAATCCAGTGTTGATCGGGAAGCGTTGTGGCAGGCACAGACACCACAAGTTTTTAATGCAGAGCGTTTACAACAAGCCATAGAGCATATGGGGGCATTAAACCCTCAGTTAACTGATGAAGCTTCTGCTATGCAGTGGTGTGGTTTCCAGCCGGCGCTTATTCCTGGCTCTATCCGCAACTTAAAAGTGACTCACCCGGAAGATTTTGAATGTGTTCGCGACTGGTTATTAGCGGACAATAATGATCATAAAAATTAAAGAGGGCATCGTTCATGAAAATCCGTGTTGGTCATGGTTATGACGTTCATCGTTGGGGCTCTGATAAGCCTTTGATTTTAGGTGGTGTTGAAATTGAGCATCATCAGGGACTTGTCGCTCATTCCGACGGAGATGTTGTTCTGCATGCTGTCACCGACGCGGTATTAGGCGCTTTAGCGTTAGGTGATATTGGCCAGCACTTTCCTGATACCGATGAACGCTATGCCGGGGCGGATAGTACCGAATTGCTGAGTCATGCCGTAAGTCTATGTCAGGAAAAAGAGTTTAAGACGGGTAACATTGACGTAACCATTGTAGCTCAGGCTCCGAAAATGGCACCACATATTGACGATATGCGGGCCAGCATTGCCCAGTGTTTAAAAACCTGCATCGACAATGTGAATGTCAAAGCGACAACGACAGAAAAATTAGGCTTTGTGGGGCGTGAAGAGGGTATTGCCTGTCATGCTGTGGTTCTGATGGAGTCATTTTAATGTTGGCACCCTCACAAGTGTCTTTGGCTGATTTACCGCGTTTACATAAAGGCGACAGACCGCAGGCCGAATTTAAACAGACGCCGGAAGATTTTCAGGTTATTGAGCAGTTGGATGTTATTGATGACGGTGAAGGTGAGCACCAGTGGCTTTGGGTTAGAAAAACCGGGGCTAATACAAATTTTTGTGCAGAAAAAATAGCCCGGTTTGCCGGAGTATCAGAAAGAAATGTCAGTTATTCCGGATTAAAAGATCGCCAGGCAGTGACCTGGCAATGGTTTTCCATTCAACTACCCGGCAAAGAAACGCTCAATTGGAATGAGTTAACCGATGAAGAAATGTCGGTTGAGCGGGTAATACGCAGAACCAAGAAATTAAAGACGGGGTTTCACCGTGCGAACCGCTTCGTTATCAGGTTAGCTAATGTCAGCTCCCGCGAGGCACTTGAAAACCTCTGGCAAGGTGTGAGTGAGCAGGGCGTAATAAATTATTTTGGCGAACAGCGCTTTGGCCGCAGCGGAGATAACGTTGCACAAGCTGAGCGCTGGCTTATGGCTAGCCGCCCCCCGCGTATCAGCCGCAGCAAGCGAAGCCTCTATTTGTCTGCACTGCGCAGCTATTTATTCAACGAGATAGTAGCTGAGCGAATACGTCAGTTTGGTATAGAAGGAACTTTGACTGGTGATTGTGTCATGCTGGAAGGCTCGCAGTCGGTTTTTACCGTAGCGCAATGGGACGACGAACTTAAACAGCGGCTGGCAAATAACAATATTTACTTAACGGCACCTCTAGCAGGAAGCACAAATAAACCCTTAGTGAAAGGGGAAGCCGACGCCTTTGAACAAAGTTTATTACAACCGTTCGATAGTTGGTTACAGGCGCTCAGAAAGCTGCGCGTAGAGGCGGCTCGCCGGACTATTCTGTTGCGCGTAGAAAACCCCGAAATTAGTTGGCAGGGCAAGGACGCAGAGCTTCGCTTTACGCTTCCGTCCGGTGCTTATGCAACAACCGTATTGAATGAAATTGTCGACTTAAGTGGTGAATCCAGATGATGAAAATTTTATTAAGTAATGATGACGGCGTGCATGCGCCGGGTATTCTCGCGTTGTACCAGGCTTTAAAAGAAGTGGCAGATGTACGAGTGATAGCTCCGGACCGCAACTGCAGTGGTGCCAGTAATTCGTTAACCTTACATAATCCTTTGCGGGTGCGTCGGCTGGATAATGGTTTCTATTCTGTTAATGGTACGCCCACAGACTGTGTTCATTTAGGCACTAACTCGCCGATGGCTGAAGACGTAGATTTAGTAGTGTCGGGTATTAATGACAGCCCTAATATGGGTGACGATGTGTTGTACTCAGGCACGGTGGCGGCCGCGATGGAAGGGCGCTTTATGGGACTGCCTGCCATTGCAGTATCGATGGGTGGTCGTGGACACGACTACTATGATACCGCCGGGCGGGTCGTGGCAGAAATTGTCGCAAATATGGAAAACGATCCGCTGCGGCTTGATACGGTACTGAATATCAATGTGCCTTACACGACCTACGATAAGTTAAAAGGTACCCGGGTGACTAAATTGGGACGTCGGCATCGCGCAGAGACTATGGTTCACGACCGTGACCCTTTTGGCAGCGAAATCTTTTGGTATGGACCCATTGGGCATCATGCAAGTGATGAGCCTAATACCGACTTTACCGCGATTCATGAAGGTTATATCTCAATTACACCGTTAAGCCTGGATATGACGGCTCAACGCCACACCGATACACTGACAGACTGGTTAGAACAACAAAAATGATGATTAGTAATGGGCAGTCGCGGGTTAAGCGACTGATTCAACAATTAGAGGATCTCGGTATTACCAACAAAGAGGTTTTACGGGTGATATCTGAAACCCCAAGACATCTGTTTATGCCCGAGTCGTTAGCTCACAAAGCCTATGAAAATACGGCGCTGCCCATTGGTAATGGGCAGACAATTTCGCAGCCATTAATGGTGGCAACAATGACGCAGTTATTAATGCAGCATCATTGTAAAAATGTGCTGGAGATAGGCACCGGCTCAGGCTATCAGACGGCGGTTCTGGCTCAGTTGGTTGATAAAGTCTTTAGTGTTGAGCGCATTGCTACGTTGCAGTATCAGGCCAAGCGCCGCATGCGTCAGCTGGATTTACATAATGTTGCTATGCGTCATGGTGATGGCTGGAAGGGCTGGCGCAGCAAAGGTCCGTTCGACGGCATTATTGTTACCGCCGCGGCCAGCGACATACCTCAGGATTTAGTCGATCAGCTTGCCGACGGCGGCGTGATGATTATTCCGGTCGGCGAGCAGCACCAATCGCAGAGCCTTGTCGTTATGCGTCGCTTTGGTGATTCGCTGGAGCAACAGCGTATTGGTGATGTGCGTTTCGTGCCTTTAGTTAAGGGAGATGTCGTTTGAAGCTGTTCTCCGCACTGTACGATAAAGTATTATCCTGGACTCAGCATCCCAGAGCAGACATTATTCTTGGTCTGTTGAGTTTTGCGGAATCGGTGATATTTCCTATTCCACCCGATGTCATGCTGGCGCCAATGGCAATGACTCAGCCTAAAAGAGCTTGGCGATTAGCGTTTCTGACGACAGTTGCCTCAGTAGCAGGCGGAATTTTAGGCTACTTTCTGGGCTATTGGGCTTATGAATCATTAGTTCTGCCAGCGGTTGAGGCACTTGGCTACGAGTCGAAGCTAGTTACTGTTCAGGGTTGGTTTGCGGACTGGGGCGTCTGGATAGTGTTTATTGCAGGTTTTTCTCCTATTCCTTATAAATTATTTACGGTAACTGCCGGGGTTATGCAGATAGCGTTTTTTCCTTTTGTTATTGCATCGGCTATCAGTCGCGGCATGCGTTTTTATCTGGTGGCCTGGCTGTTACGTACGGGTGGTCCGGAAATGGGCGTAAAACTCCGTGAATATGTTGACCGCATTGGCTGGACACTGGTAATACTGGTTATTATTGGGTACGTAATAGCGCAGTTGGTATAAATGATGTTGGTATCGTCCGGGGCAATTAAGCAATCTGTATTATTGGTGTTTGCCATAACTCTACTGCAGGCTTGTAGTGGTCGGTCGGCACCTGCTCCAGTCGAAGAGCTTTATACTGGTAAAACTTACCTCGATTTTGAAGCCAACTCCATTAACGAAAAAGAGTATGAAGTTCAGCCCGGAGAAACACTTTATTCAATAGCTTTTCGGGCTAATCTGGATGTCCAGGATATTGCCCAAATCAATAATTTACAAAAACCTTACACTATTTATCCGGGACAAAAATTGAGTCTGGAAAGCGCGCCGCAACGGGGCGCCACCACAGCCAGAAAGGCGCAGCGAACAGCTAGTGCTAAACAGAATAAAAAAGCCTCTGATAACGCACAAAATAATATAAAAACGCCCGTTGCTAATAAGAAACAGAAAGGGTATGGTCAAAAAACAAGCACAAGAAAAACGGTTGCAAAACAAACCGATAAGGGTAGCAATAGCCAACCGAGACAGCGAATTGAGCGGCCTGAAGTGGTGCTACCGAGCAATAATAATATTGTTTGGCGTTGGCCTTCATCGGGGAAAGTAATAGCCGATTTCTCGTTGCGTGAACAAGGCAATAAAGGAATAGACTTTGCCGGTAGCAGGGGAGATTCAGTTAACGCTGCGGCGGCAGGGAAAGTGGTTTATGTCGGAAGCGCATTACACGGGTTTGGTAATTTAATCATTTTGAAACATAACGATGATTTTATTACTGCCTATGCTCACAACGAAGACATTCTGGTGAAGGAAAAAGAATGGGTGGACGTAGGTGAGACTATCGGACGTATGGGAGACTCCGGTAGTTCTCGGGTGAAATTGCATTTTGAAGTTCGTTTCCGTGGTAAGTCGGTCAATCCGAGGCATTACTTACCCAAATCTCGCTAGTCATGTGGGAATAATAATAACAAGATAAGGAAGTCGACGTGTGTTGTAACACGGTGTTCAGTATAACAGGAGCTTGTTATGAGCCGCATAAAGGAAGAAGCAGTTGAAAACGTCGAAGCTAATGAAGATGAGTCTATTGTAGATAGCACGGACAGTGCTGCAGAAGAGTTAGAAGAGGCGCTATCCTCGTCTTCAACTCAATATCAAAAGAAGATGGACGCGACGCAGCTATATCTGGGAGAAATCGGTTTCTCTCCATTACTGACTGCTGAAGAGGAAGTCTTTTATTCCCGTCGTGCTTTAAAAGGCGACAAGGCAGCCCGCCGTCGTATGATTGAGAGTAACCTGAGGTTGGTTGTTAAAATTGCCCGTCGCTATTCTAATCGGGGACTGCCTTTATTAGATTTAGTTGAAGAAGGTAACCTCGGCCTTATCCGGGCGGTTGAAAAATTCGACCCTGAACGCGGGTTCCGCTTCTCAACTTACGCTACCTGGTGGATACGACAAACTATTGAGCGCGCAATTATGAACCAGACGCGCACCATTAGACTGCCGATTCACGTCGTTAAAGAGCTTAACGTGTATCTTCGTGCTGCCCGTGAACTTGCGCATAAACTGGATCACGAGCCAACCGCCGAAGACATTGCTAAAAGCCTCAATAAGCCCGTGGGTGATATCACTAAAATGTTGCGTCTGAATGAACGCATTGGTTCGGTAGATACGCCTATAGGCGGTGATAACGACAAAGCCTTGTTGGATATCCTCACCGATGATGCTGATACCGGACCGGAAGGTGTCTTGCAGGATGAAAACCTGAAAGGGAATATCACTGAATGGCTGCAGTCGTTAAATCAGAAACAACGTGAGGTGCTGGCTCGCCGCTTTGGGCTGATGGGCTATGAGCCTTCGACTCTGGAGGATGTTGGTCGTGAAATAGGCCTTACGCGTGAGCGAGTCCGGCAGATACAAGTGGAAGCTCTGCGTAAATTACGCGATTCGTTAAAACAGCAAGGCCTAACGTTAGACTCACTATTTACTGCTCAGTAAAACTAGCAGTTACTAAACGTACTAAAAAGGCTCAACTTTGTGTTGGGCCTTTTTGTTTTTGCTGCCATTGGTAAAGAATATCAAGCGCCTGCTTCGGAGTCAGATCATTAATGTCCAGTTGTTCCAGCTCATCAAGCAGTGGGTTGCGTTTTTCTGGATGAGACGGGATAGCTTCAGGTGGAGGAGTGAGCTCCATAGTGGCTTGTTTGGGTTCGTTTAAACCACCATGGTGAGTATGCTCCAGTTCGGACAACTTTTGCTTTGCTTTATTTATGACGTGATCGGGGACTCCTGCCAGTTTAGCCACTTGCAAACCAAAGCTCTGACTAGCTGCTCCAGGGCTGACTTTATGTAAAAAAGCAATGGTATCGCCATGCTCTTTTGCATCGACGTGAACGTTTACCGTGGCTGGTAACTCTTCTGCCAATTCCGTTAACTCAAAGTAATGAGTGGCGAATAAGGTCAGGCACTGGAGTTGTCGGGACAGGTAATCGGCACAAGACCACGCCAGTGACAAGCCGTCATAAGTTGAAGTGCCACGACCAATTTCATCCATAAGCACCAGACTTTTTGCTGTGGCGTTATGCAGAATATTCGCAGTTTCTGTCATTTCTACCATAAAAGTCGAGCGGCCTGAGGCTAAATCGTCAGAGGCTCCAATACGGGTAAAGATACGGTCAATGTCGCCAATAACGGCCTTATCAGCTGGTACGTAGCAGCCCATGTGCGCGAGAATAACGATTAACGCGGCTTGTCGCATGTAAGTTGATTTACCCCCCATGTTCGGACCTGTAATCATGAGCATGCGTTGCTGCGGCGTTAGCGACATGGGGTTAGCAATAAAGGGGGCGTCACTCAATTGCTCGATAACCGGGTGACGGGCAGCTTCTAGTTCAATTAAGCTGGTTTCCTTTTGCAGTTGCGGGCGGCAATAACGATAATTGTCAGCCAGCCGTGCAAAACAGCACAAGGTATCGAGTTGAGCCAGACCCGAAGCACTTTTTTGCAATGCAGTCACCTGCGGCAGTAAGTGCTCAAAGAGTTGGTCGTAAAGCCATTTTTCTCTGGCCAGAGAACGCGCCTGAGCATTCAGAACTTTGTCTTCGTGCTCCTTTAACTCTGGAATAATATAGCGCTCTGTATTTTTTAGTGTCTGGCGACGCTGATAGTCATCGGGTACCGCTTCTGACGACTGCCGGCTGACCTCAATAAAGTAGCCGTGAACTCTGTTATAGCCAACTTTTAATGTGGCGATACCACTTCTCTCACGTTCACGCTGCTCCAGTTGTTTCAGGTAGTCGGTAGCACCCGTTGCAAGATCGCGCAATTCATCAAGCTCTCTATCATATCCTTCGGCAATAACACCGCCGTCGCGAATCAATAAAGGTGGCTGCTCAATAACGGCTTTAGTCAACAAGTCGACCACTTCTGGAAAGGGAGCAATAATGTCGTGCAGATAACTCAGCGAACGGTGAGATAAAGACGCTCTGACTTCCGGTATTTTAGCCAGGCTGTCACGCAAACGAGCAAAGTCTTTCGGACGCGCGCTTCGTAAGCCCATACGGGCAACAATACGTTCAATATCGGCTAACTGTTTTAATGTTAGCTGTATATTTTCAAAATTCAGATTTTCTTTTAATGCGTCGACAGCATCATAACGCTGGTTAAGTTCCTGATGGTTCCGAATAGGGCGCTGCAGCCAACGCTGGAACTGGCGGCTTCCCATAGCTGAAACGGTTTTGTCCAGTACAGCTGAAAGGTGTGTATCGCCTTCGCCCATGCTTTGCTGCAGCTCAAGGTTTCTGCGTGTTGCTGCGTCGAGAATAATAGCGTCTTGCGGATGTTCCGTTATTAGCGCCTGAATGTGAGGCAGGGCGGCGCGTTGAGTTTCTTTTACATAATGCAGAATAGCACCGGCGGCTGCCAGGGTAGGCTCATTATTTTTGATACCGAAGCCTTCTAAATGCTGAGTGCCAAACTGGCGAGTAAGCAGCATAAAAGCGGTTTGTTGTTCAAACTCCCAGGCCGGTCGGCGTTTGCATTTCGCTTTTGCTAAAGGTAGTCCGGCTAAGGAAATAGACTCAGGATAGAGCAATTCGGCTGGCTCTAAACGCTGCATTTCTGCAGCCAGTTGTTCACTGGAATGAGCTTTGGTTAGCCAGAAACGGCCGCTACTTAGCTCCAGACTGGATATTGCGTATTCCGCTTCCGGCTGTTTTGGATTCAGCGGACAAATCGCAACTAACAGATTTTGTCTTTTTTCCGCTAACAGCGACTCGTCAGTGACGGTTCCCGGCGTGACAATACGCACGACTTTTCTTTCAACCGGACCTTTGCTGGTTGACGGATCGCCAATTTGTTCGCAGATGGCAACGGATTCGCCCATATTGACCAGGCGCGCCAGATAGTTTTCTACTGCGTGATAGGGAACACCTGCCATTGGAATAGGTTCACCATTACTCTGACCCCGCGCTGTGAGGGAGATATCTAACAGTTGGGCTGAGCGTTTCGCGTCTTCAAAAAACAGTTCGTAAAAGTCCCCCATACGATAGAATAAAAGCATGTCAGCATGCTCCGCTTTTATCCGTAGGTATTGCTGCATCATTGGGGTATGTGATTGGATCTGTTTATCAGAGAATTCAGGCATAATTGATTATTCTTATCTGGAGCCAGTGTTATGTTAGCAACCACGGCAATCGCGCCGCAAACCTTTAAACTCGCGGAACAAGTGGGTTCGAGTCTACAGCAGAAGCAGCAGACATTATGCACCGCAGAATCTTGTACCGGAGGAGGGATAGGATACGCTATTACCGAAGTTGCGGGAAGTTCTGCTTGGTTTAATGGTGGATTAATCACCTATACTAATGCCCTTAAGCAAAAGTTGCTGCTGGTTGAGTCTGACGTACTGGAAAAGCATGGTGCAGTTTCTGAAGCCTGTGTTCGGCAAATGGCCGTTGGAGCCATAGCGGCATGTGATGCCGATTGGGGTATCGCTGTGAGTGGTGTGGCAGGCCCCGCAGGCGGTACAGCGGATAAACCAGTGGGTTTGGTGTGGATGGCAATAGCAAATAGTGAAAGCTGTTGGTGCTGGTCTGAACAATTTGCAGGTGACCGCACTCAGGTGCGCTTACAAACCTTAGATACAGTTCTGGATAAACTTATAAATCTAATTGAATTACAATAACTTACTTTTGTTTTAATGAAAAAATAAGAACAACGCTTGATACTGTAAATGTGTACAGTATACTGTTTATAAAACCAGTGATTAATAACGGAGCTTATAATGAGCAATGATCGTCAAAAGGCGTTAGATGCAGCGCTCGGACAAATCGAACGTCAATTTGGTAAAGGTTCTATCATGCGTCTGGGCGATAACCAGACCCTGGATATCGATTCTGTTTCAACCGGTTCGTTAGGGCTGGATATTGCTCTTGGTATTGGTGGCTTGCCTTTTGGGCGGGTTGTAGAAATTTACGGTCCTGAGTCCAGTGGTAAAACGACCATGACTCTGGAAGTGATTGCCGAAGCGCAAAAAATGGGTAAGACCTGTGCCTTCGTAGATGCTGAGCACGCGTTAGACCCGATTTATGCCGAAGCTTTAGGTGTTAACGTTGATGATTTATTAATATCGCAACCAGATACCGGTGAGCAGGCTTTAGAAATTTGTGACATGCTGGTTCGTTCCGGCGCAGTCGATATTGTGATTGTTGACTCGGTAGCAGCGCTAACACCCAAAGCGGAAATTGAAGGCGAAATGGGCGATAGCCATGTTGGCTTGCAGGCTCGTTTAATGTCTCAAGCCCTGCGTAAGCTAACTTCGAACATTAAGAAATCCAACACCATGTGTATTTTCATCAACCAAATTCGGATGAAAATTGGTGTGATGTTTGGTAACCCTGAAACGACTACTGGCGGCAACGCACTGAAGTTTTATTCTTCAGTCCGTCTGGATATTCGTCGTACTGGTGCATTGAAAGAAGGTGACGAAGTTGTTGGTAACGAAACCCGCGTGAAAGTGGTTAAAAACAAGGTCGCTCCACCGTTTAAAGAAGCACATTTCCAAATTTTATACGGCAAAGGTATTTCTAAAGAAGGTGAACTTATTGACCTGGGTGTTAAACACAAAATGGTTGATAAAGCTGGTGCCTGGTACAGCTATAACGGCGACAAGATTGGTCAGGGTAAAGCTAACTCAATGAAGTTTTTGCAGGACAACCCTAAAATTGCCGATGAATTAGAAGGTCGTATTCGCGAACTGTTGTTGTCGAAACCAGAAAAGCGAACAAAAGAAATTCGTGAAGCTGAGCGCGCTGCTGCGAAAGAAGACGAGAAGAGCGAAGCTAAGGCTGACAAGAAAGCAGAAAAGAAAGGTAACGAGAAAGACGACATCAGTTTGTCATAACGGATTTATTTTTCTTAATAACAAGCCGGAGCTTATTGCTCCGGTTTTTTTATGAGTAAAAGTTACTGAAACGCACTTTTGGGGGAGCTGACTGAGAACAGTTCCTGGTAAAGTTTAGCGGCATACCCGTCAGTCATGCCGGAAAGGTAATCAGAAATTACGCGCAGAGCATTCCCGCCTTTTTGTTGCTGTTGCAGATAACGCAAACGGGTATTTTCAGGCAATAAACGTTCCGGCTCTACAGCTAAAACCTCAAACAGCTCCATAACAATTTGCTGCCCTTTAAATTCCTGTGCCTGCATTTCGGGCTTTCGAATGACCCATTTAAAAATAAATTGCTTTAACGAGTTCAGCAGAATTTTTTCGGCTGCTCCTAACTGAACTTCATATTGCAGCAAAGGACAGTCAAAATTGTACTCAGTAGAGTTCAGTCTTGCTGAGGTAAGCAGCCGGTTAACTAATCCTCCTATTGCCTGTTTGCGGAGGTGATGGCTGCCGGAAAAGAGATCTTCGGTTAACTTTCGGGCGTTAAAGTCGGAAAGCTCTGCTTCAAGCTGCTGCAGGTCAGAGAACATGTGTTCTTCCCAGTGATGCCGCTGGATAAGGCCGACAACAATGGCGTCCTCAAGATCATGAACGCCGTAGGCTATATCATCAGCCGCTTCCATAATGGATGCATCAATACTTTTTAGAGCACTTTTTCCGTGGGTAGTTTGTGCTGGTTCATGCACTAAGGACTGGAAATTTTTCTTATCGTTAGTGCTTAGCGGCTGAAGTACCCAGTCTAACTGCTCTGAGTCGTCGTCATACAAGGCTTTTGGTGGCAACCATTCGCGAGTGGGTAAATGACGAAAGTTTGTTACCTCAGGGGGGAGTTCTTGTCTTCGGATTGCGCTGGCTAATACCGGGTACTTTAACAGCCCCAGCAGAGTTCTTCGGGTTAAGCTCATGCCATGTTCAGGCGTGTATGCTTCAAGCTGAGTGACAATACGAAATGTCTGGCCGTTACCTTCAAATCCGCCGTTGTTTCGCATCATATAATTAAGGGCAATTTCACCACCGTGGCCAAATGGCGGATGGCCTATGTCGTGCGCGAGACATAAAGACTCGAGCAAAGGTTCTGAAAGCTCCAGTTGTTCAGCCAGTAACGGATGCTGGTTACTTAAATGAACTACCAGGCTGGCACCAATTTGACTGGCTTCCAGCGAGTGGGTCAGTCGTGTACGGGGGAAGTCGTGCATACCAACATACATAACCTGAGTTTTTGCCTGCAGCCGCCTGAATGCCGCACTGTGAAGAATTCGGGCTTTGTCCCGTTGAAAGTTTGTGCGGGTATCGTTAGGGCGCTGTTCCGAGGTACCTGACTGACGTTCTGTCCAAATCATCTAACTGCTCAGTGATGTTGTTGACGAATGAGTAATCATAGTACGATAGATACATTATTAAGAAAAGTAGGAAACAGCGCATGTCGGAAGTGAAAGTCGCTTTAGCTCTGGGCTCTGGAGCGGCCAGAGGATGGGCTCACATTGGTGTCATTAAGGCATTGGAAGAGATGGGCGTGCGCATCAATATGGTGGCCGGTACATCAATTGGCTCGTTAGTAGGAGCCGGCTATGCGTCCGGACGATTGGCCGAAGTAGAGCAATGGGTTCAGGGCATGAACCGTTGGGAAGTGTTTAATTTGCTGGATTTTGGTTTTAACCATGGCGGCATTATTGGTGGAGAAAAAGTCTTTAACCGCGCGCGGGAAGAATTTGGTCAACGCAATATAGAAGATTTGCCTGTTACTTATGGTGCAGTTGCGACCGATTTATACAGCGGTCGCGAAATTTGGTTACGTAAGGGCGACCTTTATGATGTTTCCAGAGCATCTTGTGCCATGCCGGGCGTGTTGTCACCGAAGTCTCTTGACGGACGCTGGCTAATAGACGGAGGCTTGGTGAACCCAGTGCCTGTGTCGTTGTGCCGAGCTTTGGGGGCAGATTTTGTTATTGCTGTGCATCTTAATTCGCAATTAAATTCAAAAGCGTTGAAACGCAGAGGGCGAAGCATCCCACCTCAGACGGAAACCGAGCAGGTTGAAAAAGAAAAAGCTGATATGGAAGAGCACGGAGAGGATGATAACGGCTTTTTTGACAGCCTTTGGTCAGGCAGTAAAGAGTATCTGGACAGTTTTAAAGAACGCTTTAGAAATAATGGTGAAAAAGCACCGGGTATGTTCAGTGTTATGGCAAGCTCCATAGACATTATGCAGGAGCGTATTACTAAGGCCCGTATGGCGGGTGATCCGCCGGATATTTTAGTGCAGCCTAAGCTTGGCCATATCGGTATTATGGAGTTTTATCGGGGTCAGGAAGCCATTGATCTGGGTTACGATACAACCACTAGAATGCGTGACTTGATTATGGAAGAAATTGAACTTTATCGTGAGCGCAGAGGTTAGTCAGAACTTTTTCTGAGTTGAAAAGATAAAGCCGTCTCGCCTGCGCTGAGACGAGACGGCTATTATTCTTAATAACCAGCGGCGTGCCCATCCTTACGGCTTTCAGAAGCACCAATATAGACATCTTGTTCATGGTCTTTCCAGATAGCCTGATAGCCACCGTAGGGTCCCACGGCTTCCTGTAGTGTGTGCCCCATTTTTATTAATTCACGGCGAGTGTTTTTTGAGAAACCATTTTCCAGACTAACAACGCCACCATCTTCCATTATCGATCCTGTTGGCTGACTTGAGCCTGTATGCAGAATACGCGGCGCGTCACCGGCTTCTTGCAAGTTCATATCAAAATCAATGAGGTTGATAAGAATTTGTGCGTGCATTTGTGGCTGCGTAGCTCCTCCCATAACTCCGTAGCTCATAAGCGGCTTACCGTCCTTAGTGACGAAAGCAGGGATAATGGTGTGGAAAGGGCGTTTACCTGGTTCAAATACGTTACGGTGGTTTGGGTCTAACGCAAAGAGCTCGCCCCGGTTTTGCAGAACGAAACCTAAACCGGTTGGAGTAACGCCTGAACCCATACCGCGATAGTTACTTTGAATTAGTGACACCATATTGCCATCTTTATCGGCAGTGGTCAGATAAATAGTGTCGCCCTCTGTTGGCGGGTTACCCGGCTCAAAGGAGCGTCCGGCGCGTTCAGAGTTAATTAGCTGCGCCCGTTTTTTGCCGTACTCTTTGTCGATAAGACCCTGAACCGGTACGTCATTGAACGCCGGATCCGAATAGTATTTAGCACGGTCTTCAAACGCCAGCTTTTTGGCCTCTACAAAATGATGAATGTACTCGGGGCTATCGTGACCCATGGCTTTGATATCAAATTGCTCAAGTATATTCAGAATCTGCAGTGCTGCTATGCCCTGTGTATTGGGTGGTAATTCCCATAAGTCGTAGCCGCGATAGTTAGTGGATACGGGATCAACCCAGGTAGAGCTATGTTGCGCTAAATCATCATATGAGAGAAAACCGTCGTGCTTTTCGACAAAGTCGCTGATAGTACGGGCTATCTTCCCTTTGTAAAAGCTGTCGCGACCCTCATTTGCCAATATTTTGTATGTATTGGCAAGGTCGGGGTTTTTAAAACGTTCGCCTTTCTCCGGAACATTGCCGTCACGCATAAAGACGTCGGCAAAGCCGGGGATATCTTTTAGTACTTCGGCGTTACGCTTCATGTAATAAGCGATAACTTCAGTAACCGGAAAACCGGATTCAGCATAGTTAATAGCTGGCTGCAATATTTTCTCCATGCTTAACTCACCGAAGCGGTCGTGCAACTCAAACCAGCCATCTACCGCCCCAGGTACGGATAAGGGAAGTACACCGCGAGCCGGAATTGACTCGTATCCGTTTTCTTTAAAATAGTCGAGCGTTAAGCTTTGCGGGGAACGGCCAGAGGCATTGAGACCATGAAGTTTCTTAGTTTCAGCATCCCAGACAATGGCGTAGAGGTCACCACCAATGCCGTTTCCGGTTGGCTCAACCAGACCTAATACCGCATTAGCTGCAATAGCGGCATCTATTGCATTGCCGCCATCCTGCATAATATCTAATGCAACTTGCGTGGCTAATGGCTGACTTGTTGCGGCCATTGCCGTTGGTGCCATCGCTTCTGAGCGGGTAGCAAAGTGGTGTCCGGTAATACGGTCACTGGCATTACTGGGTAAGGTTGTTGCCGCGCAGGAAAATGCGAGCGCCGCGGATGCAATAATATTTAATTTAGCCATAGTGGTTACCTTTTTGTTTTTCTACCACTATAGGCCGGACTTCTAAAACAAAAAAGACCAGCCACGATGGGCTGGTCTTTTTATCAGTTACAAGTCGTAAATAGTTTAGCCTTTTTTGTCACCATGGTAGTAACCGTCAATGACGCTCTCCATTTCAACAAACTTGTCCTGAAGCTCCTGAGCCGGTTCATCTGTCAGCTTACTGAAGATGATAATCGCCAGAGTCGACAGAATAAAGCCAGGCACCATTTCATAGACAACTTCGTCACTAAGGTCGATACCGAACAGTATTGGACTGAAAATCCAGAGTAGAACGGTAATTGCTCCGGTAAGCATGCCCGCTAGTGCGCCGTTACGGTTCATACGCTTCCAAAATAGACTGAGAATAACGACCGGACCGAAGGCAGCCCCGAATCCTGCCCAGGCTTTAGATACCAGAGCGAGTACCGTTTCTGTCTCACCGTACGCTAGATAAATAGCGACCAGGGTCACTACTAAAACTGACAATCGACCGACCATTACAAGCTCTCTTTCACTTGCGTCTTTACGCAGGAAGGCTTTATAAAAGTCCTCAGTTAATGAACTGGAACTAACCAGTAACTGAGAAGAAATTGTACTCATAATTGCGGCAAGAATAGCGGCAAGCAGGAAACCACCAATAAGTGGGTGGAACAGTACCTGAGAGAACTCAATAAAGATGGTCTCAGCATCAGCTATTCCCATTGGCTGAGTTGCCACATAAGCGATACCAACAAAACCGGTTGCCATAGCGCCGATGATGGATACCACCATCCACGACACGCCAATACGACGAGCAGCTTTGACATCGCTAACTGAACGTATTGCCATAAAGCGTACGATAATGTGTGGTTGGCCAAAGTAGCCAAGACCCCATGCCAGCAGTGAGACGATACCCAGAAAGCCAATCGCTTCGCCTTTGTCTACGTTGTAGAAAAAGTCGAGGAAGTTAGTATCAATGTCGTTAACCTGTCCAACTACACTGCTGTATCCACCGAGGTCGACAAAAGCCACGATAGGCACCAGTACCAAAGCGACAAACATAATACAGCCTTGCACAAAATCGGTCATACTCACCGCCAAAAAGCCCCCGAACAGGGTGTAAGCACAGACAACACCGGCCGTTACCCAGAGCCCTGTGGTGTAGTCCATGCCGAAGGAGCTGTCGAACAGCTTTCCTCCCGCAACTAAGCTGGCAGACGTGTACAAGGTGAAAAAGATGATAATAACAACTGAAGAAAAGATACGTAGACGTCGACCTTTATCGTTAAAACGATTAGAGAAATAGCCTGGTATCGTAATTGAGTCGTTAGCAACTTCGGTGTAGGTTCTGAGGCGGGGCGCCACTATGACATAGTTTAAGAATGCACCAATGACCAGACCCACTGCAATCCACAACTGCGATACGCCAGAGACGTAAATTGCACCGGGTAAGCCCATCAACATCCAACCACTCATATCGGATGCACCTGCTGATAATGCCGTAACTGCAGGGCCTAAGCCTCGTCCTCCAAGCATATAGCCTGAAACTGAGTCGGTAGACTTTTTATAGGCGTAAAGCCCAATACCTAGCATGACAATAAAGTACAGCGCTAGTGATATCAGAGTACCTGTTTCCACATTAAACTCCCGTTTTTTAGTTTTTAGTCAGCGATCTTAGCGCTTCTGTCGCTGTTATATTGAATGTTCTGTTTTAAATGTTCGTGCAGCAATTGTTGAACGTAAGTTTGCTGCGTGTCCTCTAGTACTATGTCTGTTTTATCAAACGCGATCATTTTACCACGATATAAAATTAAGATCTTATCCGCAATGTGTTTCACGATTTGCGGCGAATGTGTCACTAAAATGTAAGAAATACCCATATCTTTCTGAAGATCGAGCATAAGATTAATGATTTGAGCTCTAATTGATGGGTCAAGTGCAACCAGGGCTTCGTCGGCGACAACAATCTGCGGTTCCAGAATAATGGCCCGCGCAATACAGACTCTTTGTTTTTGCCCACTGGACAGCATATGAGGATAAAACTCCCAGTGCTCCCGCAGCATACCAACGCGTTGCAAGGTTAAATTGACCCGTTCCTGGCGCTCGGCGGCTGTTAACTGGGTATTAAATAACAGAGGCTCTTCCAGCTGTTTACCTATATTCAGATGCGCATTCAGAGAGTTTTCACTGTCCTGAAATATCATACGAATGTTGTTACATAGCTGCGGATAGTTATTGCTATGGAGCTTTTGGCCATTAAGCAGAATTTCGCCACTGGTTGCGGTATCTACCCCGCCAATAATTTGCGCCAGGGTAGACTTCCCCGACCCGGTCTCACCCATTACAGCCAATATTTCTCCGGCTTCAAGGGTGAAAGACAAAGGTTCTATGGCTACCGACTTAGGAGTCCATGGCCAGCCTTTTCGAGAGCGGTACGTTTTGCCGAGGTTTCGAACTTCCAGTAAGTGACTCATGAGCTGCTATCCAGTAGCGGGAAATGGCAATGATACACACGTTGCCGGTCGTGAGTGGCCCGTGGGGCTTTAACGCAGGTCTTTTGAGCGTAAGGGCAACGGGGTCCCAGACGACACCCAATTGGCATATGCCGCAAGGTTGGTATAGAACCGGGTAGGGTCGGTAAACGCGCTTTGTGAGGCAACTCCTGCTGCGTTTGCAATGACATGCGAAGCATCGAATCGGTGTAAGGGTGTGCCGGTTCTGACAAAATCTCGTGGGCGGGCCCTGTTTCCATTAGCTGCCCACAATAAAGCAGTGTTAAACGTTTGGTCTCAGGCAAAATGGAGCCAACATCCTGCGAAATCAATACGACGGACATCTTTTGGCTAACCGCCAGGCGCGCTAGCAAACGATGGATCTGTAAACGGGTTGATGGCTCCATTGCCGTGGTGGGTTCGTCGGCAATAAGAAGTCTGGGACGGTGAGCAATGGCTATAGCAATACTCACCTTTTGCGCGATACCCTGAGACAATTCAAAAGGGTAGCTTTCCATTATTGACTCGTGGTCGCGAATACCCACTCGGTGAAGCAGCCTTTTAACCCGGGTTTTACGGTCAACCCGGCGGCGCATGAATGTACCGCGAACATCCCCTTGTGGAATGGCCTCTACAATTTGCTGCTCGACTGTGCTGTTAGGATCCAGATAGGCATTAGGGTCCTGAAAAATCATAGCCATATCGCGCCCGGTAATTTTCCGTCGCTGTTTAGGCGTCATTGCTAGTAGATCCTGGCCATTCCACCAAAGTCTGTCGGCGGTAACTTGCCAGTTAGGGTTGATAAAACCCATAATGGCTTTTGCCAGCAAGCTTTTCCCCGACCCGGATTCGCCCACAATACTGTGAATTTCTCCCTCGGTAAGCTGCAGATTGACTTTATCCAATACTCGAACGATGCCGTGCGCTGTTTGCATCTCTACTGTCAGATTGCGTATATCGAGTAACTGCATTAGCTGTTAACCCTTTCTTTTAATGCACGGCGCAGGCTGTCTCCGACAATGTTAATGGCCATAATGGTAATAAACAAGGTTACGCCCGGCAGCACCATGGACCAGGGCGATAAATAAACCTCGTCCAGACTGCGTGCCAGCATGCTGCCCCATTCAGGAGTTGGAGCCTGAATACCCAGCCCAAGAAAGCTAAGAGCCGCAATATCCATAATAGCAACGGAAAGCGATACCGTAAGTTGCATGACCAATGTGGGGGTCACGTTAGGTAATATCACCCGGTAAAGCAAGTAGGCTTTGGAGCAACCATTGAGTCTCGAGGCGGTAACATAGTCCTTATGCCATTCTTCGTGCACCGCATTACGGGTAACGAAGATAAACTGTGGAATTAACGAAAGCGTTATAGCAAAGGCTACGTTATTAAAACCGGTACCGAGAATCGCAATGATGATAAGCGCCATCAAGAAGGAAGGAATGGACAGCAAAGTATCAAAAAGTCGCGATAAGCTTTGGTATTTTATAGTTCGGTCGATACCGGCAAGAGCCCCTATGCTCATGCCAATTAGTGAGGATACAGCAACCATAAGTATGGGGAGTCCCAGACTGTATAGTCCACCAATTAATAGCCGCGATAGCATGTCCCGACCTAAATCGTCGGTGCCAAACAAATAATTCATATTGCCGCTTTCGACCCATGAAGGGGGAAGTGCAATGGCATCAGAGAACTGGGCTGACGTATTAAAGGGTGCGAGCAAGGGGGACAGCAACACAACCAATATCATTGCCAGCAGAACATACAAGGCGGCCATGGAGAGAAACCTTGAGCGGAAGCTCTTCCAGACTAGCTTGAGTGGCGACGGGGTTTCATCGTGATGGTAAAGATTAACGTGTGGCATATTGTTCGTGCCTCACTATTGGGAATCGCCAGCCATGATATAGCTCGACCAGTAAGTTAAAGAACAAAATAACGAAAGCGAACATTAATACAGCTGCCTGAATAATAGGGTAGTCACGTTCAAAAATACTGCGGATAAGCCAATTGCCCATTCCCGGCCAGTTAAAAATGGATTCAACCACAATGCTGTTGGTTAACAGTAAACTGAAAATTAGGGTGGTCTGTTGCAGTACCGATTGCACGGCATTAGGAATAGCGTGTTTTACCAGTACTCTAAATTCACTTAACCCGCGGGCACGAGCCGCTTTTACGAAAGGTTTTTGCAGCATTTCCTGGGTTGCATTTCGCATTAAGCGCAGTAACAGCATCATTGGCATGATAGCCAGTATGATCACCGGCAGAACAATATGATTTAAAGCGTCCTGAAGCGCCGCGGCTTTATATTCCGAGTCACTTAAAAATACATCGATGAGAATTGAACCGGTTTGTGGTTCGACACCATATAAAGGGTTTATCTGGCCGGTAATAGGGAACCAACCGAGTTTTATGGCAAACAGTAGTATCAGTAACTGAGCTAACCAGAAAACCGGGATAGAGTAACCAACCATAGCCAGACTTATTACCGTCTGATCGGAGCGCTGACGAAAGCGGGAGGCAGCAAATACACCTAATGGTAAACCAAAAATAATGGCAACCAGTAAGGCCAGAAGAATGAGCTCCATTGAGGCCATAAAGTGTTGAATACCATCGGCAAATACCGGTGTACCATTACTCAGCGATAGCCCCCAGTCGCCGGCAAACAAGTGTTGCAGGTAACGCATGTATTGAATGGCCAGGTTCTGGTCACCGCCACGCAGTTCAACCATGAGTGGATAACTGCTCTGGAACGACCGGATGCCGCTCATATTGGTTATTGGGTCGCCCGGAAACAAGTAATTGAGGCTAAAACTAAACACCGTTAGTAAAAACACAGCAATAATAAAAACGCTTAAACGGCCTATAAGATAGCGGGTCATTGTGACTCTTCCTCCGCGGTATCTTTGGTGGCCAGGCGAAAGTTAATACCGCCATAAGGGGGAAGTTCTACGCCGCTGATGTTTTTCTGCTGTGCCTGAAAGCGTTTTGAGTGGGCAATAGGTAATAAAGGTTGCTGCTGATTCAGTAAGTGCTGAGCTGACTGATACAGAGCTTTACGCTCTTCCGGAACCGTGGTTGCTATGGCGCTGTAAAGCAACTGGTCAAAACCCGGGTGGCACCAGTTAGCCCGGTTGCCACCGGTAGCTACGGCAGCACAGCTCAACAGTGGTCTGAAAAAGTTGTCAGGGTCAGCATTGTCGGCATACCAACCAATGAGCACGGTATCGTGTTCACCACGAGAAAGGCGTCGGCGAAAGGTGTTCCACTCATAAGAAACAATGCTAGCAGAAACGCCAATTTGAGCTAAGTCTGACTGCATCAGTTCCGCCATTCTGCGGGCGTTAGGGTTGTAGACGCGCTGTACCGGCATAGCCCAGATGTTAATATTCAAATTTGAATGACCGGCTTCTTCCAATAAACGTTTGGCTTTTTCCGGGTCATACTGATACTGAATGCCACGGTCATCATAAGCCCAGGATGTTGGCGGTAGTATTGATTGTGCGAGCTCAGCATTACCGTAATATATGGTCTGAATAATTGCTTCGCGGTTAATGGCGTGGCTCAGAGCCTGACGAACCCTGGGGTCATCAAAAGGTGCTTTCTCAGTATTAAATGCCCAGAAAGAGACGTTTGGACTTACTTCATCGGTGACGATTAACTGTTCCCTGTTGAGCGCCTGCAACTCACTCACTAGCGGATAAGGAATAATGTCACATTCGCCGGTGACCAATTTAAGCATACGCTTGTTCGCGTTCGGAGTAATAGAATACACCAGATGTTCAATTCCCGGGCCTTCCCGCCAATACCCAGGATGTCGGGAGTAACGTATTAACACGTCTTTGCGATAACTCTCGAAACGATAGGGGCCGGTTCCTATGGGTAAAGCATCAATTTGCCCGGGCCGGTCGTCAATCAAAAGTTGTTGGGCGTACTCAGCGGATAAAATAATGGCGAAGTCTGTTGCAAGGTTCGCTAAAAAGGAACTGTCGGCATTATTCAGCACAATATCGACCGTCATTTTGTCAATTTTGACAACTTTATTTATTAGTTGATCCAGCCCTGTGGCTCTGAAAAAGGGATAGCTCCCTCCGACCTGATGATAAAGACTGGTCTCATCCAGCCACCGGTTAAAGCTGAATTGAACGTCTTCAGCGGTTAGTTCGCGGCTGGGCTGAAAGTAGTTGGTGGTATGAAATTTTACGCCTTCGCGCAAATGAAATCGATAACGAGTGCCGTTATCCAAAGTTTCCCAGCGCTTCGCAAGCGCCGGTACAAATTTTTGTTGCTCAGCATCGTAATCAATTAACCTGTCATAGAGTTGAGCAGCGGTGGCATCAACGGTGGTGCCGGAGGTAACAAGCTGAGGATTAAAAGAAGCGGGGTTGCCTTCCGAACAATAAATAATACCGTTGGCCAGAGGAGCTGGCTCAGGTTCATCGGACTGGCAGCCTGAGAGAAACGCTGCTGCTATAACAGCTACATTGGCGTACGCTTTAATCATTAGCTGCAGAAGCCCCTTCCAATAACTGATACTTTTTTAAGTAACCCCGTAACTGATGATAAGTCAGTCCAAGAAAATTAGCTGTTTTCTTTTGGTTAAACTGACATAAACGCAAGGCTTGCGACAAGACATCAATTTCATACTCTTGCGACTTTTGCTTAAAGTCTATTGGCTGTTCGGCGTTGAGTTTCGGCATATCAATTAATTCATTACTTTCAGCATTGCTTTGTTCATTAGCTACCGGCTCTTGCGGTACAGCTTTTTCGGTAACCGGAGTTTTTGGCCGGAACGGACTGTTAAACGGGTCAATAATAATATCGTGAATAGGCACATGCCCATTTCCCAGCCGATATAAGCTTCGCTCTACTGTGTTTTTAAGCTCGCGTACGTTACCGGGCCAATGATATTCAAGCAAGGTCTTACGTGCTTTCTCGGAAAAACCACTGAATAACTCCAGTTCCATTTCGCGTGCCATAGAAATAGCAAAGTGCTCAGCAAGTAACATAATATCGTCACGGCGCTCGCGTAATGGCGGCAGCGTAATGACATCAAATGCCAGGCGATCCAGCAAATCTGAACGAAATTGACCTTTGGCAGCAAGTGATGGGAGGTCTTCATTGGTAGCGGCAATGAGGCGAGTATCGACTTTAACTGAATGACGGCCACCCACTCGCTCAAATTCTCCGTACTCAATAACCCGCAGCAGCTTTTCCTGAACCCGCAAAGACGTATTGGCTAATTCATCAAGAAATAGCGAACCACTGTCAGCGCGTTCAAAACGACCTTCGTGCTTCTTTGCGGCTCCGGTGAAAGCACCAGCTTCATGTCCAAAGAGTTCACTGTCGAGTAAGTTTTCATTCAGTGCGGCACAGTTGAGGGTAACGTATTGCTGTTGCCAGCGTCTGGACAGGTAATGACAACGCGCCGCAATAAGCTCTTTACCAGTACCACGTTCACCAATAATTAATACGGGCTTATCGAGAGGAGCAATCTGCGACACTTGTTCCAGCACATCGGAAAAGCTGTTGGATTGTCCGATGAGGTTGTCGGGTTTTCGCTCAGGGCGCATGTCGAATGCCTTATATTATAGTTATTTTTGCTAATTATTAGTTTATTTTACGAACTCCCGCAAGGGTGTAATTCACATAAACTATAAAAAGTATTTATAAAACAAGTTGTTATGGCATAAATAAAAGTTGGCCTGATATTTGAATAATAAATCATCGAGTTGTTTATTAAACCAGTATGAGGTCATTATTATGGGTATTTTTTCACGTTTTAGCGATATCGTGAACTCCAATATCAATTCTTTATTGGATAAAGCCGAAGATCCGCAAAAAATGGTACGCCTGATTATTCAGGAGATGGAAGATACGTTAGTTGAAGTACGCTCTACGTCAGCGCGCCTGTTAGCTGAAAAGAAAGACATTCAGCGTCAGCAGCAACGGATGGAAAACGAAGTTCAGGACTGGGAAAACAAAGCTGAGCTGGCGTTAACCAAAGAGCGTGACGATTTAGCTCGTCAGGCATTAATTGAAAAGCAAAAAGCACAGCAGGGCGTTGACTCGTTGCAGCAGGAAATGGATCGCGTTAATGAAAACCTGGACAAGCTAAATGATGAAATTGGCCAACTTCAGGAAAAACTGGCCGATGCGAAGTCTCGCCAAAAAGCGATTCTGATGCGTCAGAAGGCGGCCAGCAGTCGCTTGCAGGTTAAGCAACAGGTCGATAGTGGCAAAGTAGATGACGCAATGCAGCGGTTTGACCGCTACGAAGCCAAAATCGATGATTTGGAAGCCCAGGTTGAATCTTATGATATGGGTAAACGGACATTACGTGACGAATTTGCAGAGCTGGAAAACGAGAGTAAAGTGAATGACGAGCTGGAAGCATTGCGTGCTCGTATGAGCTCAAAAACCAAACAAGACTCTTAAAACAGGCTTAAAAAAATGGATATTGAAGCAATACTAGGGATGTTGATGGCGCCGATTATTTTGTTTGTCATTATAGTCGCGCCTATCTGGATCATCCTTCATTACCGCAGTAAACGACAAATGAATCAGGGATTGAACGAGGAAGAAAGGGAATCTTTAGCGTTACTGGCGAATCAGGCAAAACGCATCCGTGAGCGTGTACAGACACTGGAACGTATTCTGGATGCTGACGCTCCGGGCTGGAGGGACAGACAATGAGCGAGAGAAGACCCAAACGAGAACTGCGTCGTGACTCAGAGCGAGGAAAAATTGCAGGTGTTTGTGCTGGTATTGCAGATTACCTGAACCTGGAACCCTGGCTAATACGAGTGGCCTTTGTTACTGGAGTGATTTTTACTAACGGCTCTTTCTTTGTACTTTATATCGCCGGTTGGTTAATTCTGGATAAAAAGCTACCGAATACTGAGCGTCATAATGTTGATGTAAAGACTAAGGTCTGGCAGGGCGGAGAACCGCCGCGTGAAGCTTTTCGCGATATAAAGCGAGAGTTTGATGAACTGGGGCAACAGTTGCAATCAATGGAAAAGTACGTAACCTCAAATCACTATAATCTTCAACGAGAATTTAATCGTCTGTGAGCCGTTTTCAAAAGCTACAACACCAAACCCGCGACGTTATTCATCGCGGGTTTGATCGTCATATACGTCTGGCTGTAACGGGGTTAAGCGGAGCGGGAAAAACCGCGTTAATCACCGGTTTACTTGAGCAGCTATTATATGCGAATGAAACGCAGCAATTGCCTTATTTTAAGGTGAAGCAACAACAGCGTCTTAATGGCTGTCGTTTGCACACCAGTAGTAACTGGCAAGTCTCGCGTTTTGACTACGAAGGGGCAATAGACTGTTTAACCACAGATGTGCCCCGGTGGCCACAGTCGACACGCGATGTGAGTGAAATACGTGTCGAAATAAAATATAAGCCGCATCGAGGCTTAGCCGGGCGAGTGCTCGACACTCGTCGGTTAACCCTGGATTTAATTGACTATCCGGGCGAATGGCTGCTGGATTTGCCGCTACTAAAACTGAGCTATGACGAGTGGAGCCAGCAACAGCAGCGCTTACTGAAAGCTGAGCTACGACATAAGCTGGCAGCGAGCTGGTTGACTAAGGTTCAGACATCAGCAAACGCGGCGTCAGAGGATAAAGCTGAGCAGCAGATACGTGAACTGGCATCGGGGTACCGCTCTTTTTTACGCCAGTGCCGGGAGCAAAAATTATTATTGTTGCAGCCCGGAAGAATGGTGTTGCCTGGTGAACTGGAAGGGGCTCCTGCGCTGGAGTTTTTCCCCTGGCCGTTGTCACAACCAATACCCGATGCCTGGGCGAAACGCTTGCGGGAGAAATACCGTTACTATCAGCAGTATGTGGTGACTCCGTTTTATCAAAAATACTTTAAGCACTTTAACCGGCAGATTGTGTTAGTTGATGTCCTGCAGGCGTTGCAGAATGGTGAGCATCATTTTGCCGAATTACAGTTGGCAATAAATGAACTGATGAAAAGCTTCTCCTATGGGAATAACAGTTTGCTTAAGCGGTTGATGTCGCCGGTTATTGATAAAGTCGCGCTGGTTGCGACAAAAGCCGACAGCATAGCCCCGCAAGACCATCAAAAACTGACGGAATTACTGCGTGTTATGACGCAGAAACATCGTCAGGAGCTACAGTTTGATCAAATACCTCACCAGGTATTTAGCGTGGCCGGCATTGCCACCAGTCAAATTAAAAAATTAAGTAACGGTACGACTGTTCTGGACGGTATTAATGAAAGCCGTGAGTTTGTGCGGGTTGGTGCACCAGAGGTGCCTAATGCCATACCAACGGCTGCGGACTGGCAACAAGGCTATATTTATCCGCAGTTTTACCCCGGCTTCACCGCGCAGAACTCACCTCTGCCGCATATACGGCTGGATCAGCTGCTTGAATACGTTCTGGGAGATAAACTCAAATGAGTGATCCGCGCAAGTTAACTTACTATTCGGTGGATGAACCGGCAGTTGAAGTTTCTGATACCGATAATATGCCTGAGCAAGCAGGACTTGAAACGGGGGCTACACAGGCAGCTGCGGGCGTCAAGTCTGGTCGCTGGGGCAAGTGGCTGGCACTGGGTTTAGTGGTTGCTTTATCGGCCGCTGTTATCGAATCGGTATTGATGGTTATTGAGCGTTTTCAACAAAACATATTTTTAGGCAGTTTGTGGGCGGTTGGTTTTGGTGTTATTGCGTTGGCATTATTGAGCTTTATGGTGCGTGAAATCTGGTTGCTGCAAAAGTTGAAACGGCGCTGGAAAAGACAGTCTGAAGATCCCAAACCGGAGCAACAGTTACAGCTTCTGCAACATCCTGATTTAGAACATCGCTGGCAGCAAATCAAACAACCGTATTGGTCTGCGGATGAAGAACGCGAACGTTTTGAAGTGGACGTCTTAAGCCGTATAGACCAGCAGGCTACCCGTATTACAAGTCGCTGGTCGGCAGAAGCCGCCGCCATGGTGGCAGTGAGCCCCTTCGCCTTGTTGGATATGCTTATCGTTATGTGGCGTAACCAGCGCATGATATCGCGTATTGCCGAGTTGTACGGCGTAAAACTGGGGTATTGGGCCAGAGTTCGCTTATGGCGTCAGGTGTTTGCCAATATTGTTTACGCAGGGCTAAGCGAAGTTGCGGTTGATTTAGGTGCTCAGTGGGTTAGCGCTGAACTATTAACGCGTTTATCAACCCGGGCCGGACAAGGTTTAGGAGCCGGTTTGCTCACCGCCAGACTGGGCTACCAAGTGATTGAATTATGCCGACCTATGCCGTTCGAAAAGGTTAAAAAGCCGGGCTATTTAAAACTGCAAAAAGACTTACTAAGCCAGCTAAAGAGCGTTTTACCTTTTATTTATAAATCGCGTCAGGCAAAGGCTACAGCCACATCTGAGCAGAAAGTGGAAAACTAGCGTTACAGTTGTTTATAGGTTTGACACAGCGCAAAGATTGCCAACTAAGGTAAGCTCGTTGCACTCTGTTGCTCGTTAACAAATTTCTGACAAACGAGCCAAAACGCATGTCTTCTGATTTAAAACCACATAATAATAAATGGCAGCCAGCGACTCAGGTAATTCATGCCGGAGCCGCGCATGATGACCCTCATGGCGCGTTAACCGCGCCACTTTATCAGACCTCGACTTTTCGGTTTTCTTCTGCGGAGCAGGGCACTCGCCGCTTTGCCGGCGAGGAAGAAGGCTATATTTACAGCCGTTTAGGTAACCCGACAACAGCAGAACTGGAGCGCCGGATGGCGTCGCTTGAAGGTTATGAAGCTGCTGCTGCGGCAGCGACCGGGATGGGTGCTATTGCGGCTGCTACTATGGCTTTTGTGCGCAGCGGTGATCATATTGTGGTATCAGATGCCATTTACGGTTGCAGTTTTGCATTGTTCAGTGAGTTGTTTGAGCGCTTCGGCGTCGAAGCTGACTTTATTGATTTAAACAACGAAGGCCTGTTGAAAGAAACCCTGCGTGAGAATACCCGCTTAGTTTTTCTGGAAACCCCGGCTAACCCGCACCTGAAAGTGGTTGATATCGAAAAAGTTCATGCGGTAATTGCTGACTCAGATATTCGTCTGGTGGTGGATAATACCTTTATGACGCCACTGATGCAGCAGCCCAAACGACATGGTGCCGATATTGTTGTGCACAGTGCAACTAAGTTCCTCAATGGTCATGGTGACGTGGTCGCCGGCATTATTTGTGGCAGTGACGACGATATTAACACCATTAAAAGTACAACCTTAAAGGATATGGGCGCCACCATCAGTCCACATGACGCCTGGCTTATACTGCGTGGTCTGAAAACCCTGGATGTGCGCATGCAGCGCCACTGTGAAAACGCCGATGCGGTTTACGATTTTCTGGCCGCGCGGCAGGATATAAAAAAGATTTACTACCCCGGAGCTCCTGACCACGAGGCACAAGCTTTAATGGGTAAACAGATGAGCCGTAACGGGGCGGTTATTGCTTTTGAACTGGAAGGCGATGAAGCGAAAGCACGTTACTTTCTGAATCAATTGCGGATGATAGCTCTGGCAGTGAGTCTGGGCGATGCTGAAACTCTCATTCAGCACCCGGCGTCAATGACGCATTCCCCGTATACGCCGGAGGCTCGTCTTAAGGCGGGGATTTCGGATACATTGATCCGAATTGCGGTAGGCTTAGAAGCAGCAGACGATATTATTGCGGATCTTGAACAGGCGCTGGAGGCCTGCCGTGTGCAGTGGCAGAAGTCCGCGTAATTCTGCGAAAGATGAACTAATAATAACAAAAACGATCAAACATTAATGAGGAAGCAACAAGGCTGAATTATGGGTAAACAAAGTCAATACGTATCAAGGCAACCGGATGAAAACGGTATTATTCAGTGGAGTGACGAAGAAAATCAGGTCTGGAAGGATTTGGTCGAACGTCAGTTGGAATGCATACCGGGTAAAGCTTGCGATGAGTATATGAAGGGACTGGAGTTACTCGACTTGCCGAAGGATCGCTTGCCACAAATGCATGAAATTAATAATGTGCTGGAGAGAGAGACAGGCTGGCAAGTTGCAGCAGTTCCAGCGTTAATTCCATTTGACGAGTTTTTTCGCCTACTGGCAAACAAGCAGTTTCCGGTAGCAACCTTTATTCGCACACGGGAAGAGTTTGATTACTTGCAGGAACCTGATATTTTTCACGAAATATTCGGACACTGCCCACTATTAACCAACCCGGCGTTTGCGCATTTTACTCACCAATACGGTAAATTGGGTTATGCAGCCACACCCAAAGAACGGGTCTATCTGGCTCGCCTGTACTGGTTTACCGTAGAGTTCGGGTTATTGAAAACCGAAGAGGGTATCCGAATTTATGGTGGCGGTATTTTATCGTCTCCGGCTGAAACGGAATACGCCGTTAACAGCGATACGCCAGAGCGCAAACCACTGAAAGCGTTAGATGCGCTACGTACACCGTACCGAATTGATATTATTCAACCTATCTACTACACCATAGAGAGTGTGGACGAGCTGTTTAAGATATCCGATATGGATATCATGTCGCTGGTTCATGAAGCTATGGAGCTAGGGTTGTTTGAACCAAAATTTCCACCAAAAGATGCAGCTTAAGGCAAAGGAGTATTAAAGAATGTCAAACTTGGAAAATGCACGTTGCGAAGCGTGTCATGCAGACGCGCCACAAGTCAGCGATGAAGAGCTGAAAGAGCTGATGCGTGAGATACCTGACTGGACGCCGGTAACAAACGACAACGTTATGATGTTGCAGCGCGAATTTAAGTTTAAAAACTTTAAGCAGGCGCTGGCTTTTACTAACCGAGTAGGTGACCTTGCTGAGGAAGAAAAACATCACCCTGAGCTGGTGACTGAATGGGGCAAAGTAACGGTTACCTGGTGGACCCACGCTATTAACGGTTTGCATAAAAATGACTTTATTATGGCGGCAAAAACCGACAGTGTAGTTGACGCTTAGCCAGCTTTGTCGATGAACTGCATGGAACCCCGGTCTATTGGCCGGGGTTTTTGTTTTTTAAGCGGGAACAATAGTGTATTATTTGCTTTACATTTAGTTCAATGCAGTAGGGTTTATGCGACTTGAGATAACTTGTGATGACCGTCTGGGTATCTGTCAGGATGTTCTGCAAATTTTGCGAGACCACGAAATTGATTTACGTGGCATTGAAGTCGATCCTAAAGGAAAAATCTTCCTAAATTTTCCTGAATTAGCCTTCGATGATTTTCGGCATTTGATGCCTCAGATTCGTCGCATTCCCAATATTATTGACGTAAAAACCATTCCTTACATGCCGTTTGAACGCGAGCATTATGAATTTAGTTTGCTGTTAAGTACCTTGCCGGATCCGGTTCTTTCCATTGATAGCAAAGGTCATATCGACATTATCAATGACGCCGGCTTACGTTTATTAGCGGGTCAGGAAGACAGCCTTAAAGGTGAGCCGCTTATGCAGTATGTGCATGGCATCTCGCTACAACGCTGGCTGGATAAAAAGCCCCGTGACCCTATTTACGAGGCCGTGACCATAGGCAATTCAGAGTACTACGCTCAATTATTGCCTATCTGGGTTAACGACGAAGAAGGCAGTACGGCGTTTGCCGGTGCGGTAATGACTTGTAAGTCAGAGCCCGTAACAGCAACCTGGCAAAGTCAGGACAATGAAAAAGCCTTTGAGCGCCTGCTGACCGATAACAGCACTATGAAACGCGTTATTAAAGATGCCCAGCGTATGGCAGAGCTTGACGCGCCGCTGTTAATTGAAGGTGAAACGGGTGTCGGTAAAGAGCTGTTGGCAAAAGCCTGTCATTTAGCCAGCCAGCGTCAGGACAAACCCTTTCTGGCAATAAATTGTGCGGCATTACCAGACAATGTTGCTGAGAGCGAACTTTTTGGTCATGGTGAAGGCAGTATAAGCAGCCAGAGCACTCGTAAAACCGGAGTCCTGGAACAATCTGCCGGGGGCACAGTATTACTGGACTCAGTCAGTGAAATGTCTATTGGCCTGCAGGCAAAATTACTACGCTTTTTAGAAGACGGTGTGTTTCGCCGCATTGGCGAAGAGCAGGAAGTGAGCGTAGACGTGCGAGTTATTTGCACTGCTCAGGGTAACCTATACGAACTCGTTGAAAACGGCGAATTTCGCGAAGACTTGTATTATCGGCTTAACGTCCTGGCACTGAATGTCCCGCCACTGCGTGAACGCAAAAGCGATATTTTATTGCTGGCAGAGCATTTTGTGACTCAGGCTTGTAAGAAGCTCGGGCGCAGTCAGGTAAGTTTAAGCCGGGCAGCGAAAGAGCGGCTCAAGCGTTACCAGTGGCCGGGCAACGTGCGCCAGCTGGAGAACACTATGTTTCGTTCGGTTTCAATGATAGAAGGTTATACGCTGGAGCCCGCGGATATCCGTTTGCCTGAGTTGAATCAGGAAGATGACCAGCTAGCACTGGATATCGACGATATGAGCCTGGACGATGCAGTTCGTCGTTTTGAAAGCCACGTACTACGCCGTTTGTATCCGAGCTTCCCCAGTACAAGGCAACTGGCAAAACGTTTAGGGCTTTCCCATACCGCAGTGGCCAATAAATTACGCGATTATGGCATTGGTAAGCAACGCAGTGGTCGTGCCCGTAAAGCAGAACAGACAAAAAAGTAGTCTTGTAACAAAAGCTTTACAAGTTAAACAGGCTGTACCTTGATCCAGAGCAAGTGTTCAGCCTGTACATTAAACTTTACGTTTTAACCTTAACTTCAGCAATTTGCTATCTTCTCCTCTTATTCGCCTTTTCCCCACAACTACCGCTACAGTCATGGTGTTAACAACCGAATAATAAGAGGAAGTAACCATGACAGATAAAATGATTAATCCGTTAAATACAGACGGTTTTGAGTTCGTTGAGTATACCGCTCCGGACCAGAAAGGCATTGATGCGTTAAAAGACTTGTTCGATAAACTGGGTTTCACTGAAGTGGCTAAGCACAAGAGCAAGCAGGCCTGGTTGTACAAGCAGAACGACATTAATTTCATTATTAACGCTGAACCGGGCGGGCAGGCTGAAGAGTTTGCGAAAGACCATGGTCCAAGTGTTTGTGGTATGGCTTGGCGTGTCGAAGATTCGGCTCATGCATTGAAGCACTCACTTGATAACGGTGCCAAAGCTTTTCCTGCTGATAAAGGCGTTGTTGAAGGTGTTCCGGCAGTTTTTGGTATTGGCGAAAGTGCGTTGTATTTTGTCGACAACTACGAAAACCATGAAATTTATAAGCAGCATTTCGACTTCTATGAAAACTGGGAAGCGAAAATGAGCGAGCACGCCGCGGGTCTGTTTGAAATAGACCATCTGACGCACAACGTATTCCGTGGCAACATGGATACTTGGGCTGGCTTCTATGAGCGCATTGGTAACTTCCGTGAAATTCGTTACTTCGACATTGAAGGCAAACTGACAGGCTTGTTAAGCCGTGCTATGACAGCGCCTTGCGGTAAGATCCGTATTCCAATTAACGAATCTCACGATGATAAATCGCAAATCGAAGAGTACTTAAAAGAGTACAAAGGTGAAGGCATTCAGCACATTGCTTTAACCAGTGACAATATCTACAAAACCGTAAAAGATCTGCGTTCTATTGGCATGGACTTCATGGATACGCCGGAAACTTACTACGAGAAAGTGAATGACCGCGTTGAAGGGCATCAGGAAGATTTAGACGCACTACGTGAACAGCGTATTCTAATCGACGGTGCGCCAATGAAAGATGGCATTTTACTGCAAATCTTTACTCAAACCGTAATTGGTCCGGTGTTCTTTGAAATCATTCAGCGTAAAGGCAACGAAGGTTTCGGCGAAGGTAACTTCAAAGCGCTATTCGAAAGCATTGAAGAAGATCAGATCCGCCGGGGAGTGTTAAGCGATGCGTAAATGGATCAGCTTTCCGAAACAGGTGGGCAAGTCATCTCGACAGGCCCACGCTGATTTTCCGGAGCAAGCCATTTATGAACGTGAAGCTGGTCGTAGTGGCTTTTTCGGTCCGGCCACGCATTTTCACCATCAGCATGCTCCGACCGGTTGGTCGGAGTGGCGTGGGCCTCTGCGCCCACGGGCTTTCGATTTTAACAAGCTAGAAGCCATAGCTCCGGAAAACCCCTGGTTAACGCCTGACTTATTGCACAATAATAACTGCCGTTTTCGCTTGTGGCATTGCCACAGCAAAATGGACTATTTAGTGCGTAATGCCGACGGCGATGACTTGCTCTTTGTTCATGAAGGCAGTGGTCATCTGCATTGTGACTACGGGCATATTCACCTGGTGAAAGGGGACTACTTCTTAATTCCCCGTTCTACTAACTGGCGTCTTGAGCCCGATGAAACCATGCAGTTGTTGATGATTGAAGCAACAAATGGCTCTTATAGCCTGCCGGAGAAAGGTCTGGTGGGTAATCATGCTATTTTTGATCCGGCAGTTCTGGATACGCCGGATATCGATGAGGCGTTTCAGGCTCAATACAGTGAAGAGCAGTGGCAGGTGTATGTAAAACGTCATCAGCAGGTGTCGGTTATTACGTACCCTTATAACCCACTGGATGCGATAGGCTGGCACGGAGAATTAGCTCCGGTTCGTTTAAACTGGCGCGATATCCGGCCGTTAATGAGTCATCGTTATCATCTGCCGCCGTCGGCACATACGACCTTTGTGGCTGACCGTTTTGTGGTCTGTACTTTTGTGCCGCGTCCTATCGAGTCAGATCCGGGCGCGTTAAAAGTGCCTTTCTACCACAATAATGATGATTACGACGAAGTGCTGTTCTATCACGAAGGTGACTTTTTCAGTCGTGATAATATCGACCGCGGTATGGTAACCTTCCATCCGGCAGGATTTACTCATGGCCCACACCCGAAAGCGTTTAAAGCCGGGCGTGAGCATAAAAAGAAATTCACAGACGAAGTTGCGGTTATGCTTGATACCCGCGATGCCTTGCAAGCAAGTGATGAGGCTTTAGCGGTTGAAAACCCGGACTACGTCTACAGTTGGCAGGAGAAATAACAACTTATGAAACTCGCCACATACAGAAATGGTACTCGTGACGGTCAGTTAATGGTCGTCAGCAGGAATTTAAATGCAGCAGTAGCGGTTCCTGCTATTGCGTCTTGCATGCAAGAGTTGCTCGACAACTGGGACGGCATTGCACCTAAGCTCGAAAAAATCTATCAGCAGCTTAACGACAGCGACGTGGATGGCAGTATCCAGTTCGATGAAGCTTTATGTGAGTCGCCTCTACCTCGTGCGTATCAGTGGGCTGATGGCAGTGCCTATGTAAACCACGTTGAATTAGTTCGGCGTGCACGTGGTGCCGAGATGCCACCGAGCTTCTGGGAAGATCCTTTAATGTACCAGGGCGGTTCTGATGATTTCTTAGCGCCTTACGACGATATTGAAATGGGCAGCACTGAATGGGGCATCGATTTTGAAGGCGAAATTGCCATTATTACTGACGATGTTCCAATGGGTATTGATGCTAAGACCGCCGGGCAGCACATTAAGTTATTGATGCTGGTTAATGACGTTTCATTGCGCGGGCTTATTCCGGGCGAGCTGGGAAAAGGTTTTGGCTTTTTCCAGAGTAAACCATCCTCAGCTTTTTCGCCGGTCGCGGTAACACCAGATGAACTGGGCGACGCGTGGAAAGCCAACAAGGTGCATTTACCACTATTGTCAGAGTACAACGGTAAAGCTTTTGGTAAACCTAATGCCGGTGAAGATATGACCTTTGACTTTGGCCAGTTGGTTGCTCATGCAGCGAAGACTCGTCATTTAGGGGCTGGTGCTATTATTGGCTCGGGTACAGTTTCCAATAAACAGGGAACTGACCACGGAACCTCTATTGAAGAAGGTGGTGTTGGCTACAGCTGTATTGCCGAAGTGCGTATGATTGAAACCATTCGTGATGGCAAGCCGGCGACGCAGTTTATGCAATTTGGTGACACCATCAAAATGGAAATGAAAGATGATGGTGGCCAGTCAATATTCGGCACCATTAACCAAAAAGTTGTTCAATACGAAGGTCCTGAAAAGTGATGAAACTTTACGGCTACTGGCGCTCAAGCGCCAGTTACCGGGTTCGTATTGCGTTAAACCTCAAAGGGCTGGCGTACGAGTACGAACCGGTGCATTTAGTAAAAGACGGTGGACAACAGCACAGTGAGGCTTATCGAAAGCTTAATCCTGCGCGTTTGGTTCCTACTTTTTTAGATGGCGACGTTAGATTAAATCAGTCCTTAGCCATTATTGAGTATCTGGAAGAGTGTTATCCAAAGAAACCTTTATTGCCCTCCGCTCCAGCTGACAAAGCCAGAGTCAGAGCCTTGGCTTATGATTTAGCCTGCGAACTGCAACCTGTTACAAACTTACGAGTGCTACAGTACTTAACCGGTGAGCTGAATTGCAGTGACGAACAACGCTCAGCCTGGATAGCTAACTGGGTAGAACGAAGTTTTACCGCATTTGAACAGCGGCTTACCGAGTATGCAGGTGATTATTGCTATGGTAATTCGGTAACATTGGCTGATATCTGTTTGATACCTCAGGTATACAATGCACAACGCTTTAATTTGGACTTAACGGCATATCCAACTTTAATGGCGGTGCATGAACGTTTGCAGGCGCTTGACGCAGTGCAACAGGCTCGGCCTGAAAATCAAGCGGATGCACAGTAATCCAGGGATCCTAAAAAGGAAAATAATAATATGGTGAAGTCACGTCTGGTGATGGCCATTGGGGCGGCATTGTTTGTCGCCTCTTGCGCATCAACCTCTCCTCAGAATACGAATACTGCTGACACGCAGAAAAACCCCCCGACCTTACAAGCTAACTCTCTTGCCAGTGCGCAGGGAACCGCCGCTCTCACCATGGAACAAATTATGGCTGATCCGGACTGGATGGGACGTTTCCCGGAGCAGGCTTTCTGGAGTATGGATGGTGAGGACATTCTTTTTTATCAAAAGCGCGAAGGCAGCGACATTCGTGACTTAATGATGCTGGAAAATGGTGCCGGTGAACCACAGAAAGTGGCTATAGAAAACCTGCATCAGTACGTTGCCGATGAAAAAGTGCATGCAGCGGATGACAGCTTTTTAGCTTATACCTTTGAAGGCAATATTTTTGTTCGTTTTAATGACGGCAGTCTCCGTCAATTAACCCGTGACGATGCTCGCCAGCATAATCTACAGCCTATGACCAATGGGCAGTTGAGCTACCAACAAGATAATAACTTTTTTGTTATTGATGTGAACTCGGGGTTAAGCCGCCAGGTTGCTTCATTAGCTTTTAAAGAAAAGCCTAAGGCAAACGAAGAACCGAAGGATTACCTTGCTCGTGAAGAACAAGAGTTAATTCAGTTTGTGCAAAAAGAGCGTAAGGCATCGGAAGAACGTTTTGCTCAGCGTTCCAATTTACATGCGCAAAACTCAACCTTAGCGCCTAAGCCTTTCTACTTACCTGAAAATAAAGAGTTGGTGTCGGCCAGTTTGTCACCAAAAGGCGACTTTTTGCTGGTGGCTATTACTGAGCCGCAAAGCTGGCGTGATGAAGGCGATATTATGCCAAACTACATCAGTGAAGACGGCCGCGTAAAAAGCGAGAATGTTCGTCGCCGTGTGGCTGATGCCAAGCCGGTTGAACATCAGTTGGTTTTGCTGAATTTAACTAACGGTAGCCAGTCCACCTTAACTTACAACACTTTACCTGGCTGGAACGAAGATGTACTGGCAGAAGTGAAGCGCGAAAATCTTGAGGCAGAAGGCGAAAGCTACACCTCTGAAGAGAAGCCGCGCCCAATAACTCTGATGTCCGACTGGGGTTGGGATAACGGTGCTATTCAGTGGAACGCTGAAGGAACTGAAGTTGCGGTGATGCTGGAAGCCTGGGATAACAAAGATCGCTGGCTTGCTACTGTTGATACTGCCGGTAAAAAACTGGTTTCTCAAGATCGCTTACACGACGATGCATGGATCAATTACACTCACAACGAGTTTGGTTGGTTAAACAGCAGTGAGTTGTGGTTCATGTCCGAGGCTGATGGTTATTCACAGTTGTATGCGACGAGCATTGATGGCAGTACGCGCCAGTTAACTAAAGGTCATTATGTTGTCGAGTCTGCCGACTTAAATCGTAGCGGAGACTATCTGTATTTTCAGGCGAACATTGAACATCCTGGTATTTACGAAGTGTACCGGGTGAAAACCCATGGTAGCGGCGAACCGGAAGCTTTGACTGACCTTGATGGTATGACCGCATTTGAGCTCAGCCCTGAAAGTGACGAGCTGTTGCTGACTCATTCAACACCGTTAATGCCACCTGAGCTTTATCATAAAGCTGTAGGCTCATCTCAAACAGCGAAGCGCCTGACACATACGGTTTCGGAGAAGTTCCTGAGTATTGACTGGACTGCGCCGGAACTGGTCGGGGTTGAGTCTTCTCATGTTGATGAGCCTATTTATACCCGCATCTATAAGCCTGAAGGTTTTGATGAAAACAGAACCGAAGAATATCCTGCGGTTGTGTTCATTCACGGTGCCGGCTATTTGCAAAACGCGCACATGGGCTGGTCAGGCTATTTCCGCGAGTTCATGTTCCACAGCTTACTGAATAAAAATGGCTATGTGGTTGCAGACCTCGACTACCGCGGTTCAAAAGGTTACGGACGCGACTGGCGTACCGCTATTTATCGTCAAATGGGAACGCCGGAAGTTGAAGACCTGGTCGACGTTGCTACTTACTTAGAAAGTGACTTGAACGTTGATGGCGACAAGTTAGGAACCTATGGCGGTTCTTATGGTGGCTTTTTGACTTTTATGGCCTTGTTTAAAGAGCCAGGTTTATTTGAGGCTGGTTCTGCTTTGCGTCCGGTGACTGACTGGGCACATTATAACACCAGTTATACCTCAAACATTCTGAATTTGCCGCAGGACGATGCTATTGCGTATCGTCGCAGTTCCCCTATCTACTTTGCTGAGGGGTTAGAAGATGCGCTGCTTATCAACTCTCCGATGGTTGATGACAATGTGTTCTTTCAGGACAGTGTTCGCCTTGTGCAGCGTTTAATTGAGCTGAAGAAAGAAGACTGGGAAACGGCAATTTATCCGGTGGAACCGCACGGTTTCCGTCAGCCTGAAAGTTGGCTGAACGAATACCGTCGGATTTTTAAGTTGTTTGAAGAAAACCTGAAGTAAAGCGAACTTTACTTATCGAAGGGAACGGCGTCACTAATGCGGCGCCGTTCTAATTTATAAAGCAATAATGAGCTCACTAAACCTGCCGCGTGAATGTAGCTGACATGCTCGCCAACAAAGTGATCCGGCTGCCAGCCAAGTAACTCGGCAACGACCTTTGCCACAAGTGCAATTAGAATAAGCCACATCCATTTTTTACCCGCACGAATGTCCTTAATTAAGCAATAAGCAAGCAGTCCGTGTAACACACCAGATAAACCGACAAAGCTTAAATTAACCGGCATAATCCAGAGCATTAGAGAGGTTGCAACACCGCTTATCAGCAGAGCGTTTATTAGCCACCGAGTGCTCCAGTATTCACGCCAAATGAGAACAATGAGCGCCAGCCCAATGAAGTTAAACAACGCATGCCACCAGTCTAAATGAATAAAGTGGGCGCTAATCAATGGCCAGCCTTCAGCCATAACTGTTTCTGAGTTAAAAGTCAGTAACGAGTGCCACTGGGGCATCAGTTGTAAAAAAATGGATAAAATCAGAACAAGGGCAAGCCCTGCCCAGTATTGATTAAACCTCTCCATTCGTTTTCCTTTTCGTTGCGTCATTGGTTTCTGATTCGTATGATAGGGGAAATTCCTCCCAATATGAATGAGGCCTTATGAAGTTCTGGCTACCGACAATAATTGCTGCAAGCGTATTAACTGCCTGTACGCCTGCATCCGAACAAGAAACCCGTGAACCGGAAGCCGCAACTGGCTTTGTTGAGAAGAGTGCGGTAACTGCCGATAACTTTATGGTGGCTGCAGCGAACCCGCACGCGGTTGACGCTGGCTATCAGGTTTTAAAGCGTGGTGGTTCTGCAGTTGATGCCGCTATTGCTGTACAGGCTATGCTCGGGCTGGTTGAACCTCAGTCATCGGGGCCGGGGGGCGGTGCGTTTATTCTGTATTGGGATAACGAAGAGAACAAGCTGTACAGCATAGATGCGCGTGAGACTGCTCCTATGGACGCTACTGAGTCTTTGTTTCTGGATGAAGAAGGTAATGCGCCTAAGTGGATTGACGCCGTCGTCGGTGGCCGTTCAGTCGGGACACCGGGAGTCATTCGCGGCCTGGAATTAGCTCATAAACGTTGGGGCAAAGCGGATTGGTCGTCACTTTTTAGTCAAACTATTGAGCTTTCAAAAGAGGGTTTTGAAGTATCTCCGCGACTGGCCAAGCTGGTTGAGATGGAGATTAACCCTGGTGTGAAAAAAATGCCTGAAGCCAGCGACTACTTTTTCCCTAACGGAGAGCCATTGAAAGCGGAGTCCATTCTCAAGAACCCTGACTATGCAAAGAGCTTAAGTCTTATTGCTGAGCAGGGGGCTGATGCATTTTATCAGGGGGAGCTGGCAGCAAAGATTGTGGATGCGGTACAAAACAGCCCTATCGAGCCAGGCGCATTAAGTCTTAAAGATTTAAGCCAATACAAAGCCAAACTGCGCGAACCAGTATGCAGCGCATATAGACAATATCAGGTCTGTGGCATGGGACCTCCAAGTTCTGGGGGGATTACAACACTGCAAACACTAGGCGTGCTGGAAAACTTTGAGTTAGGTGAGCTTGAACCTAATTCAGAACAATTCGTTCATTTGTTTACTCAGGCGTCACGCATGGCTTATGCCGACAGGAACCAATGGATTGCGGATCCTGACTTTGTAGAGATGCCAGTTGAAGCCATGCTGGACAAAACTTACTTGTCGAGCCGGGCAGATAAAATTACCGAAAATGACATGGGCAAGGCAAAACCGGGAGTTCAGTTACAGCCCGAGTATGAGCAGGATATTGCTTATGAACTGCCAAATACCAGCCATGTTTCAATAGTCGACGCCGAAGGTAATGTATTGTCTATGACCACCAGTATTGAAATGGGTTTCGGCTCAACAGTCATGGCCGGCGGTTTCTTGTTAAACAACCAATTAACGGACTTTTCTCTGGCGCCGGGCGATGGCAAAGAAAAGTATGCGAACAGAGTTGAGGCGGGGAAACGCCCCCGTAGTTCAATGGATCCCATTATTGTACTGGACGAGAAGGGTGAACAGGTTTTACACGCGTTAGGTTCCCCCGGCGGCAGCCGAATTATTAATTATGTCAGCCAGACATTAGTTGGCATGCTGGACTGGAACCTAAACGTCCAGCAAGCTATCAATCTTGGTCACGTAACTAACCGTAATGATTATACCTCGCTGGAAAAAGGTCGGGACATAAGTGAACTCAAAGCAGATTTAGAGAAGCGCGGACATGACGTTAAAGTTATTGATTTAAACAGTGGCTTACACGGAGTTAGCATTGATTCAGACGGCACTCTTATTGGCGGTGCTGACCCACGTCGCGAAGGTGTGGCAAAAGGAGAATAGCAGGTGATGAAAATTATAAACTTATTGGTAGTGGCTTTCACTATAGTGACGTTATCTGCGTGTGGAGACGACGAACCGATAAATTATGCACAAGCCCAGCCGGAAGAAGTTATCCAGGGTTTTTATGACTCAATTTATAAAGACGGAGACTTAGAGCAGGCGAAACAGCTGTCTTCAGAGCGTATGGCTGACTTAATTGATCATTATGGTGCGGTTAGTGCGGTTCAGAGGTACGTTCTTGGCCGCTATTTTGAAACCGTTGAAATTGAAGTGGAAACCAACTCTTTTACCGATTACTTAAATAATTCGGAAGATTTACGAGTAACGGTCATTTTTGACGGCTATCACAACGGTGAGAGAGCGAAGGACAGCCGTGATGTGGTACTGATTAAAAGGGACGATGCCTGGGTCGTTGATAAAATTCTTGATACTCGGTATCGCCCTTAATTGCTTTACGCTTCTTTTTTCTTATCAGTATAAGGTGGCCAGCCCATTTTTTTTCCAGCCAGCATGTGTAGATGAATGTGATACACCGTCTGGCCACCATACTCATTACAGTTCATGACTAACCGGTAACCGTCTTGTGAAAAATTATGTTCCGCTGCTAATTTAGCTGCAACCACATACAAGTGGCCAACCAAACCGGCGTTGTCTTCATTAATGTCGTTTGCTGTCGCAATAGGTTGTTTGGGAATGATCAAACAGTGGAACGGGGCTTGTGGATTTATATCTTTAAACGCAAGCGCTTTGTCATCTTCGTAGATAATGTCCGCAGGGATATCACGGTTAATAATTTTTGTGAAAATTGTTTCTTCTGCCATTGTCTTACCCTTATTACGCTATTTTAGTCTATGGTAACTATAGCATTGGGCATCGGCAAATTCAGTTGAGGTTTTCGGACAGCTTATATTGGCTGGCGGATTTTCCCGAAAACAAAAGGTCAACCATTGGGTGTTGAATTGCCTGCTCTGAAAAGTCGGCTTCTAAGCTGCTTTCACTGACATAAGTCTGAATTGACGAGTTGTTAACTAAAATATGGTACCACGGCTGATCTTTGGCCGGTTTAGAGGTTGCCATTTTATTGTACCAGCTGTCAGATAGCGTGAAGCACGGGTCAGCATCAATAATCACGCCACGGTAACCGTAAAGGCTGTGTGTGATAAGTTGACCAATTGAAAACTTCGCTTCTACCATGATGACGGTTCCATGTTATCCGATAATGTTTTTTTATCGGCTAAGGCGTGCTAAAACTTAAGTAAGATTTACACTTAATATACAAATAAGAGGACAACATGCTGGAATCCCCGGAAAATCGAAATTTCATGCGAATGGCAGTCAATGCAGATGTAAAGGTTACTCTTAAAAATGAAAAGGGAGAGCAGCAGTTACAGGGGATTTGTCTTGATTTAAGTGCGGTTGGTTTATCTTTGCAATTACCTGAAAACGCAGAAATTGGCGATAGCTTATTTGCGGAAATTGGCTCGTCTGGTTCCATAGCCCCGTTGAAAGTTACCGCTGAAGTTGTTCGCAGTCAGAGACTGGAAGACAACAGCGGCGACTTTATTCTGGGGTGTCGTATTATATCAATGGACTAGTTGCCCGATTGATTACATTATTCTCATACCGGGTTTGGCGCCATCGTGCGGGTTCAGAATGTAGATTTCATCTTTACCCGGGCCTGCTGCAAGCACCATGCCTTCAGATAAACCAAAGCGCATTTTTCGAGGTGCCAAGTTCGCAACCATAACGGTTAATTGACCTTTCAATGCTTCCGGATCATAAGCTGATTTAATGCCGGCAAATACCTGACGAGTTTCACCGCCAAGATCCAATGTCAGTTTCAATAACTTATCTGCACCTTCAACGTGCTCGGCATTTGCAATGCGGGCAACGCGTAAATCAACTTTAGCAAAATCGTCAAAACTGATTTCATCGGCAATGGGTTCTTTCTTCAATTCGTCATTGGTTTCCAAAGCCGGAGCTTGTGAAGCTTGCTCTTCTTTTGATGCGTCAATCATGGCGTTTACGTCATCCATTTCAACGCGCTGCATGAGCGCTTTGAATTTATCTATCGGGTGGTCTGTTAAAGCCGTTTTGTGGCTGTCCCAGGTGAAGTTGTCGTTTAAGAAGCTCTGCACTTCTTCGGTCAGTTTTGGTACAACTGGCGCTAAATACACCATTAACACTCGGAATAGATTGATACCCAACGAGCAAATTTCATGAACTTCCTGCTCGCTGCCTTCCTGCTTAATTAACTGCCAGGGTTCTTTATCAGCAATGTACTGGTTGGCACGATCAGCCAACGCCATAATGTCGCGCATGGCACGTGAGAACTCTCGTTTTTCATAAAGCTCAGCGATGTTGTCACCGGCCAGCTGAAAGTCTTCTAACAGTGCTGAGTCAGCTACGTTAGATGAAAGTCTTCCATCGAACTTTTTCTGAATAAAACCGGCGCAGCGGCTGGCAATATTAATCACCTTACCAACAAGGTCTGAATTGACCCGTTGTGCGAAGTCGGTCAGATTCAGGTCTAAATCGTCAATACGGCTTGTCAGTTTGGCTGCAAAGTAATAACGCAGATATTCCGGGTCAAGATGCTCAAGGTAGGTACGAGCCTTAATGAATGTCCCTTTCGATTTGGACATTTTAGTCCCGTTAACCGTAATAAAACCATGTGCCCAGACATTGGTTGGTTGACGGAAATCGGCACCTTTTAACATGGCAGGCCAGAATAAGCTGTGGAAGTAGATAATGTCCTTGCCAATAAAGTGATAAAGCTCGGCTTCGCTGTCAGCTTGCCAATAAGTGTCCCAGTCTGCTTTGCCTGTGGTTGAGCAATAGTTTTTAAAACTGCTCATGTAGCCTATAGGCGCATCCAGCCATACGTAGAAGTATTTATTTTCGGTGCCGGGAATTTTAAAGCCAAAGTAGGGCGCGTCGCGGGAAATGTCCCACCGTTGCAAGCCTTGTTCAAACCATTCGTTGAGCTTGTTCGCCATTTCATTTTGCAATGAGCCAGAGCGCGTCCAGCTTTTTAGCATGTCACCAAATGCCGGCAGGTCGAAAAAGTAATGTTCAGACTCACGCAGTTCGGGTTCTGCGCCAGAAACCACCGACTTGGGGTTTTTCAGGTCGGTTGGTGCGTATGTTGCACCACAAACATCGCAGTTGTCGCCGTACTGGTCTTCTGCGCCGCAATCCGGACACTCGCCTTTAACGAAGCGATCGGGCAGGAACATCTCTTTTTGCGGGTCATACAGCTGTTCAATGACTTTGGTTTTAATATGTCCGGCTTTATCAAGACGCGTGTAGATAGTCTCAGCCAACTCACGGTTTTCGTCACTGTGCGTGCTGTAGTAGTGGTCAAAACCGACTAAAAAATCACTAAAATCGGATTCATGCGAGCGTTGCATGTCGCCAATCATCTGTTCAGGCGTTATACCAAGCTGCTGGGCTTTCAGCATAATCGGTGTGCCATGCGCATCGTCAGCACAGACGAAGTGGCATTCGTTACCGCGCAGCTTCTGAAAGCGTACCCAGATATCGGCCTGAATATAGCCCAACATGTGACCGATATGGATAGGGCCGTTTGCGTAAGGCAGTGCGTTAGTAACCAGTATTTTACGTGCGGATTGGCTCATGCGAAAATCTGCTTCCGTTTTGTTGATTAATCGAATGTAAACCCTAAAGTTTTATGCCGCTCATGTTAGCATAGCTCTTGGCTGATACACAGATCCCCGAGGTTGATGATGAAAGATTTTACTCACCCCTTATTGCCTAATGGCATACCCGATAACTGGGTAACTGGCTCCGGTAAGCAACGGGTATTGAATTTGCCTTTTGTTGCTGGCGAGTCCTTGCTGAAAGCCATACAAGAGGATTCTGAACTGGGCGAGTTTGACTGGCAGCTTAATTGTCAGATCAAAAAATTGAAGAACTCACAGCCGGAATTACCGCTTACCACGGGTAATGTCATTGTTGTCTCCTCAGGCAAAGGCGGAGTGGGGAAATCCTCTGTCAGTGTGAATCTGGCACTAGCTTTATCACAGCTAGGCGCCAAGGTTGGCTTGCTGGATGCCGATATTTACGGGCCATCAATTCCGACCATGCTTGGCGGTGGCGGCTCAGAGATGGAGCTGACCAAGAACAATAAAATGATGCCTTTAGAGCGCCACGGATTGCATGTACATTCGCTGGGATACCTGGTTGAGGACAACGATGCGACTATTTGGCGCGGTCCTATGGCAAGTGGCGCTCTGCAGCAGCTTTACAAAGACACGGCCTGGCCAGCGCTTGATTATCTTATTGTGGATATGCCGCCGGGTACTGGCGATATTCAGTTGACCATGGCACAAAAATTACCGGTAACTGGCGCGGTGGTAGTAACCACACCTCAAACCGTTGCACTTAAAGACGCGGAGAAAGGCGTGGCTATGTTTGAAAAGCTGAATATTCCGCTTATAGGCATATTGGAAAACATGAGTTTTTACCAATGTCCGTCGTGTGGGCATGAAGATGCGGTTTTTGGCAAAAACGGGGGGGCGGTTATGGCAACTGAGCACAACTTACCGTTATTGGGACAGTGGCCTTTGAACAGTGAGCTGCGCGAGAGTCTGGATGGCGATACACCACTATTGTTAGCACAGCCGGAACACCCGTTAAGTCAGCTAATTTTAAATTCAGCGCAACAAGTTGCAGCAAAACTCTATTATCAGCAAGAAAATTCGTTATAGTACTGGCCTTAAGGTCTTAAATGACAACACGGAGAACGATGAACCATGCGCCTAAACGACACTGAAATAGAACAGCATTTGAAAGATGGAATTATAGGTGTCGAACCTGCACCCCAAGCCAATAATATCTCAGGCGTTACACTAGATATTCATTTAGGCAACGATTTTCGTGTGCTGCAGGATCATGCGGCACCTTTTATAGATATTAGCGGCTCGCGCGAAGCTATTGAAGCGGCAATTCAGGAAGTCATGAGTGATGAAATTGTGCTTAAAGATGACCAGGCCTTTTTTATTCACCCTGGCGAATTTGCTTTAGCGGTAACACATGAGTCTATTACCTTGCCGGCCGATATGGTGGGTTGGTTAGACGGTCGCTCGTCATTAGCGCGTTTAGGATTGATGGTACATGTAACGGCTCACCGCATTGACCCGGGTTGGTCAGGACAAATTGTTCTGGAGTTCTTTAATAGCGGTAAGTTACCTTTGGCATTACGAGCGGGTATGAAGATAGGTGCTATTAGTTTTGAGAAGCTCAGTGGCCCTTGTGCAAGGCCCTACAACAAGCGTGAAGATGCTAAATATCGGGATCAGCACAGCGCCGTGGCTTCGCGTATTTCAGCTGACGGCGGCTAAGCACTCTCCACCAGGAGTTGTTTCGCGGCTTCTTCTAATTTAGCCAGTAAATTGCTTGTATTATGGCGGTAGTAGACATCTTCATCACTCTGCAAACCGCCAATAACCGGTAATTTTAGGTCTTTTTCTTGCTTGTTGCTTAAAACTAAGTCGATAACCTGCTTACCCAATTGCTTCTCGATAAAGCCGACTTTTTCAGCCAGGCTGAGTTTCCCGGCAGGGCCGTTTTCATCCACCAGATTATCAATAAACACCACTTTGGCCTGAGTTGTCCGTAAGGCATCGCGGACACCATTAATGAGTAACGGTGGCATAACCGAGGTCATGAAACTTCCCGGTCCCAGCAAGATTAACTGACTGCTTCGAATATGGCGTATCGCTTCGGGGGTTGCAGTAACGCTGCCGGATAAGGAGAGCTTGCGTGGCATAACCGGCAGTTTATCAATGCGTATTTCACCATGACACTGAATGCCATCGTTGGTTGTCGCAATGAGATCGGTCGGGCATTCCGACATAGGAAGTATGCGATTATCGACGTTCAGCAAACGACTTAATAGCTGTATACCATCTAACGGGCGGGCACTGAGCTGGTCCAGTGTATAAAGCAGCAGGTTACCGAAGTTATGACCATGCAGTGACGATGTGCAATCAAAACGATAATTCAGTACTTCGGCCGCTAGCGGTTGTTCAACAAGTTGTGACAGGCAGTTGCGGATATCCCCCCAGGCAATGCAGTGTTGTGACTCACGTAACAAACCGGTTGCGCCGCCGTTATCTGTGGTTGCTACAATACCGACTAACTTATGTTTCATAAACGACAGAGTCGACAGTACCCGACCGAGACCGTGGCCACCGCCTATTGCGGTGATACGTCGTAAAGAATGAAGTTGCATGTGGCTTCCTTTGCTGCCAATGGCCAAACGTTGCGACCTTAGCTGATTTATTATGAGTTATGCAAGCCTCGCTGACTGTGTAACAATCTATTTAGCAGGAGGATGTATGCCAATAGTTTTTGATAACCGCTTTGCCCGTAAGTTCCCGGAAATTACAACTCGCCAGCCAATAAAGCCCGATGGCGAGGTCAATTTACGTTGGTTAAATAGCCCTTTATGGGCTGAATTAACCAATGGAGAAACGCCGCCGGCTGAATTGTCTCAGTGGCTGGGAGGGCTCGAGCACTGCCCGGGAAGTGACCCGGTTGCGCAAAAGTACGCAGGGCATCAGTTCGGACATTTTAACCCTTATTTAGGCGATGGTCGCGGCCTGCTGCTGGGTCAGGCCGTAGTGGGAGATAAAATAACGGATATCCATATAAAAGGCGCCGGACCGACTCCATACAGCCGGGGCGCAGATGGCAGGGCGGTGTTGCGCTCTTCTATACGGGAATTGCTGGCAAGCGAAGCGCTGCACGCGCTAACTATTCCGACAACGCGTGCTTTGGCCTTAATCTCGACACAAGGGAAGATACAACGGGAGCGGGTTGAACCCGGCGCGATGCTGGCCCGCACAGCGACGACGCATGTCCGTTTTGGTCATTTTGAACACTGTTTTCACCGCGGACTGGAAGATACCATGCACAACCTCTGGCAGGACACCATAGAAGTGACCTGGCCACACTTAGCGGATGCGGATATCGAGGAACAATTTTCGCAGGTGGTTAAAAGTACCGCTGAGATGATTGCTGCGTGGCAGGCTTATGGTTTTATTCATGGTGTAATGAATACTGACAATATGAGTTTAGCGGGTGAAACGTTCGACTTTGGCCCCTACGCCTTTCTGGATGATTACCAGCCCGAAAAGATTTTTAATCATACCGATGCGGGCGGGCGTTACGGGCTTTTGCAACAACCGGGAGTTGGACTCTGGAATTTACAGCGACTGGCTCAGGCAATTAGTCCTTTAATTGAGGCAGATAAACTAAGGGCGGCGCTGGACACCTACGAACCTGAACTTCGAAAAGCTTACTTAAACCGAATGACAAAGCGTCTGGGGATGTCGTCAGTGCCGGCCAAAGAGAGAATGCAGTTAGTTGGCGGCTGGTTAAGTCTGCTGGAAGTGAACCAGGCCGATTATCAATTGGCGTTCCGTGACTTAATTGACTCGCTTGAAGCGAAAGAGCCGAAAGGGTTACTGGCACAAAGCGGTGACAGCTGGTGGCAGGAATACAATAACGTGGTAAACGGAGAGAGCGATATTGACGTGATGAAGCAAGTTAACCCCTGGGTTATTGTCAGGACACACCATGCGCAGCGGGTTATCGAGGCTGCAGAAACCGGTGACGACTCGTTATTACATGACTATGTGCAGGCTTTAATGACCCCCTTTTCTGAACGTTTACGCGAAAGCCCCTGGGCGAAGCCGCCAACGGCTGAGGAGCAGGTCTCTGAACTGTCCTGCTCAAGTTGAGGTTTGAATTGCGATCTCCCACTGGATAGGACAAAATCAGAGTTACTGATTATGACAGGGTCAAGCAAATGAACTATCGAGTGCTTTTTATATTAATCAGCGCCTTACCTTTTTGCAGTCTGGCGCAGCAATGGAATGTTCCTGAACCACAAGAATTTGATAAAACCGAAGTCTGTCTGGGCGAACTTGAACAACCTTTGACAGTCGAGCTAGCGGATAATCAGCAGCAACAAGCGCGGGGTTTAATGCAGCGTGAGTCACTGGGTGAGTACAATGGAATGTGGTTCCGTTATGGAAATGAGCGGCCCGGCTACAGTGGTTTCTGGATGTACCAGACATTAATTCCATTAGATATTGCTTACCTTGATCGACAAGGCCGTATTGTGAAAACGTTCACGATGCGACCTTGCGGCAGCGATGATCCAACGCAATGCAGAAGCTATTCTCCGGGGAAAAATTACTGGAGCGTACTTGAGGTCAATGGCGGATTTTTTGCGGAGCACGATATTCGCATGGGCGATCAATTAAGAAAAGCTGAGGGCGAGAGCTGTGAGCAAAAATACGGTAAAGAGTAATAATGAAAAGTAATATAAAAGGAGAAACCATGAAGTACGTCATATTGGGAGCACTGAGCTTAAGTGTCTTAGCTGCTTGCGGGCCGGCAAACGAATCAAACAAAGAAACAGATAAAGCCGTTGCCGATATAAAGGATTCAGCTTTTAACCCCAATTACCGGGATTATCTTAAAACGTTATCTTCTGACGAGTTTGAAGGGCGCGCACCTGCATCAGCTGGTGGTGAAAAAACGGTTAGCTTTATTGAAAATAATTTCCGCGAGTGGGGCTTAAAGCCGTATGACCAGGAAAATGACAGTTATCGTCAACCTGTCCCCTTAGTCAAATTGATGCCGTATAAAGTGAGTTCTCTAAACTTTGATGGTGAGTCAGCACCAGAGTCAATGAAGTACCGTACGGAAATGATGGCGTGGACACCGCGAGTGGTTGACGAAGTTAAAGTCGAGAACAGCGACGTTGTTTTTGTCGGATACGGTATTGTTGCTCCTGAATACGACTGGAACGACTACGAAGGACTGGATGTTGAAGGTAAAACCGTTGTTATGCTAGTAAATGACCCGGGCTACGCAACAGGTGATCCTGAGCTATTTAATGGCAATGCAATGACTTACTATGGTCGTTGGACTTATAAATTTGAGGAAGCCGCCAGACAGGGCGCTGAAGCCGCTTTTGTGATACACGAGACTGGACCTGCCGGATATGGCTGGGGGGTTGTTGCTGGCGGTTCTCCAGTGCGTTTTGACTTAAAGCGTGAAAACAAGAATATGGATCGCTCAGCCATTGAAGGTTGGATAACCGAAGAGAGTGCAAATGCGCTTTTTGCTACTGTAGGCAAGAATTTAGAACAAATGCGGGAGCTGGCGTTAAGTGGTGAGTTTAAGCCTCAGCCGCTGAATATTGAAGCTTCACTGACGGTGCAAAACAAATTTGAATATTTAGATACCAATAACGTGATTGGTTACATTGAGGGCTCTAAATATCCAGAAGAACACGTTATTTATATGGCTCACCACGACCATCTGGGAACCGATCCGGTGCGTGAAGATGATCCTATCTATAATGGTGCGCAGGATAATGCCTCCGGCACGGCCGCATTAATGGCTATGGCTGAGCAGTTTGCTAAAGGGCCACAACCAGAGCGCTCTATTGTGTTTGCTGCGGTAGGTGCAGAGGAGAGTGGCCTGCTCGGTTCTGGCTGGTACGCGTCACATCCAATGCTGCCGCTGGGCAAAGCTGTTGGCGGTATCAATATGGACGTTATGAACGTTTATGGTCCGATGAAAGACATGGTTGTCGTTGGTTATGGCAATTCTTCTATGGAAGACTACTTGAAACGCTACGTAAAGGCCCAAGATCGTTATGTAGCACCTGAGCCAACTCCTGAAGTGGGTTCATTCTACCGCTCGGATCATTTTAGCCTGGCGAAGAAAGGCGTGCCGATGCTTTACGCTGAAGGTGGCAATGATCACTTTGAAAAGGGCCGCGAGTGGACTGAAGAGCAGCGTGCTATATTTAATCGCGACGCTTATCATAAACCGGCTGATGAATTTGATGAAAACTGGGATTTACGTGGTGTACAGCAGGACATGTCCGTTTTTTATTCAATTGGCAATGAGTTAGCAAACTCACGGGATTGGCCGCAATGGGCACCGGGCAATGAATTTGAAGCGGTACGTAAAGCAACAGAAGATATGCGTAAATAGACGTTAAGATAACCTTGTAGGAACGGTCTGTGCCTTATGTTGTCTTAGCTTTGTAGTCATTTTTTAGGAGCAGTTATGACTCATAAACGAGATAAAGTTTATGTCCGTTTCAACCAGGGTTCGCGTACCGGAGGTTCATCCTCCGGTAACTGGCTCAGCCGTTTGCTGGGCCTTTTTTTGTTATTGGTTCTGATAGGCCTTGGATTGGCTTTTGGCATGGTCATCGCCGCCGTTTTATTTGTGCTGATGATTCCGGTTATGTGGCGTCAACGTCATGCTATTAAACAGGTTTGGCGTATGCGTAAGCAGGCGAAACAGCATTATCAGGAGCAACAACGGCAGTATCAAAAACAACAAGAACATTATGAAAATAATAAGGAAGACCGTGGCTCGGTTATTGATGGAGAGTACGAAGTCAAAGACGATCAGGACAAAAAAACATAGAAACAAAGGCCCAGTGCTGGAATGAAGAAACCTTATATTGTTATTCCGGCGCTGGATCCCGACCAGCACTTGCTGGAGCTTATTGATAGTATTACCACTGGAGATCCAGAATGGAATCACTATCTGGGTATTATTGTTGTTGATGACGGTAGTCGCCTCTCCGATGTTTTTCAGCAACTGGCTGATCGTCATCGTGTTCATGTTCTAAGGCATGAGCAAAATAAGGGAAAAGGCGCGGCGTTGCGCACGGCATTTAACTGGATCATCAAGCAAAGTGATGAACGCTGTTCCGGTGCCGTAACTGCTGACGCAGACGGTCAGCATTTGGCGAAAGACATTCTCGCTATTTGCACCTGCCTAAAAGGATACCCGGATAAACTATGGCTGGGTAGCCGCACTTTCGATGAAAAAGACATTCCTTTCCGCTCCAGACTCGGTAATAAATTTACCCGGGTTATTTTTCGGCTGGTAACGGGTCAGGATATTAAAGATACCCAAACCGGACTACGTGGAATTCCGTTAGGTTTCCTTAAACAGTTAGTTCACTTTAACAGTTCAGGTTATGAGTTTGAGTTGGAAATGCTGCTTTCGGCTAAGCGCTGCGGCTATCGCATAAACTCTCAGGAAATAACCACGGTTTATGAAGAGGGTAATGAAACAAGTCATTACCGACCAGTAATCGACTCGATAAAAATTTACCAAAAGTTTTTAAAGTTTGCGAGTATTGGCATTCTGTCTGCCGGCCTTGATTACTCTATTTTTGCGACAGCTTACTTTTTCTCCGGCCAGGTGTTGGAGTCTATTGTTCTGGCGCGAATTATATCCGGGGTGTTCAACTTTTCTTTGAATCGCCAATGGGTATTCAAACAGGGGGCTCATGTCGCCTGGGACGCAACTAAGTACAGTTGTTTGGCGATTGTTTTAGTGGCTGCTAATTACGGCCTTACGGAGGCTTTCCGGTATCTTGGTGTCACACCTTTTATTGGTAAGCCTTTAGCTGAAGGTCTAGTATTTTTATTGAGTTACGGTGGGCAAAAACGCTTAGTTTTTAAAAAAGCGACTTGATAAGCTGCCGTTTTAAAAAGAAAACCCGGAGTTTAAGCTCCGGGTTTTTTGTATCTGCTATTCGTTATTCTTCCGATTGTTTAGGCGGGAATATTCGCCGCACAACATAGAAGAATAATGGTACGAAGAAGATTGCCAGTACAGTACCGCCAATCATTCCGCCTATAACACTGGTACCGATGGCATTACGGCTTGCAGCACCTGCACCATCGCTTAGTGCCAGAGGCATAACACCAAAGATAAAGGCTAAGGACGTCATAAGGATAGGGCGCAGACGTAAGCGCACGGCTTCCAGCGTGGCATCCAGTAGCTCTTTACCCTGAGCCTGTAAGTCTTTCGCAAACTCAACAATCAGTATGGCGTTCCTTGCTGATACCCCTACGGTTGTCAGCAGACCTACCTGGAAGTAAACATCGTTAGAGATACCGCGAAGCATGACAGCAACGACAGCACCCAGAATACCCAGAGGGACAACCAGCATGACTGAGAAAGGTATTGACCAGCTTTCGTACAGGGCTGCCAGGAACAGGAATACGACAATCAGCGATACGCTATAAAGGATCGGCGCAAAATCACCAGATTGACGCTCTTGTAAAGAAATACCTGTCCATTCGAAACCAATACCCGGAGGAAGCTTAGCAATCATCTTTTCCATTTCAATCATGGCTTCGCCGGTACTGACTCCCGGAGCTGCCTGCCCCTGGATTTCCATTGCAGCAACACCGTTGTAGCTTTCAACTCGCTGGGCACCATAAGTCCATTCCCAGCTCGAGAATGAGCTAAATGGCACCATATCACCCTGGTTATTTTTGACATACCATTCGTTGATATCTTCAGGCAACATGCGCGATTCCGTCTCGCCCTGCAGATAGACCTTTTTAACCCGGCCCCGATCGATAAAGTCGTTAACGTAGGATGAACCCCAGGCTGTGCTTAAGGTTTCATTGATATTGGTAATAGTCAGTCCCAGCGCCTGAGCTTTTTCAAAGTCGATATCAATACGCAACTGTGGCGCATCTTCAAGACCATTTGGACGTACCTGTACCAGCTTGTCGTTCTGTCCTGCCATACCCAGCAATTGGTTACGGGCTTCGAGTAAACCTGCATGACCCAGGTTACCGCGATCCTGCAGGAACAGGTTGAAACCACTGGAAACACCAAGTTCTGGAATAGGTGGCAGGTTAAAGGCAAATATCATCGCCTCTTTAATACCAGCGAAGAACCCAAAAGCTCTGCCTATAACGGCATTAACACTCTGGCTTTCGTCACGTTCGCTCCAGTCTTTCAAACGCACGAAGGCGATACCATTAGCCTGACTTCGTCCTGAGAAACTGAAACCAACAACAGAAAATACTGACTGAACCGCATCTTCCTGGTTAAGGTAATAGTTTTCTATTTTGTCCATGGTATTAACCGACTGCTCAATAGTCGAACCGACCGGTAACTGCATCTGAGTCAAGAATACGCCGCGATCTTCGTCGGGCAAGAAGGCCGCTGGCAATTTCATGAATAAGAACACCAGAATGCCAATAATACCCAGGTAAAGTACGCCAAACCGTACGGTACGACGTAAAATTGAGTGAATGGTATTGGTGTACTTATCGGTCCATTTCTCTAAGGTACGGTTGAACCAACCAAGCGGGCCCCAGCCACTGCTTTTGTCGTGCTTAACCGGTTTCAGCAGGGTGGCACACAATGCTGGTGAGAACACGATAGCGACCAGAACAGACAGACCCATCGAGGTAATGATGGTCAGTGAGAACTGTCGGTAAACGGCACCAGTCGAGCCAGGGAAAAAGGCCATAGGTGCGAATACCGCGGCCATAACAACACCGATAGCAACAAGTGCACCGGTAATTTGTCCCATCGACTTAATCGTTGCCTGCTTGGGTGACAAGCCCTCTTCAGACATTAAGCGCTCAACGTTCTCTACAACCACGATGGCATCATCAACCAACAGGCCGATGGACAACACCATACCGAACATGGTCAGGGTGTTAATTGAGAAACCAGCTAATGCCATGACCCCCATGGTTCCCAGAATAACCACCGGTATTGCTAAGGTGGGTATTAAGGTAGCGCGTAGGTTCTGCAGGAAAACGAACATCAGCAGGAAAACCAGAATAATGGCTTCTATTAAAACCTGCGCAACTTCTGAAATTGAGATTTTGATAAAGGGAGTCGTATCGTACGCTGTAACCAACTCCATTCCATCAGGGAAAAACTCTTCCAGTTCAGCCATTCGCGCTTTTACCGCATCGGCTGTTTCCAGAGCGTTAGCGCCGGTCTGTAGGTTAATTGCCAGACCTGTTGCCGGCTTACCGTTATAATTGGCCTGAATGGAATAGTTTTCTGCGCCTTTTTCGACCTCAGCAACGTCTTTAAGAAGGACTTGCGAACCATCGGACAACACTTTTAAGGTGATGTTTTCAAACTCAGAGACATCAGACATACGAGTTTGCGCAATAATGGTTGCGTTTAGACGTTGTCCCTCTACGGCTGGGGTACCACCGAGTTCACCGGCAGCAACCTGAGCATTTTGTGCCTGAATAGCACTTTTAAGGTCAGCCATTGTCATGCCGTAGTTAACCAGCGCTGACGGGTCTACCCAAATTCTCATTGAGTAGGGCGAGCCAAAGAGCTGAACGTTACCAACGCCGGTTGTACGGGCTATAGGATCCTGAATATTTGACGCAATATAGTCACTTAAGTCGGTTTGAGAGTAACGGTCGTCTGAGGCCACGAGTGCGGCTACCATTAAGAATGAGCTACTTGCTTTACTAACGGTAATGCCCTGAGCCTGAACTGCCTGAGGCAACTGGGGGGTTGCCTGAGAAAGCTTATTCTGAACTTGCACCTGAGCAATATCAGGATCCGTTCCTGAAGCAAAAGTCAGACTAACGGTACCGTTGCCAAAGTTGCTCTGAGAAGAGAAGTAGAGCAGGTTATCTATACCTGTCATATTCTGCTCAATCACTTTGGTTACGGTATTTGAAACGGTTTCGGCGTTAGCGCCAGGGTAACTCACCTGAATTTCGACTGCAGGCGGAGCGATAGTCGGATACTGAGCTATAGGTAGCTGCAGCATCGCGATAGCACCGGCCATCATGGTCAGTAGCGCGATAACCCAGGCAAATATCGGGCGATTTATAAAAAACTTGGCCATTACTGACTTCCCTTACTGCTGCTGTTCAGAGTTAGATGAATCGATAGTCACCGATGCGCCCGGACGAATTTTTTGCAGACCTGAAGTGATAACGGTATCGCCTTCTTTAAGGCCTTCAGATACTAACCAACTGCTGCCTACAGCGCGTTCTGTCGTTATCATCCGTTGTTCAACTTTTTTGTCATCATTTACCAGCATGACATAAGGTCGTCCTCTGGGGTCTCGAGTTACGGCTGTTTGTGGTACTTTAATGGCTGAGTTAATAGTGCCTTCACTCACTTCAGCACGCACAAACATGCCGGGATACAACGTTTTATCCGGGTTAGGAAATTCAGCACGTAATAGAATTGCTCCTGTATCCTCATCGACACTGACTTCAGAAAAAAGCAGCTCACCTTTTTGATCGTAATCCAGACCATTTAATTTTAGACGAACGGGTGCGTTACCTTTCTCGTTCGCCTGAATACGGCCAGATTTTATATCAGCCTGTAATTCCATAAATTGCTTACTGGACTGGTTGATATCAACATAAATTGGATCCAGTTGATTAATCGTAACCAAAGGCTCAGTCTGCGACGCCGTTAATAATGCACCTTCAGTGAAATTAGAGCGGCCAATGACACCGTTAATAGGGGCGTTGACTTTTGTATATTCAAGATTAATACGGGCATTTTTTAACTGGGCTTCAGCGACTGAAACAGCCGCTTTGTTTTGATAAAAAGTGGCTTCTGCACTATCAAATTCGTCTTGACTGACAGCGTTCTCTTCAAGTAATTCCTGAAAGCGTTTATAACGAAGTTCCGAGCTGCGCAGCACAGCTTTGGCGCTTTCAACTTCAGCTTTGGCGCTGGCTAATTCTGCTTCGTAAACGGCAGGATCAATTTGATAGAGTTGTTGTCCTTTCTCTACAAAAGTTCCTTCTTCAAAAGTCCGTTTCAGCAATACACCACTAACTTGTGGACGCACCTGAGCAACTCGGTAGGCAGCTGTACGTCCAGGTAAATCGGTACTAAGGCTGATTGACTCAGGCGTTACGGTAATCACATCAACCTGAGCTGCTTGCTGCTGGCCTTGTTGCTGCTGTTGTTGGTCGCTGCATGCGGTTAGTGCTCCCGTTAACAGAAGACTCGCGGCAAAAATGGGGGCAAACCTAAAACGCGTGTTCATTAAATTACCTCTGACCTATTAATTTATATCAATCCGGAATTATACATACATTCATGTATGTTTGTAAAACTATTCAGCGACAGTTAGCGCTATTTTTCCGATGGTTTTCTGACTTTCTAATGCCTGATGCGCCTTCCGAAGATTATTCGCATTCATTTCGCCAAAGCTTTTACCCAGAGTCGAACGAATTTGGCCTTTTTCGACCATTTTCGCAATATGGTTCAGTAATTCCTGCTGCTTTATCATGTCTGCTGTAGTAAACATAGAACGGGTAAACATAAACTCCCAGTGCAAGCTGATACTTTTTTGTTTCATCAGGGTAATGTCGATACTTTCTGACGGATCATCTATAAGGCAAAAGCGACCCTGAGGAGCCATTAATTTCATGCATTGTGCGAAATACTGTTCGCTATGAGTCAAACAGGCCACATCGGTTACCGGAGAGGCGCCAACAGACTCTATCTGCTCAGCTAAGTCGTCGTAATGATTGATAACGTGGTCAGCCCCCAGAGCTTTTACCCATTGTTGAGACTCTGCGCGGGAGGCCGTAGCGATAACGGTGACATCGGTTAGCTGCGCGGCAAGCTGAATTAAGACCGAACCAACGCCACCGGCTCCGCCAATGATTAATAACGTTCTTTTGTTGTGCGGTGAGGGTTTATCAACCTGTAAGCGATCAAACAGAATTTCCCAGGCGGTAATGCTGGTCAGTGGAAGGGCGGCTGCCTGAGTGTCATCGAGGTTCTCCGGTGCTTTGCCTACAATGCGATAATCGACGGTTTGCAATTGCGCGTTACAACCTGGTCGGGTCAAGTCCCCCGCGTACCAAACACGGTCTCCGGTTTTAAAACCTGTTACTTTATCTCCGGCAGAGACAACTTCCCCGACTGCATCCCAGCCAATAATTTTGTGGCCAGATTCAGGCGCCATGCGCATTCTGATTTTGGTATCAACCGGGTTAACGGCTACGGCTTTAACTTTAACCAGTAAATCGTTGGCTCCGGGAACCGGATCATCGACAGTAATATCCAGCAGTGAACTTGGATCTTCAGCCGGAAGTGATTCTTTGTATCCTACAGCGCGCATAGTCTTCTCCTTAATTAACAACAATCACACTGTATACGTATTATTAGAGAAAGCGATGACAAAAAAATGGCAGTTAGGCAGAAAATCCTGCTTGCTCCAGATTATTTGCAAAGGCTTCTAATGCATCAAGACCTTGGACATCTTCTTCTAATAGATAAAGAGAGTAATTTCGCCATGCTTTAAAACGTTTGTGAATGTCTTCTATGTAAGTTTTTTCCTGAAGCCTGCGTTTGGCCAAAAAGCTGCCGTCGGCCTGTTCAGGCAATATTCTATTGATAACAACACCACCAACGGGTAACTTCTCCGCGGTTAACGACAGCAGTGCCCGATCAGTTTCCTGAATAGGGAGACGTTCTGGTGTTAGCACAAATAGAATGGATGTGTAACTGCTATCCTGCAGTAAGCGTCGGGTTCGTTGAAAAAGCCTCTGTCGTGTTAATAGTTGTTCTGTAATTGCTTTAGTGCGGTCGGACATACCGTCGCTGGCATTGTCTTGAGGGTCAGCCATTGGGTTATTAATATCTTTACCAGCTTTGGGTGATAAATGCTCAAGGACTGAATCAAAGTCTTCAGAGCGCTTTTGCGAGCGCAGCATTCCCTGCGTCCAGGCTGCCATAGCCTCGGGTAATGTCAGTAAACGCAAAGTATGACCGGTCGGGGCTGTGTCAAAAATTAACAAATCGTAGTCTTTCTCTGCTTCATCAATGACGTTGCAAATGCGCTCTAGCAAAGCAGCCTCCTGGGCTCCCGGAGACTGCTGGGTTAAACGCATCTGGCGTTCAATTTCGGGAAAGAGATCGGGGTTTGTAAAGCGCTTCATTTGAGAACTGACGCGTTCAATATGAGCCTTAACTTCGTGGTCAGGATCAATTTCTAATGCGGTTAAGTTTTCGCGCATAACAGTTTTTTTATCGCCAATTTTCTTGTCGAATACATCGGCTAGACTATGTGCCGGATCGGTTGAAACCAGCAGCACTTTTTTGCCTTGGCGTGCAGCAAGAACTGCCAGAGCCGAAGAAACGGTTGTTTTACCAACTCCGCCTTTACCACCAATTAATAAAACTTTTTTATCGCTTAACAACATGAGAAATGAACCCTGCTTTTGGTCGGGTTATAAAATTAGCAACAACGGAAGTGATCAAGAGGTGAGTGTTCCATCCCCATGCGTTGATGCCATTCGTGGAAACGTTCCAGCATTAATGGCTGTAACTCTAAAGTATAATAGGCGGCCGGGTTCGGCACGCCCATCATTTCAGAAAAAACCAGTAGCATGAATAAATCGTCTTCGTCGCGCTTTGCCCGGGCAATAGCAGAGCGATAGGGCGCATTATAAAACTCATTGGCCAAATCACTTGCCCGGCTGAACCAACGGCGCACTGACTGTATATTCATGCTACTTACTCCAGTTACTTTTATTGCTGCTTCTGGGCTTTTTGTTCCTTACGGATTTTAGTTAAGCCTGCGCTAGCTTCAAGAGCAATCCAGATAGCGGCAACCAGAACCACTAAATCCAGACCCATTAAGAACCAGTCACCGCTGTTATAGAAATCTTTAAGCTGAACAATAAGAGCGAAGACTGTCATTATCAACAGGAAAATTAACGGTATTAAGGTGTAATACATTGGTCGGCCTAAGCGCACCAACATGACCGTAATAACCAACAAGGTCAACCCTGCTAATAACTGGTTTGTGGTACCGAACAGAGGCCATATAACTAAGCCGCCGGAACCGTCTGCGCCGCCAGCACCGAAGGCTAACAATAAGCAGCTTCCTACAGCTAGCATCGTTGCCGGAAAGGCTTTTTGCATCCAGTTAATGTTATACAGGTTTCCCCATTCCTGGAAAATATAGCGTTGCAGACGTAATCCAGTATCCATTGTGGTACCGGCAAAAAGCACAGCCATTACCGTCAGCAGGGTTTCTGATACGCCAATGTCCAGGCCAAGCCCCTGACTAATAATGTTGGCGCCACCTTCAACAAAGGCTGATACGCCGCCTTGTCCGAAAGATGAGTAGACCGCTTCCCAGTCGGCTAATGTTGCAAAACCGGCTGTGGCAGCGATGATAGTCGCCAGCGACAATGAGCCTTCACCAACCGCACCAAAGTATCCGACAAAACGGGCGTCGGTTTCTTTATCAAGTTGCTTCGAGGTTGTACCCGATGCAACCAGACCGTGGAAGCCCGAAATTGCGCCACAGGCTATGGTGACGAATAACAGCGGCAACATTGAAGGGGTGCCTTCCGGGGTATTGCTATTGAAGGCCGGAGCTGAAATTTCCGGAGCCAGTAATAACGTGGCACCGTAAAGCAAAATAAGACCAATGAAGAGCTGCAGACCGTTGATGTAGTCACGTGGCTGAAGCAACATCCAAACAGGCAGTAATGAAGCGATAGCGGCGTAGCCAAACAGGATAAGAACCCATTGCGCGTTGTCACTGATACCCATTACCGTTTCTGGCAATTCTATTGGAAATGAGGGACCTGCCCAGATAAGTGCGTACAGTGCCAGTACACCGATAATGGATATTGCACCTAAGCCCATCCATTTACGGAAAATAATTTGTCCGATAATAAGTGCGACAAAAATAGCACCCCAAACTGGCACTACTGAGCTGGAGAATTTAATCAACAGACCTGAAATAGCAGTAGCGAAAACCGCGTTGACCATTAGTAAGACAAGGAAGATAACGATCATGAACAGCGTTTGAGAGCGTTTGCCAACAACATCGCCAGTCAAGTTACCAATAGATTTGGCTTTATTACGGTTACTTGCCCAGATCGCGCCAGCGTCGTGTACGCCAGCAAAAAATATGGTACCGAAAATAACCCATAAGAAAGCAGGTACCCAACCCCAGATAACCGCAATGGCAGGACCAATAATAGGTGCCGCACCGGCTACAGAAGTAAAGTGGTGGCCCCACAGAACGTATTTATTGGTAGGGACGAAGTCGACTCCGTCTTCTAATTCGTGAGCGGGTGTTCTGAAGTTCGGATCAAGCTTAAAAATTTTCTCAGCAATAAATTTAGAGTAAAAAACATAACCGAGAAACATTGCGCCTAAACCCAGAACCATCATTACGATTGCGTTCATGGCAAGAGCCTCATTGTTGTAGTGTTAGACAGATAACGAAAAATGCCAACCGTTATTGTAGCGTAAACTCAATAACGGTTGGCATACGACCAATGTCTAATATCTAACAAAGGCTAAAACATTTAAAGCCTTTTATTCCCCTGAAGCAGGCGAACGACTAAAGAAATCGCAAAGAGGATAATAAAGATATAGAAGATAATTTTAGCTATTCCGGCAGCTGTTCCGGCAATTCCGCCAAAACCTAAAATAGCGGCAACTACAGCCACGGCTAGAAAGATTAGAACCCAACGTAACATATACACCTCACTGATTAATTTAGAAGATTCAATTAGTAAGGTAGACCATTATTCGAAAAACAACCAATATATCCAAGTGTAAAAAAACCGCTAAGACAAAAAATCCTAGCGGTTTTATCTCTATTAATTTATTAATTAATGGGCTTCAGCGGCGGCATCCGCTGCTGCTTTATCGTCCAGTTTTTTCGCGTAAACCTGAATACGGGGAGCTAAATAAATAGCATTACTGAGTAACTTGGATGTCCCCCAAAAATAGGCGCGGAAATTAATGTTGTCGGCAAAACCAATTACCTGACCGTTGCCTAAACGATGGGCGGCAATATTGGTTTTACCTTTTAGTATTTCGCGATTGCGCTCATCAGTGTAACCACTCATTAAAGGCTGCTCCGAATAGCGAGCGACTGAAACGAAAGGCGACTCGGGTTCTTCCATGGCGGCAGCCGAATTCTTGAATACTGGCATTTGGTCACGCGGGAAGCCAAAGAATAATGGGTGAGAAGTATCGACATCCATTGAGAATATCGCTCCGGCAATTCGCTGTTCAGCGTAGAAGTCGTCGCGCTCTTCGTAACTTAGCTGCTTTTTAGTAAAAGCGCTCTGGAAGACGGCATCATCAATAAAGCGAGTTTGCAGAAGACCATTTTCTGCTAACCATTCAGCACCACCACGCTGACCAATTATTGTTCCACCCTGGCTTACCCAGTTTTGGATTTTTTTACGCAGTTGTTTATCTAAATTGCTGTAATGTCCGTCCACCATAATAATATGGCTATAACGGGTTAAGTCAGCGCTGGGCAGACGTTCAGTATCAACCATCGACAATGGAATACCTACGTGGCGGTCAAGGTAGTACCAGGTTTCCCCAGCTTCGTAAAGGTTAACCCCTTCGCCGGTCAGCATCATTACGCTGGGCTTTTCCACCGGTTGAATATTGCGGCTACCCAGGTCAACACCTTCAGGTGTTAATCCGGTCTCGATAGAGGTTACCTGAATACCTTTTTCTTTTGCTGCGGTAGCCAGACGACGTTGTACATCGCGCCATTCCCGTTCCTGATAGGCTTTAGGTACAACAATAGAACCGGCTGAAAACTCCTGACGGCCTTGTTCACCTTCTACAGTGAAGGGTTTTGTTGTCTGACGAACGTGAATGTTCTGCTCCAGCAACTCTTGTAATAAACCCGGAGCGAAGTAATCGTTCCAGTTAAATGCGTAAGCGTAGGCATCAGTGAGAGCCGACGTCTTGCGTTTTGGCGCATCCCAGGCATTATCCGCAATTTGAATACGACCACGATGAGTCTCAAATGGCACGTTAAAGGCTAATGGCAGAGTCCAGCCTGAAACATCGTAGAAGGTATTGTTCGGGAAGTTCTTGCGCGTACTGAATATTCCCTGAATCAAACCGTACTGAGCCTGAGCCAGAGGGATATAATAACTGCTTCCGGCTTTAAACTGAGTGCCGTTCTGTTCAATATCTTTTTCTACACGATAAGCTTTAATACCGTGCTGTTTAAAGATTTCCAGTAGACCTTCTACACGCGACGGATCGCTTGAGTCACCAATTAGATAACCTTCAAACTTGGCTTTTTGTGCGGCCTCCATGCCTTCGTCGTAAGCACGCTCCTGAAACTCAATAAAACGACTTTTGTTTTTGTGTGTGCCGTAAATGGTACTGAGTGAGGCGACAAACTGGTTACGAATAGTGAACGGAAAGCTGACCTCACCATTAACCGAGTCCTGCAAGTGTCCTCGGCTGGAGGCTTGTTCAAATAAAATACCTACGGCGCCCTGAATGTCAGGGTAGGTAGAGCCTTTGCCATAATAGAAGTCATCAAATGACTCTTCGGTGTAATACAGGCTGCCAATATCATCCAGCGAGTCAGCGTGTTCTGCCGCAAGAATTTCGGTTAAGCGCACGTTTTCATCTGGCGTTAATGGGTTTTTACGAGACGGAATACCCGGCTGGAAGAAATACGTGCTGTTGGTTCCCATTTCGTGGTAATCGGTCAGTACGTTTGGCTTCCATTTCTGAAAGTTAGCGATACGCGCGCGCGATTCAGGGTGTTGCAGTAACAGCCAGTCGCGGTTCATATCGAACCAGTAATGGTTGACCCGGCCACGAATAAAAGGTTGCACGTGCTCACGATGCTGTGGATCGGCAACCAGATTTTGACTGCGGTGCTGGTTTGCCCATTGTGCAAAGCGAGCTAGTCCATCAGGGTTAAACGCCGGATCAAGCAGAATAACTGAATCGCTCAAAAGCTCATCCACAGCTTCACCTTCTGCCGCGGCAAGGTAATAAGCAAACAGTATTGCTGCATTACTGCCGCTCGATTCGTCCCCGTGAATACTGTAGCCCATGTACATGACGACCGGCGTATTGTCCGGGTCGGCATCACGGTTTGGATCAGCTGCGGCCAAATGACGCTCACGAACGTCATCAATATTGCGGTGGTTGTCTTCTGAGGTGACGGTAAGAAGTAACAAAGGACGCTGCTCATGTGTGCGACCGGTCACTTCCAGCGTGATGCGATCTGACTCTTCGGCCAGAACTTCCATATACTTTACAATTTGTTCGGGGCGGGCATGCCATTCACCAACCTGATAACCAAGCACATCTTTGGGTTTGGTAATTTCCGGGTTGTAACTGACATCCTGTGGCAGATAGTAAGAAAGGTCTTTTGTTGCTGCCATAGAAGGCAGGGCAACGATGACCAATGCAGCCGCGGTGACACGGCTTAACATTCGTTTCAACATAGATAGATCCCCTTGGTGTAATTATGCCAATACCATAACAAAAGCTTAACGCATTGACTGTTGTTTTCGGCGGGTCGCAGATTTTTAGCGATGCTTATCGCTTTTTCATTTGGTAGTCGTACATGGGGTCGTAGTAGTCAACCAGTAAGCCTTCTATCCACTGTTTATGCAGTTCTGCGCTGTCATGGCTGTATGTCCCGGTTAATTGGCTGCTGTAATGAAATGAGCGTTTCCGTCGATTGTATTTCATCAATAGCCTGAATTCGATTGATTAGCGTGTGTTGTAGCTCGTTTATTGACGGTGTCATAATTTTAATAAAGACGTTGTACTGACCGGTAGTGTAGTAAGCCTCAATAACTTCTTCGAGCTTTTCCAGTTTTTCAATTGCGGCCGGGTAGTCACCCGCGCTTTTCAGCGTAATGCCAATGAAACAACAGACATCGTAGCCTAAGCGTTTGGCGTTAACCTGTAAACGCGTACCCTCAATAATCCCGGCACGCTTCATTTTTTCAACCCGTACGTGAATAGTGGCCGGACTCACCTTATAGCGTTTGGCCAGCTCAGCGTAAGGAATACGTGCGTCTTCCATCAGAGTTCTTAGTATGGAACGGTCCAGATCATCGATTTGATAATTTTCAGGTAATTTTTTCATGTTTTATTAAAGCTTCGTTAATTAAGTTAGGTATAAATTAACGGAAAATAATAAGTAAAGCTATTTTTGTTAAACATTATTGAATAAATAGTTCTAAAAGGTATTAATTGAATTGTGTTTCTATTCTTTTATTAACGATTCGGAGTATTTATGAAGTCACAATACATGTTACAGCAACAGAAAATTCAATTCGTAAAAGCCGGCTTTACTCAGCAGTTACAGCTTCAGCTTGGGCTTATTGAAGTGCAGTCGCCACTACTAAGTGAGTTGGGCAGTGGTGTTCAGGACGATTTGTCGGGCTGGGAAAAGGCGGTTGCAGTTAAAGTAAAAGCCGTGCCCGACAAAGACTACGAGGTGGTTCACTCTCTGGCGAAATGGAAGCGCTATACCCTGGGGCGTTACGGCTTCGGTGCAGGCGAGGGCATAGTTACCCAAATGAAAGCCTTGCGGCCCGACGAAGAAGCTTTGAGTTCCGTACATTCTGTTTACGTTGACCAGTGGGACTGGGAAAAAGTCATTACTGAAGAGCAGCGTTCGCTGGCGTTTCTGATCCAGACCGTCGAGCGTATTTACGCTGCTTTGCGTCAAACGGAGCAGCAATATATTGAACAACACGGTGGAACCGGAACCTTACCGGAGAAAATACAGGTTGTGCATGCAGAGGATTTAATTACTGCCTATCCAGACCTTACTGCAAAACAACGTGAGCGCAAAGTGGTTAAACAACATGGCGCAGTATTTTTGGTCGGTATTGGCGGGGAGCTGAGTCATGGTCATGCACATGACGTAAGAGCGCCGGACTACGATGACTGGAGTTCGGTTAACGAGCAGGGCAGTACGGGCTTAAACGGCGATATTCTTGTCTGGCATCCGGTATTAGATGACGCGCTGGAACTTTCTTCTATGGGGATACGTGTTGACCAGCAGGCATTAAAGCGTCAGTTGGCTATTAGCCAACAGGAGGAAAAGCTCAAGCTACCCTGGCATCAGTCCTTGTTAGCGGGTGAATTGCCTTTAACTATTGGAGGGGGAATAGGTCAGTCACGGGTGGTTATGCAAATTTTACAAAGTGACCACATTGCTAAAGTTCAGTGCGGTGTCTGGCCGGAACCCATTGCTGAAGCCCTATAGTTGCAATTAACAGACTGATCTTGAAGTTTCTAGACGACTGGTCTAATATAGATCGCATGACTAAGAATGACACACGACAAAACATCATAACAATCGGTGCTGACCTGATATCCATACATGGGTTCGGCAGCACCGGTTTGAATAAAATTCTGAGCGAGGCGCAGGTGCCCAAGGGCTCCTTTTATCATTACTTCAAAAGTAAGAATGATTTTGGCCTGGCTGTTATCGAAACCTACGCCGAGGATTATGAAGCACGCATGGACGAAACTCTGGCTAACGAGACGTTGGAGCCGGTTGATCGTTTGCGCAGCTATTTGCGTCGCTCGGTAGAGGACTTAAAGTCGTGTGATTTCTCCAAAGGCTGTCTGATAGGCAACCTGGGTCAGGAAATGGCATCTCAGAGTGACTTATTTCGCGAACGGTTAGATGACATTTTTTCTGACTGGGAGCAGCGTATTGCCCGGTGTTTAAAAGCTGCACAGGACGCACAGCAAATTCAGCAGTGCATTGACACCGAACAGATGGGAGCCTTCATTCTTTCTGGTTGGCAGGGGGCATTACTGCGAGCCAAAGTTCAGCGTTCTATGCTGCCGCTACTGCGTTTTGAAGAGATGATATTAAAGCAGTTAGGGGCAGTTGACCAATAGCACTAACCGGAGGTAAAGCTATGTCAGAAGTACAAGATAAAGTTGTGATTATTACAGGTGCAAGCAGTGGTTTAGGAGAAGAGACCGCTCGTATGCTTGCAGCAAAAGGCGCAAAACTGATGTTAGCGGCGCGTCGCGAAGATCGCCTAAAAGAATTGACTGAGTCAATTAAGAAAGACGGTGGCCAGGCAGCTTACCGTGTGGTTGATGTAACCGACAAAGCCGCAGTTCAAAAACTGGCTGACGACACCAAAGCTGAATTTGGTCGTATTGATGTCTTAATTAATAACGCCGGACTCATGCCACTGGCCCCGCTCGACGCGCTGAAAGTGGACGAATGGGACACCATGATTGATGTGAACATTAAAGGTGTTCTATATGGCGTAGCTGCTGTATTACCGGTTATGCGTGAACAGCATGTGGGTCATATCATCAACCTGTCATCGGTTGCAGGTCAGAAAGTTTTTGCTGGCGGAACGGTGTATTGCGCAACCAAGTTTGCGGTAAAAGCCATTTCCGAAGGCATTCGTCAGGAATCTAATGGTGAAATTCGCGCGACCAATATTTCACCGGGCGCTGTAGCAACAGAACTGACGGATCACATTAGTGACAAAGACGCGAAAGAAATGGCTGACAGTTTGTATTCAGACGCGATTGATTCTGCGGCTATTGCTCGTGCCATTACCTTTGCGATTGAGCAACCTCAGCAAGTTGACGTGAATGAAATGATCATTCGCCCAACCAAGCAAGAGCTGTAATTCAGTATGAAATACTCAGTTCTTGATTTAGCGCCCATTACCGAAGGTGGGTCTGTGGCTGAATCATTGCATAACTCGGCTGATTTGGCCCAGCATGCAGAGCGGTGGGGTTACCACCGCTTCTGGATGGCTGAACATCACAATATGACCGGAATTGCCTCGGCCGCAACCGCGGTTGCTTTAGGTTATGTCGCCGGTAAAACTGACAAAATTCGAGTGGGCTCAGGCGGTGTTATGTTACCAAACCACGCGCCTTTTGTGGTCGCTGAGCAGTTTGGTACGCTGGATGCCCTGTACCCCGGACGTATTGATATTGGTCTGGGCAGAGCACCGGGAACAGACGGCCGAACTTTACGCGCGTTAAGACGTAAACCAGATGATGCGGAACAGTTTCCTAACGATGTTCAGGAGCTTTTAGGTTATCTGGAAGAAGCGCAGGAAAGCGACCCAATTAAAGCGGTGCCCGGGTTTGGACAGAAAATTCCGGTGTGGTTGCTCGGCTCAAGCACTTTTGGCGCTCAGCTTGCTGCACACTTAGGCCTGCCTTATGCCTTTGCTTCGCATTTTGCACCAGACTATTTGCAGCATGCGTTAAAAGCGTATCGCGAGAACTTTCGTCCGTCGCGTTACCTCAGCAAGCCTTATGTTGCTGCGGCAATGAACGTTTTTGCGGCAGACAGCGAAACCGATGCGCGAAAAATGATGAGTTCAATGCAACAACAGTTTATTGCGTTGCGGCGCGGTACACCCGGGCCTTTAAAAGCACCGGTGGATGACATAAGAACGGTTGCTGCGCCTCATGAACTGGCCGGGGCGAATCATGCATTAACCTATACGGCGGTTGGTACTAAGGATTCAGTTCAACGGCATATTAATCAGTTTATTGATGATACCGGTATAGATGAAGTTATTCTTACTTGTCATGCCTTTGATCATCAGGCTCGTTTAAGGTCGTTCGAAATTGCCGCGGAAGCTTTAAACGGAAAGTGAAAAGCGTTTAGTTAAAAGACTGACGCTCTACCTTAAACACGTTAGAATAGCGGCATCTTTAACAGGCAGTCTGGTTGTATTTCTATGAGAATTATCATTCGTTACTTTTTTCGTACTCTACGGCTTATTTTAACGCCTATTGTTTTACTGGTCGAAAAATTGACCACCCCAAAAGGCCAGAGCCGCAGTGATGAGGCTCAGCAACAGGTAGATGAAGCCTGCAAGTCGCTGGCTCTTTATCAATTTGCCGCTTGCCCTTTTTGCGTCAAGGTACGTAAGGAAATTGCCCGCCTTAATTTAAATATAGAATTAAGAGATGCAAAAAATAATGAGCAGCACAGACAAGAGCTGTTAGATGGCGGCGGCAGAGTTAAAGTGCCGTGTTTGCGCATTGAGCAGGACGATAAAGTACAGTGGATGTATGAGTCCGATGACATTAACCAGTATTTACAACAGCGCTTTGCTTAATCAACCATTGGGCGACTAGTTCCTAACCACTGATCCAGACTTTTTTGAAAGTCCGGATCAGCTTTAAGTTCGTTGATGACCTCATTAAGGTGTCGCACAGCTTTACGTCCCCATTCATTATTACTGCAACCAACCGCACCCTCAATAACCACACCCTCGTACTCTTCAATAGGCAAGAACACCAGTCCGCTGTTTTTAAATTCAGTTTCGTTGTAGTAAGTCATAATCATTTCATAATCGATAGTGTAATCAATACGCTTGTTGACTATCATAGTCAGCAAGTTGATGTGGGCATTGTCGCCGCTAATAAAACTGAAATTATCTGAATCGATAAGGTGCTCTTCCAGTAGAGGCTGCAGGCGGCCGTAACGGCGTTCAGCCGGTTGCGCAAAGCGTAAATTTGAGTCCTGAACCAGGCTGGAAAAATCTACTGGCTGGCCATACTTTCCAATGATTCTGGCTGCTGTGTCAGCACGGGTAATGATACCGTGCGGCTGGTACCGATGAGTTGTTTCGGTGTAATTAAATTCGGAATTGTAACTTGCTCCTTTAATCAGGCAGGGAAAGCAGAGGTTCTTGTTCTTTTTCATAAGCATGGTAATACGGCGGGAGGGCAGCTTTCTGACCTTGTGCGACAGTTCCGGTAGCTGGCGCTGAAAGCTGCTGACTAAAGCATCGCAAAAGCCTTGTTCTTCGTATTTACCATCAAATATATGAAACGGCGGGGAGGAGTTTACTCCCCAGATAATGTCTTCGTGCTCGGCAAGGCTGCTTGAGCTAAACAGAGCCACTATAGATAATGCGGTGTACAGCGCAACAAGTTGCTTGTTAAAGGTCATAGTAACCGCCTTTCTTTATAATGAACGTTTTGACTATCATGATAAAAGCTTACATTGTTACTTAATTGTTATATCTGATAGTTTTATCTAAGCACAAAATATAGGTAATTGCTAAATGCTGGTTATTTTTAATCACGGAAAAGAGAGCGGCCCCTGGGGCAGCAAAATTAAAGTTTTAGCAAAAACCGCTGAAGCTTTGGGGTTCAGCGTAACCAGTGTCGATTATCAGGGTATTGATGATCCTGATCAGCGCGTGGAAAAACTCACAACATATATTGAAGCACTAACGGAAAATTTCTTGCTGGTCGGTTCCAGCATGGGCGGTTACGTGGCAACGGTAGCTGCAGCTAAAACAAAGAGCCGGGGGCTGTTCTTAATGGCTCCGGCCTTTTACTTAGGTGGTCAGGCAAATTTTGATGAACTGACACCGGCTTGTGAGACTCAAATTGTTCATGGCTGGAAAGACGATATTGTTCCTGTTGAGAACAGTTGGCGTTATGCGGAAAGAACCAGGGCAGAGTTACACCTGGTGAATGATGGCCACCGTTTAATTGACAGCTTGCCGCAAACTAATGCACTGTTTAAACGGTTTCTTGAAACGTTATTAAAAGGGTAGGTTATGGAATATACATTAGCTCCGGAATTAGCCAGAGACAGTTATCATTTAACCGATTGGCCGCTATGCGAAGTCAGAGTCATGAATGACAGGCAATTTCCGTGGTTTTTGTTGGTTCCTAAAGTGGCAGACGTGCGCGAAGCCATAGACCTTTCTGAAGACGATCAACTGCAGTTGTTAAAAGAAAGCCGATTTCTATGCCACTGGCTAAAGGCTGAATACCAACCCGATAAACTTAATGTCGCTGCTTTAGGAAATCAGGTTCCGCAGTTGCATGTTCATCATATAGCGCGGTTTCAAACTGACGCTGCCTGGCCTGCTCCAGTCTGGGGGAAACAACCTATGCTTCCGCTGGAAGAAAGTGAAGTGGCAAGGCTGCAATCGGTATTCGCTGATATTACAGTGTAAGTGTTTTAGACTGAGTGTGTGCGTTAACAAAATAACGGAGAGTAACCCCCAGAGGTTACTAATAACAAATGGCAGCAGATTATTTGATTACCAGTAAATGCGTGAATTTAGTGGCGCAAATAAGCACCGACTTTGGCCGTTGGTTAGCATTACTTGAATCCGATAAAAGCAATTTAGAAGATTTTAAGTCTCAACAATTGCCAATTAAAGCTCATGCGTCGGTAGGCCTGGATGAGCAGTCACAACCGCTGGAGGGTATTCGTCTAGATGAAGCCTATAAAAAGCTGTCTGAGTGGAATTTACATTCGGAGTCAGATCTTAAAAACGCTCACCAGATGATTTGCGCCGCAGTAACCCCCAGTGCCGGAAGCTATCGCGCAACGGGAATGGGCGTTTACCGCAACAACAAGCTGGTTCATATGACCGCTCCGGCGGGGCAGGCCGGGAAGTCGGTAAGAAGTCTATTGTCCTGGTTAGACGAAAGCAACGAACACCCTTTAATTAAAGCGGCTATTTTCTTACAGCAGTTCGAATTTATTCAGCCGTTTTCTGTTGCCAACGGTTGTGTTGGAAGACTCTGGTTTAGCCTTATTTTAGCTAAATGGCATCCGGCAGTTGCCTGGTTAAGCTTTGAGCAAATCTTTAAATTCAATAAAGACGAATATCTTGATTGCTTGCGACGCTCAATTAGTGAAAATGACAGAGGTCTTATGGTTGAGTTTATTCTGGATTGTTTGCAACAGAGTATTTCAACCACAGTAAAAGAAGAAAAAGACAAAGCAGAGGTGCTGGAAGAAGCGAGTATCTCGCATGATTTTTCCAGTGAAATACCTATGAGTTCGGTAAAAAGTTCGCTGTTAGGTTCGGATAACGGTTCGGGTAAAGGTCGATATTCGGGCACGAGCACACGAAATATGGTACTTAGGCTATTAAATGAGCAACCCGAATGGAGTGCCGCCAGAGTCGCTGAAGTGTTGAATATTTCGTCGCGCGCGGTAGAAAAACACATTTCTAAATTGAAAGAACAAGGAGTATTAATTCGAAAAGGTTCTGCCAGAGGAGGTTACTGGCGAGTGGCAACTGAAATGGGAGAGCAACTTAGCTTACCAGAATGGAACCAGTGAATGCTTTATTGAGTGTCACTAGAAGAATTGGTCGGCGTGAGAGGATTTGAACCTCCGACCCCTGACACCCCATGACAGTGCGCTACCAAGCTGCGCCACACGCCGACCGAGGACTGCTATGTTACTGGATTAAGCCGAATTAGCAAGTCTCAACACGCCCTCCGGTGCTCGACTGCTGCTATTTTCGACAATTACTCCTTGTTTTCAGTTTCGCTAAAGCGTTTTAAATCTTTCAGTGCGTCGATAAGCACCGGGACGGGCGGTTCGGCCTGTTTTTTCAGTTCAAAATCGTTGCTGCTGTATACGCTAAACTGACCACTATTATCTAAAATCGTAATCTCTTTCTGGTCGTAAATAACAATATAAGGACTGTAGGTTTCAACCAGCGGCCAACGACGCTTAGATGTCTGCAAGCTTTCGCCATTGGTGTAATTTTTATGAGAACCAGCGCAGGAGATACGATCTTCAAGCATGGTTGGAACCAAATCCATAAGTCCGGCTATAGGTTGGTCTGCCAACTGGTAATTTCGCTGCCAAAGGGGAACCTGCATGTTTTCAAGCGCAAACTGCTTGTTACCCAATAACTCTTCACTTTGCGCAGGAGACAAGGCCGTGAGCAGCAGTTGTTGGTCTCCGGTTTGCTGAAGCACTTTATCTAAAGTAGAAATATCGTCTTCAGCAATTAAAATGACATTAATTTGGTTTTGCGGATGAGCGCTAAACTCTGCCAGCTCCTGGCTTTGCCAGTCGGGATGAAACTGACTTAAACGCAGAGAGTCGTTCCAGTTTTCGCTGTGATACCAGCGCACATCAAAATTAAAGTCGTTAAGCGGCTTAAGGTAAGCGGGCTTCAACTGCTGGCGCTCAATGGATTCCTGATAAAAGTCGGGCAAGCCATAAAGCACCTGAAATAATCCGCCGTCGCGGTTCGGATGAGCCAGTAGTTTAAGCTCCGGTCGCTCTAGTTGATGTTTGGCTGCCAGAGTTTCCAGTTCTTTCTGAATTTTGCTACTGCTACGTTCGAATAGAATCAGAGTTGTTGACTGCTGAGAGTCTATTTTAGAGCATAAAAGCGGGTGCTGGGGATACTTAAGTTTTATTTTATCGGTAGCCATCAGCATTTGTTGTCTGGCCTGGTAGCTTTCAACATCAATGACTCCGTGTTTAGCCATTAATGTTTTAGCCGTTGTAGGATAGGACAACGGGAACATATCGTCTTGTTGGGTAATAGGGTCGTACAACACCGCGTCAGCCCAAACATGAATACTGTGACTAACGAAAAAGCATAAAAGGAAAATGGCTGTAACCGGGGCGCCAATTTTCCGCTGTTGTAAGTCTTCCAGACGTTTCCACGCGAGGTTAGCCAACAGCAGCTGTATTCCGACAGTTAATAAGAAACCTAACAGAACACCGGAAATAATAACGAAACTGGCCCCTGTGAAAACCGCTTCTGCATCGCGGGTCATTTGCGCCATAGAATAGGTATTTAAATGATACCCGTACTGACGAAAGAACAGCGCATCGGCGATAAGCGCTATTAGACCGAATGAGGCTATCAGGGCGGCAAAGCCACGTAATATTTTGGAATAAGGTACTATCAGGCAGAATGGGAATATCAGAATTATGAAGAATACGAACGGCAGGAAGGCAAAGTGACCTATCCAGCTGACAAGCATGTAGAGATTACCGATAGCCGTGGAGGGCTTCGGGGCCGCTTCAATATACAAAAGTCCAATAAACAGGCACAGGACGATATTGGCAAAGGTAAACCAATGTCCCCAGCTTATTAATCGGGCAATTTTATCCCTACGTTGGTACTTTCCCATCGTTCGTCAGTCCCGTGTTACAATGGCATTATAGTAACACAGCAAAACAGCAAGGATAGTCCCCGTTATGCAATTGCGGATAGAAGAAAGCATTATTCACCAGTTTTATCAAAATGACGGACAAGTAGGGCTTCGGTTGGCTCCTTCAGCGTTAACGGAAGATGACCAGTTGCACGATTTGTTAGTCGAATTAACGGATGTGTATACCAGCAAACCGGCAAAAGGTTATGCGAGTTTTCTTAAAGATGAAGAAGAGGGCGAGCCCGGTCCTTTTCCTGAGCATTTAACCTCCTGGTATGACGGGCAGCTGGACTTTGTCGAGTTCAGCCAACAGTCTGCCAAACTATTGCTGGAACAACTGCAGAACTATAACTTGTTAGAAGCGGGCTTTTTGTTAGTCACACGCTACCAACACATTAGCACCGAGTATTTATTGGTCTGCTTTTTACCCGTTAAAGAAGGGGTAACAATAAACCCTGAGCTGGCTGTTGACCGCTCGTCGCAGTTAGATATAACAAAAGTCCAATTGGCGGCTCGTATTGATTTAACCGAGTGGAAAACATCTCCGGAAAGTGAGCGGTACATTTCTTTTATTAAAGGACGCGCCGGTCGCAAGGTTTCAGACTTCTTCCTCGATTTTCTGGGGTGCACTGAGCGTTTAAACTCAAAAGCGCACACACAACAGTTAGTCGATTCGGTTCAAGAATATGCGAAACAGTCCGAACTGGAAACGGAACAACGCCAAGCCCTGAATAAAGCGGCTTATGAGTATTGTGACGACCAATGGAAGCAGGGCGACACGGTAAAAATTAAAGATCTATCAGAGCAATTTGCAGAGCAGTACCCGGTAGAAAAGAGCTTCGAGAGTTTCTCGAAGGATTTTGCTGAACAGAATTCACGCGAATTAGTCGATGACTTTCCGGCAGATAAGTCGACATTACGTAAGTTGGTTAAGTTTCAGGGACAAGGTGGAGGAGTCAGCGTTGGCTTTGATCACACAGCCCTGGGAGAGAGAGTGCACTATGACGCGGCGACGGATACATTAACAATTAATGGAACTCCGCCAAATTTACGTGATCAATTACGGCGTTATTTTGGTATAGATAGTTAGTTGAAGTGATTAAGTAAATTAAAACGCCGGACAAGCCGGCGTTTTGAAAGTACTTAAATTGTTTGGTTTAGCCGATGTTATTTATCGGCAGCGCCGGGAACAATGTTGTTGGCATGCAAGCCTTTGGGGCCTTCTTCGAGTTCAAACTCTACGGGTTGCCCCGCTTTAAGTGTGCGATAGCCTTCCATTTCAATGGTTGAATAGTGAGCGAAAATATCACCTTCGCGGTCCTCGCTTTCGATAAAGCCGAAGCCCTTCGAATTATTGAACCATTTGACTTTTCCGGTAGCCATACTTCTACATCCTTCTTCTGCAACAGATAGATAGTTTATTATTATTAGGTGCGGTGGCTTGAAAAATCGCCGATTTAGCACCATGTTTAACTCTAGGTGACGTGAGTGATTAGTCAAGCCCTAAAGTTCAAAAAATAACCTGGATTGTTAATATTTTGGTTGTTTTTTTATATTTTCTGGTAAATTTAAAACTATTATTATGGCAGGTTGTTAATAAATGAGTCAGTTTGATCACCAGCACCTTAGCGATACAGAGGAAAAGCAGGAGCTCAAGCCACCATCCATGTATAAGGTCATTATTAATAATGACGATTACACCCCTATGGATTTTGTGATTGAAGTATTGATGAGATTTTTTAAGATGGATCAGGAGCGCGCCACGGACACCATGTTACAGGTGCATTATAAAGGAAAGGCCGTTTGCGGTGTATATTCTGCGGAAATCGCCGAAACTAAAGTAGTACAGGTAAATCAGTATGCTCGGGAAAATCAGCATCCATTATTGTGTACCATGGAGCAAGAATGATCCGGGTTGGCTGGTAAGGAGTGGTCTATGTTGAATAAAGCCCTTGAATTAACGCTAAACGATGCGTTTCGGCTAGCGCGCGAACGTAATCATGAATTGATGACAGTTGAACACTTGCTAATTGCATTACTGGATAACCCAGATGCATCGGAAACGCTTCGAGCTTGTGGGGCAAACTTTCAACAATTGAAAGAAGAACTATTAAGTTATATTGACCGCAGTACGCCGCTGTTTGGTCCGGAAGAAGAAAGTCCGGACACTCAACCTACGCTTGGTTTTCAGCGAGTTTTGCAGCGCGCGGTATTTCATGTTCAGTCATCCGGTAACGCTGAGGTAACGGGCGCCAATGTATTGGTTGCCATTTTCAGTGAACAGGAATCTCAAGCCGTCTATCTGCTAAGTAAAAACGATATTACCCGACTGGATATCGTTAATTTCATTTCTCATGGTATTTCTCGTATCGATGACGATGAGCCTATGGACGAAGAAATGGCGGAAGAAGAGGCCGTTAAGGGTGGTGAAGAGCAAGAGAGCTACTTGAAGCGCTTTTGTGCCAATCTTAATGTGCAGGCAAAGGAAGGCAAAATTGACCCTCTAATTGGCCGCGATTTTGAGCTGGAACGGTGTGCGCAAATTCTTTGCCGCCGTCGTAAGAATAATCCGTTGTTAGTTGGCGAAGCCGGTGTGGGTAAAACAGCTATTGCAGAAGGTCTGGCTTATCGCATTATTAAAGGTGAAGTGCCGGAGATACTTGCGGATGCCACCATTTATTCACTGGACATGGGCGATTTGCTGGCGGGCACTAAATATCGTGGCGACTTTGAAAAGCGCTTTAAAATGCTTTTAAAAGAACTGCAGGAAAAAGAGCACGCGATTCTGTTCATTGACGAAATTCATACCATTATTGGTGCCGGAGCTGCCAGCGGTGGCGTTTTAGATGCATCTAACTTGATTAAGCCGTTGCTTTCAAGTGGGCAGCTTAAGTGCATTGGCTCCACTACGTACAATGAATTCAAAAATGTTTTTGAAAAAGACCGAGCGCTGGTTCGCCGCTTCCAGAAAGTGGATGTGGTGGAGCCTTCAGTAGAAGACACCACTAAAATTCTAATGGGCTTAAAAGAGCGTTACGAAAGCCATCATGGTATTCGTTACACGCAGCCGGCGATTAAAGCGGCAGCGGAGCTCTCTGCTAAATACATTAATGAGCGTCATTTGCCTGATAAAGCCATTGATGTAATGGATGAAGCCGGTGCTTCCCAGCGTTTATTGCCGCCGTCCAAACGCCGTAAAACGGTCGGGGTGTCGGATATTGAAACCATTATCGCCAAAATAGCCCGTATTCCGGAACAGTCAGTTTCCCGGTCCGACCAGGACTTACTGAAGCAGCTGGATCGTAACCTGAAAATGGTGGTGTTTGGTCAGGATGAAGCTATTGATAAGCTCACTGGTGCTATACGGTTGTCGCGTTCGGGTCTTGCCAACGATAACCAGCCAATAGGTTCGTTTATTTTTGCCGGACCAACGGGTGTTGGTAAAACCGAGGTAACACAGCAACTGGCGAAAGCTATGGGCATTGAGCTGGTGCGCTTTGATATGTCGGAATACATGGAACGCCATGCGGTCAGTCGTCTAATTGGTGCGCCTCCGGGTTATGTAGGGTACGAGCAGGGCGGTTTATTGACCGACGCTGTAATCAAGCAACCGCATTGTGTGTTGCTTCTGGATGAGCTGGAAAAAGCCCACAGCGATGTATTTAACATTCTGTTGCAGGTAATGGATAACGGCACTTTAACGGACAATAACGGCCGTAAAGCTGACTTCCGTAACGTAATTATTGTTATGACAACCAATGCGGGCGTTCGTGAAACTGTGCGTAAGTCTATTGGCTTTAAACAGCAGGATCACAGCTTCGATGCGCTGGCGGAAATTAATAATATTTTCACTCCGGAGTTTCGTAATCGCCTGGACGGTATTGTGTGGTTTAACCATCTGACACCGGAAGTACTGGAACAGGTTGTCGATAAATTCATTTGTGAACTGCAGGCTCAGTTAGATAAAAAAGGTGTGTCGCTTGAGGTTGACCCTTCTGCTCATGCCTGGATTGCTGAAAAAGGCTACGACAAGGAAATGGGCGCCCGTCCAATGAGTCGGGTTATTCAGGAACACCTGAAGAAAACCTTAGCCAACGAAATTCTGTTCGGGAAACTGGCCAGTGGCGGCAGCGTGAAAGTGACTGCTGATGGCAAGGACGGACTGCAATTCGATTACGACAGCAAGAACGAGACCGTCGAAGGTTAATAAGCCTTCGGCAGAAATGAAAAAACCGGCTCATTAAATGAAGCCGGTTTTTTTAATCCTCAGTGCGGATTAACGTGCGCGGAAGACGATGCGGCCTTTGGTCAGGTCGTAAGGAGTTAACTGCACAGTCACGGTATCGCCGGTCAGGATGCGGATATAGTGCTTACGCATTTTTCCTGAGATATGGGCAGTAACTACGTGACCATTTTCCAATTCTACTCGGAACATAGTGTTAGGAAGGGTGTCTAGAACCGTTCCCTGCATCTCAATACTGTCTTCTTTCGCCATTAAAATCCTCTAATCTTTGTTTTGAGCTTTAAGTGTGTGCGATTTTAGCTCTTTTTTCCAATGATTGCCAACCAGTCGTTCATATGGGGCAAATCGAGTTTTATAATTCATCTTTTTACAGTCATCAATTTGGTAACCCAAATAGAGTCTGGCAACTTCTCGTTCCTGAGCCAATCGAATCATTTCTAATACAGCGAAGGTACCAGGCGAACGCTTTTCCTCATCGGGATGAAAAAAGGTATAGACCGCGGACATTGCGTCAACAGTGCGATCAACTACCGAAACTATCATTAACTCATTGCTGGCATTGCGCCACTCTAATAATTCGGGAGTTAACCAGTCGCAATCTATCCACTTCCAGAATTTGTCCGGGTCGGGTGGGTACATTTCCCCATCCGCGTGTCGTTGTTCAATAAACTGCGAAAACAATTGACTGTATTCAGCTTCCGGCTGCTGTTTAATCTGCAGCGTTAAGTCGTCATTCTTTTTTAGAATTCGTTTTTGGTTTTTACTAAAGCGAAACTCTGGCACGACCACACGGAGCGACTGACAAGCACTGCAGAGCCGGCAGTGCGGACGGTAAACGTCATTATGGCTGCGCCGGAAGCCGTATTGCATGAGTTGTTGATACGCGTCTGCATTAAGGTTTTCAAGATCATTAGGCAGGGCAACAACAAGTCGCTCTTCCTGGTCGGTTAAATAGTGACACTGGCTCTCTTTCGTCACGCCAAATTGCACTAGAGTTCTCCAGGTAAAGGAAGCTCACGAGCTTGCCAAAAAGTATCTGGCATCTTTTTTTGTTGCGCAATATTGAGCTTCATTAAAAAACGTTCCCGATGCAGGTTAACAGCACCTAATGAAAATAAATGCGGATTACCCACCTGACAATCAATTAGCTGGCCGCCATGCTTTTTAAAATATTGAGCGAAACGTAACAAGGCTATTTTTGACGCGTCGGTTTTGTAGTGAAACATACTTTCCCCGCAAAAAGCACGGCCTACTGAAATGCCGTACAAACCGCCTGCAAGTTCATTGTCGAACCAAATTTCGACCGAATGGGCGTAACCTAACTGATGAAGCTTGCAATAAGCTTCAATCATCTCTTCCGTTATCCAGGTACCTTCTTTGTCGGCGCGTTCGTCTGCGCAGGCACGAACAACTTCAGCAAAGTTACAATTAATGCTCATTTGCCAGTTTGGCTTACGATTGGTTTTAGCTAAAGAGCGGCTGGTATGGATTTGGTCGGGGAAAAATACAGCTCTGGGGTTAGGGGACCACCACAGAATTGGGTCACTTTCTGAGAACCAGGGAAATATTCCCTGCTGATAGGCGTGTATCAGCCGGCCCGGCGATAAATCTCCACCGACAGCGAGTAGCCCATTGGGCTCATGCAAAGCGGTCGCTGCGGGTGGAAAACTGATTGATGCCGGATCAAGCTGAACAATCACGTTAAAAGATTAAGACTTAGTCAGTGCGTCTAAGTAACGCTCGGCATCTAACGCGGCCATACAGCCAGTACCGGCAGAGGTAATTGCCTGACGGTAAATATGATCCATTACGTCACCGGCTGCAAAAACGCCCGGTACACTGGTTGCAGTCGCATTGCCCTGAAGCCCGCTCTGCACCTGAATGTAACCGTCCTGCATTTCCAGTTCACCGTCAAAAATACCGGTATTAGGCTGGTGGCCGATGGCAATAAAGCAGCCCGCAACTTCCAGCTCTTCGGTACTACCGTCTTGCGTATCTTTAATACGCACGCCAGTAACACCAGCATCGTCACCCAGCACTTCATCTAAGGTTTTGTTCAGATGGAAAGTGACATTACCGTTCTGCTCTTTTTCATGCAGACGGTCGACCAGAATTTTCTCCGCCCGGAAAGTGTCACGACGGTGGATAACATGCACTTCGCTGGCAATGTTTGAAAGGTACAACGCTTCTTCAACCGCAGTATTACCGCCGCCGACAACGCAGACCTTTTGCTTTTTGTAGAAAAAGCCGTCACATGTTGCGCAAGCTGAAACGCCTTTACCCATAAAGGCTTCTTCTGAGTCTAAGCCTAAGTATTTAGCTGAGGCGCCAGTGCTGATAATGACTGAGTCTGCGGTGTACTCACCAACGTCACCTTTTAACTGAAAAGGGCGCTTGGAAAAGTCGACGCTGCTAATATGGTCGAACACAATTTCGGTATCAAAGCGCTCAGCGTGCTTTTGCATACGGACCATAAGGTCGGGTCCGGTTAAACCTTCGGCGTCGCCCGGCCAGTTCTCAACGTCGGTTGTGGTGGTTAACTGACCACCTTGTTGCATACCCGTTACCATAACCGGGTTTAAATTAGCACGTGCAGCATAGACTGCAGCTGTATAGCCAGCAGGACCTGATCCCAGAATAAGTAACTTGCAGTGTTTGGCTTCAGCCATTAGAAAAACTCCATTAATGCGTTTTTGATTGTTCGTTCTTTAGCTATGGGGGTTGATTGTAGGGTTTACAAGCTTAGCGAACAAGAACTGCCAATAAAAAAGCCCGCAAACTTTTGTTCACGGGCTTATTCAGAACAACCGGCTATTACGCCTGAAGCGCTTCGCGAGGGTCCTGGTAATCCAGACCTAACTGCTGACCAAGATCATCGTGAATGGCTTTGTAGGTAATTTTACCTTTATGCATGTTCAGGCCGCGTAACAGGTGCTCGTTTTCGAGCATGGCTTGCACGCCTTTGTTTGCCAGCGCAATACCATAAGGCAAGGTTGCATTGTTCAGTGCAATAGTAGAGGTACGTGCAACACCGCCCGGCATGTTTGCCACACAGTAGTGAACAACGTCGTCAATAATGTAAACAGGGTCCTGATGTGTGGTTGCTTTTGATGTTTCAAAGCAGCCGCCCTGATCAATTGCAACGTCTACTAGTACTGAGCCCGGCTTCATATTGCTGATGTTTTCACGAGTCAGCAGTTTCGGTGCAGCGGCGCCCGGAATAAGAACCGCACCCACCACTAAGTCAGCTTCACGAGAGTATTTATCGATAGCATCAACGGTTGAGTAAACAGTTTGTACACGGCCGGCAAAAATATCGTCCAGTTCACGTAAGCGAGGCAGAGAACGATCTAAAATAGTGACTTCAGCACCCAGGCCAATAGCCATTTTCGCAGCGTTAGTACCAACAACACCGCCGCCAATGATAAGTACTTTACCCGGTGCTACGCCAGGAACACCACCTAATAAGGTGCCGCTGCCACCATGGGCCTTTTCTAAATAGTGAGCGCCTGCCTGAATTGACATACGCCCGGCAACTTCACTCATAGGAGCTAAAAGAGGCAAACCGTTACGAGTATCAGTGACCGTTTCGTAAGCAATAGCAGTACAACCCGCTTTACCCAGTAACTCAGTTTGAGTTGGGTCTGGTGCTAAATGAAGGAAAGTATAAAGAATTTGGCCTTCGCGAAGCATTTTGCATTCGTTTGGCTGAGGCTCTTTTACTTTAACAATCATGTCGGCGCGCTGAAAAATCTCTTCTGGTGTATCAATAATAGTTGCACCGGCTTCCATATATTGCTCGTTTGTGAAGCCTATTGCTGCACCACCGTTATTTTCAATGATGACGTCATGGCCGTTTTCCACATATTCACGCACGGCTGCAGGAGTTAAGCCGATACGGTATTCGTGGTTTTTAATCTCTTTTGGTACACCAATTAACATTATCTGCCTCTTACAATTTCGTGTTTAAGGGGGAATTATTTGGCGCAAATTATAGACGCAAACAACAGTGCATGACTTACTTTTTTTAAGTTATTTTTTGGTGTGATATACTAATTTTAATTACTTATTTAGAGATTTATTATGTTTAACGCCGAACAACCAGCAGAAGTCACTATTGATAAAACCGACAGGAAGATCCTGCGGCTTTTGCAGGATGATGGACGCATGTCGAATGTTGAACTGGCAAGGCGTGTAGGGCTTAGCCAGACTGCTTGCCTGGAGCGTGTGCGTAAGCTTGAGCGGGAACAAGTAATTGAAAGTTATCATGCCCGGATTAATCCTGCTAAGTTAGGTGCAAACCTGATGGTTTTCGTTGAAATTACCTTAACCCGAACCTCAGCCGACGCTTTTGCCGAATTTAGCGAGGCTGCACGTAAAACAGATGAAATTCTTGAATGCCATTTGGTGGCGGGTGACTTCGACTTCCTGATAAAAGCACGGGTGCCGGATATGCGTGCTTACCGCAAATTATTGGGTGAAACCCTGTTAATGATGCCGGGGGTTGATGAATCAAGAACCTATGTGGTTATGGAAGAGGTCAAACAAGAAAATAAAGTATTAGTAAAGGGGTAACATTGGGGCTGATATTCGCTACAATCATGCGGATAAAATTTATCTCGATATTTTATCGTAACAAGAATACCAACGAAGGCGCTGCAATAAGATAATGACAGGTGTACAAAGAGTTTTAGAAGCAGGGTTGCTAATAAGTGGTGCGCTGGCCATTTTCATTTTTTTGTCATTGGTGAGCTTTAATCCCGCTGATCCCAGCTGGTCACAGACCGGTTATGAAGGAAGCATACATAATGCCGGCGGTGCCGTAGGTGCTTGGATGGCAGATGTACTCTTGTTTGCTTTTGGCTTCGTTGCCTACCTTATTCCTTTCGGCTTTGTTGGCCTTGGCTACTTACTGTTCCGTAAAACTTACCATTTATTAGAAATGGATTACCTTGCGGTCAGTTTGCGTATGATAGGCGCTATGCTCGCGCTTATTGGTGCATCCGCACTGTCCTCTATTAATTTCGACGATATTTACTACTTTTCTGCCGGCGGTGTTATTGGCGATGTTATTGCGGCGTCTTTGCTTCCTTATCTGAATTTTGTTGGTACAACCTTACTCTTGTTAACCTTCTTTTTTACTGGCATCACTCTGGTCAGCGGTATTAGCTGGTTGCAGGTTGCTGACAAACTCGGTGAGTGGGTTATTGACGGGGCTTTGTGGCTAACCGAAAAAATTAAAATTCTTTGGCAAAGTCGCGGAAGCTCAGAAGCGGAAGATAAAGAAGACGACTCAGAAGCTTATGATGACAACGAGCGTGAGCAAACGCTTGAAGAAAAGAAACCCACAACGCTCAGTAGCGACTTATTCGGGACTGACAAACAAGAACCTGTTTTGAGCCTGCCTTCAATGAGCTCTGTTGATGAAGATGATGACGTAGACAGCGATGCGCCTAAATTTAGCAAGCAAGCGGCTGCGAAAAAAGACACACCTAAGAAGCCTGCTGTGGCGCCTTCTTCAGACACCTCTGCGGAAGACGAGCCGCAATCAGCGGCTGATTCAGGCGAGGGCGAGTTACTTCCGCCGTTGCCGTCAATAGAGCTTCTTGATAGACCGAATAAAAAAGAGCACCCGGTAACTCAGGAAGAACTGGATCAGGTATCACGCACGGTCGAGACAGTGCTGAAAGATTTTGGGGTGGATGTTCGGGTGGCGCACGTTGAACCCGGTCCGGTCATTACCCGTTTTGAGCTCGACTTAGCACCGGGCGTTAAAGTCTCCAGAATTTCGAATTTGGCAAAAGATATTGCCCGTACCTTGTCTGCTGTTGCTGTACGTGTGGTAGAGGTTATTCCTGGTAAGTCATATGTTGGTCTGGAACTGCCTAATAAACACCGCGAAATTGTGCAGCTAAGCGAAGTGATTAATAGCGACCAGTTCACCCATAGCGGCTCGCCGTTAACGATGATTCTGGGCAAAAACATTGCGGGCACTCCAGTCGTTGTCGACTTAGGAAAAATGCCGCATTTGCTGGTGGCAGGTACCACCGGCTCCGGTAAATCTGTTGGTGTTAACGTTATGATTCTGAGCCTGCTTTACAAGAGCACACCGGAAGACGTTCGCCTTATTATGATAGACCCTAAAATGCTTGAGCTGTCGGTTTATGAGGGCATTCCGCACTTATTGACCGAGGTCGTAACCGACATGAAAGATGCCGCCAATGCACTGCGTTGGTGTGTGGGAGAAATGGAACGTCGTTACAAACTCATGTCATCTTTAGGGGTACGTAATTTAAAAGGCTACAACGCGAAAGTGAAGGCGGCTAAAGACGCTGGTGAACCACTGCGAGACCCTATCTGGAAGCCCGGCGACTCTATGGATGAGTTACCGCCGTTGCTGGAAAAATTACCAAACATTGTCGTGGTGATAGACGAATTTGCCGACATGATGATGATTGTCGGTAAAAAAGTCGAAGAGCTAATAGCTCGTATCGCTCAGAAAGCCCGTGCTGCCGGTATTCACTTAATTTTGGCAACTCAACGCCCATCGGTGGATGTTATCACCGGTTTAATTAAAGCGAATATTCCAACCCGAATTGCGTTTCAGGTATCATCAAAAATAGATTCGAGAACCATTCTGGATCAGCCGGGTGCCGACCAATTGTTAGGGCAGGGCGATATGCTCTATTTACCACCGGGTAGCGGTTCTCCGGTGCGTGTACATGGTGCTTTTGTCGATGACCATGAAGTTCATGCGGTGGTTAAAGACTGGAAAAAACGTGGTCGACCTAACTATCTGGAAGAAATTTTATCGGGCGATCAGGGCGAGGAAGCGCTGCTTCCGGGGGAACAGCAGGAATCTGACGATGCTGAATCTGATCCTCTATACGACGAGGCTGTTGCTTTTGTTACTGAGACTCAACGGGTCTCAGTATCCAGTGTACAGCGCAAATTCCGTATCGGTTATAACCGCGCCGCCCGTATCGTCGAACAAATGCAGGTGAGTGGTGTCGTAACCAGTGCAGGCAATAACGGCCAGCGCGAAGTGCTGGCTCCACGAGCTCCAAGGGATTAATTCATGAAAGCAGTTGTATTTGCCATGGTCATGGCCGTTTCGTTTAATGTGTTTGCCTCAGGCGACGAGTCAGACAAGCAGGCTCTGCAAAGTTTACTGAAACAAACTCAAAGCTTATCGGCAGAGTTTGAACAGCAAGTAAAAGATGAACAGGGCGAAGTGCTACAAACATTAAGCGGTACGTTAAAGCTAAAACGACCCGCTAATTTGTATTGGCATACGAAAGAGCCGGACGAAAGCGTGATGGTCGCTAACGGCAAAAAGGTCTGGTACTACAATCCTTTTGTTGAACAAGTAACCATTTATGCACAGCAGGACATGGTTGACGACAGCCCTTTACTGCTGGTGTTGAACAGCAACGGTAATCAGTGGCAGAACTATAATGTCAGCTTTCGCGATAACCGCTACTTTGTTGAGCATCAAACGAATGGCAGTAAGCTGGAGTTAAGATTTACTGATGAAAAACTCACAGAGATAACTATGGTTCAGGCTCAGGGCGAGCGGACTGAACTGATGCTGAATAATGTGGCGTTAAATGAAACCATCAGCGACGAACAATTTGTTTTTGATGTGCCCGCTGATGTCGACGTCGACGATCAAAGTTAATTGTTGTGGCAGGTCTGGACTTAGATTTTCAACCCGATTTCAAACCTCTTGCGGCGCGAATGCGCCCGCGTACGGTTGACGAGTATGTAGGTCAGCAACATCTTCTTGCTCCCGGTAAACCTTTGCGGGTAGCGGTCGAGCAGGGGCATCTGCATTCAATGATTTTATGGGGGCCTCCGGGTACCGGTAAAACCACCTTAGCTGAACTCATTGCGACTCAGGCAAATGCTACGGTCAGCCGCATTAGTGCGGTAACCTCCGGTGTTAAAGACATTCGAAAAGCCATTGAAGAGGCGAAGTTGCTGGCTCAGCAGCAGGGACGCCGCACCATTTTGTTTGTGGACGAAGTGCACCGTTTCAACAAAAGCCAGCAAGACGCTTTTTTGCCCCACATTGAAGACGGCACTATTGTCTTTATTGGCGCGACCACCGAAAACCCCGGCTTTGAGCTTAACAACGCACTGCTGTCGCGGGCGCGGGTTTACCGGTTACAAACACTGTCCAAAACGGATCTTGAACAGGCTCTGGAAAGCGCGTTAACGGACGCGGAACGAGGCCTTGGTCAACGTCAATTGCAACTGGAAGGTGAAGCCAGGGCAAAGCTTCTGGACTTAGCTGGTGGGGATGCACGTCGCTTATTAAACTATCTGGAAGTGGTTGCTGATTTTGTTGAGAGCAGCAGCCAGCCAATTACGCCCGAGTTGATCACTGCGGCTATTGGTGAAAAAGCCACGGCTTTTGATCATCAGGGTGACCATTACTACGATGTTTTATCCGCTTTTCATAAGTCTGTCAGAGGCTCGTCTCCAGACGGAGCCTTGTATTGGTACGCGCGCTTATTGACCGGTGGTGGGGACGCTCTGGTTATTGCCCGCCGGCTACTGGCTATCGCCTCTGAAGACATAGGTAATGCTGACCCCAGGGCATTGCAGTTGGCATTAAACGCCTGGGATACGTACCACAGAGTTGGCCCCGCCGAAGGTGAACGAGCCATTGCTCAGGCGGTTATTTATTGCGCCTGTGCGGCGAAAAGTAATGCCGTTTATAATGCCTTTAAAAGCGCACTAAGAACCGCAAAAGAACACAGCGATGCGCCGGTGCCTGAACATTTGCGTAACGCACCAACCAAGGTGCACAAAGCTCAGGGATATGGTGCTGACTACCAGTACGCACATAATTATCCTAACGCTTACGTTCCGGGTGAACGTTACTTACCGTCGGAAATAGCCAATACCCAGTTTTACGCTCCTGAGCCGCGTGGTTTAGAAATAAAGTTGCAGGAAAAGCTCCGTTGGCTGCAAGATATGGATTCAAAGTCAGACTGGCACAGGGAACCTGATGAATAACCTTCTTCTTCATTTCTTTTGCGTTGCAGTGGGGGGCGCAATAGGTGCATCGGCACGTTTTGCTATGGTTCTTGCTATGCAATCATTTGGGGTTCGGGCATTCCCTTTTGCCACGTTGACCGTTAACATAATAGGTTCATTTTTCTTAGGGTTGTTGCTGGCTTACGCAGAGCAACAACCTGTTTCTGAAACAACTCGTTTATTTTTAGGCGTTGGTTTACTGGGGGCTTTTACAACCTTCTCGACATTCTCTGTCGAAGTTGTGGCCTTAGCCAGTCAGGGTGAGCTGCTTAAAGCCGCTCTGCACATTGCCTTTAATGTAATTATTTGTATTGCTGCAGTTTTCGCGGCAATGATGTTGTACTCAACAACGGTTAAATAGGACACTCATGCTAGACGCAAAATACTTCCGAGAGGAATTAGACCAGACCGCAAAAAAGCTAGCAACGCGAGGCTTTGACTTAGACGTTGCCAAATTACAAAAGCTGGAAGAGCAGCGCAAAGAGGTGCAGGTGCGCACCGAGCAGTTGCAGGCAGAGCGTAACAGCCGCTCGAAAGCCATTGGTAAGGCAAAAGCTTCAGGTGAAGACATACAACCTTTGTTAGATGCGGTAAGCGATTTAGGCGAGCAACTGGATAACGCTAAAGAAGAGCTAAAAGTTATCCAGCAAGAACTTAACGATATTATTATGGGTGTTCCGAACTTGCCGGCAGACGAAGTCCCGGAAGGCGCGGATGAAGATGAAAATCAGGAGGTCCTGACCTGGGGCAAGCCTAAGTCGTTCGACTTTGAAGTGAAAGATCATGTCGATTTAGGCGAAGCATTAGCCAAAGGTATGGACTTTGAAACGGCCGCGAAGCTCACTGGAGCACGCTTTGTGGTTATGCGTGGTGGTATCGCCCGCATGCATCGCGCTCTGACTCAGTTTATGCTGGATTTACATACTGACGAGCATGGGTATCTTGAAACCTATGTGCCTTATATGGTGAACCAGGACTCATTATACGGAACCGGTCAGTTACCTAAGTTCGGTAAGGATTTATTCCATATTGAAGGCGAGTCTCAGGATCAAATTCCTATGTCGTTGATTCCAACGGCTGAAGTGCCGTTAACAAACTTATACCGTGATGAAATTGCTGACGAAGAAGAGCTACCGCTTAAGTTTACCGCGCATACGCCGTGTTTCCGCAGTGAAGCCGGTTCTCACGGTCGCGACACTCGTGGGCTTATTCGCCAGCATCAGTTTGATAAAGTGGAACTGGTCTGGTTGGTTAAACCTGAACAGTCGATGGATGCGCTGGAGCAATTAACAGGCCACGCCGAAACTGTGCTGCAAAAGCTTGAGCTGCCGTATCGAAAAGTACTGCTGTGTACTGGGGATATGGGCTTTGGGGCAGCTAAAACCTACGACCTGGAAGTTTGGTTGCCGGCGCAGGAAGCGTACCGTGAAATCAGCTCTTGCTCGAACATGCAGGACTTTCAGGCGCGCCGTATGCAGGCTCGTTTCCGTCGTAAAGGCGCGAAGAAACCTGAACTTATGCACACATTAAACGGCTCTGGTCTGGCTGTTGGCCGTGCGCTGGTAGCCGTGCTGGAAAACTACCAACAGGAAGACGGCTCAATTGTTGTGCCTGAGGTATTACGTCCTTACATGGGCGGTGTAGAAGTGCTTAAGGCTTAAATTAAATACATTTAGCCGGTTTAGGCAGGCCCGCAATTCGTGTGGCCTGCTTTGCCGGGCCTTTAGGGAACAGCTTATACAAATAACGACTGTTGCCTTTATCCTCGCCTAACTGCTTTTTCATGGCTTTAACCAGTACGCGCATTGCCGGACTGGTATCAAATTCACGGTAAAAATCCTGCACAAAAGTCACGACTTCCCAGTGTGCCGGGGTCATGTCGATATTTTCTAACTCTGCAAAGTGAAGAGCCAGCTCCTCGCTCCAGTCGTCTAAGTTTGCAAGGTAGTTGTGTTTGTCGGTTTCGTATTCTTTACCGTTAAATTCAATCATGCCGTGATATTACCAGGTTATTTGTTGTTGGAAGCTAAGCACCAGCTCAACCCACTGCTCGTCCGATTTTAACATGACGTAGTCAGGCAGTGCAGTATCCAAAGCGTTAGCTTCCTGTTTGCGCGCATAAACCGGTAATTCAACAGGTGACTCAGGTGGCAGTTCGTTGAGTGCTACGCCCGACATAAGCAAGGCATCAGTGTCACTCAGCAGGTGGCCATGTTGTTCCAGCCAAGGCACTAAAGACGAATTTCTTAACCAGTGTAAAGTAGAGGTCATGAGAATTGTAATACCTCGTCAAATTGGCTTAGGTGACGCTTTAATTGTTCTGGCGAGACGATAACCGTATCAATGTTTGCGGGCAGGGCGCTTGTATCGGTTAACTCTTCTGAACTTATTACAACAGGCTCAGCATCCAGTAATTCCAGCATGGCATAACGCTTAGAAGGTTGGTTCAGTAGAGACTTAACGGCTTCACCGGACAATATTAATTGCACCGGATAATCAAAGCTGGCCAATGCTAAAGCAATATCGAGTGCTTCGGTCGCCGAGTCGCTAGCGGCACTGCATTGTAAAATAGCAATTTTTTTCATGGTCATTAAAACTGTAAGGTCCGGTCGCTGTTAGCCATGGCAGTTGCCAGAGCGGTTAAACCTGAGGCTTCAAAACCGGGATGGAATTTCTCCATTCCTTTGCGTTCAGCTACGGTATGGCAGACCACCAGGGGGACTTGGTGGTGCTGGCTAAACTCTTCCCATTGCGTAATCAAGTCTTCATTTTCTGCTGGAGTGGGAAATTCCGCGTGATTTACCGACTCCCGATAAAAAAACACACAGGCTATGGTGTGGCCGGTGTTGATAGCCGCTTTTGCAAATGCCAGAGCGTCTAAAGAACGAGCTCGTTCTTTAACAGAACGTTGAAGAATGAGAGTAAGTTTAGCCATAAACTGTCCGTTTATACAAAAACGCCCCGCATGGCGGGGCGTTTGTTATTATTTTAGCAGGAGAGATTAATCATCGCCGCTAAACGCCATTAGCAATTGTAGCAAGCTAAGGAACAAGTTATAAATCGAAACATACAAAGTGACTGTTGCAAGGATGTAATTACGCTCGCCACCGTTAATAATGTCGCTGGTCTGCCACATAATCAGCATTGCCATCAATGGAATCATGATAGCAGATATTGCAAGCTGTAATGCTGGCAGTTGGAAGAACAGGTTAGCCAGCATCGCCACAAAAACCATGATAATACCGGCAGTAACCAGACCACCCAGTTTAGACATGTCTTTCTTCGTGGTTAACACATAAGCCGAAGTTGCAAAGAAGGTCAGAGCTGTACCGCCTAACGCAGTAGCAACCATCTCGCCACCACCAGGCATTGATAATGCCATGTTAAGGATAGGGCCAAGGGTGTAACCTAAAAAGCCTGTTAGAGCGAAGGTTAGTACAATGCCCATGCCGCTATCTTTGGTTTTGTGAATACCAAAAAGTAAGCCAAAGTAAGCAACTAAAGTGATAATGAAACCCGGATAGGGCAAGTTCATCATCGTGCTGATAGTAGCAACAATAGCACTAAAGGCTAATGTCATTGCCAATAAAGTGTAGGTGTTGCGTAATACCTTATTAACGGCCAGCGTCGATTCGTTCTGACCGACATAAGTCTGACTGCGATTGTTCATAGATTTCTCCGTGTTGAACTTACTGTCTGTTAAGACTGTTTTTTATTTAAAAAGTTTCCTCGATACTACAGCATTAATGGGGGCGTTGGGTAGAGCAGAAGGTAGTAATTTCTGGCGAATTTTGGTCGGTTTGTTTAATAAACGCCCAAACGAACACTTTGTTCAAATTTTTACTTTACAAGCGTAACTTAGGTCTTTAATATTCGCCTCGTTCTCAACAACGCAGTTGCAGAGAACAAAAATACGGAGAGGTGGCAGAGCTCGGTTTAATGCACCTGACTTGAAATCAGGCGTGGGTTCATACCCACCGGGGGTTCGAATCCCTCCCTCTCCGCCAAATTCAGAAAAAAGCCCCGCTCATTTGAGTAGGGCTTTTTTTGTTCCCGCCGCTTTTTGTTCTAGCCGATAGCGCAACTTTAAACCTCCTGTTATATTAAGCAAAAATGGAATTTTGCCATGGAATCGACCGTCAGTAATTGTAAGAACTGTAATACACCTCTTACCGGTGAATACTGCCATCAATGCGGCCAACAGGATAAACAAAGCATACGCAGCGTTTTTGCCGTTGTCGGCGATCTTTTTGGTGAGTTAGGGCACTGGGACTCCAGATTCTATCGTACTCTAAGAGGACTCTTTCTAAAACCTGGTTTTCTATCATCTGAGTTTATGAAAGGTCGCCACGCCTCTTATGTACCTCCGCTCAGGCTCTATTTCTTTATCTCGTTGATATCATTTATGGTGCTGACATCACAGATAACCTTTAACGATTCACGGTCAAAGACCGAGGATGGACAGTCCGAAACAGAAGTATCTGAAAGTGACTCTAACGAAAGTACCGTACGGCGCGGATTTGAGTTGCAGTTTGGTGATATCCCCTGGTTGAATGAAGAGCAAACGCGGATGCTTGAACAGAAACTTCAGCATTTAAAGCAAAACCCCCAGCTGTTTACGCAAAAACTGATTTCAATGACGCCGCAGATGATGCTTTTGATGCTGCCTTTTTGGGCTCTGTATTTAAAAGTCCTTTATTTATTCAGTAACCGTTACTACTTAGAGCACTTAACTGTAGCTTTGCATACACATGCTTTTTTACTGCTTTCCCTGATGTTGTTGTCGACATTAGGCTATATAACTAACCCGCTGATTGATAACTTTGGCTGGACCTGGTTAACCTTACCATCCGACTGGTTAGGTTATATTCTTATTGGATGGATGTTCACTTATCTGCTATTGACGCAAAAGAGCTTCTATCAGCAAAGCTGGACATTAACTGTATTCAAATTTTTAGCCTGTGTTTTTGGTTATTTTCTTTTATTAAGCGCTTCTTTTGTATTAATGGTGATAATTGGTATTCTTAAAGCTTAAATCAAACAGTCGTTTAAATAGGGAATAGTATGAACTTCCACACAGCTGTAGAACAAATCGTTGCGGATAAGAACAATCAAGTCATTGAACTACCTTCCGGCTGGGCTCAGGGACGCGCGTTTTTCGGCGGATTCAGCGGAGCATTGGCTGCTCAGTTTTTGTTGAAACAATTTCCGGTTGAATATCATCTTCGTTCCATGAGTATCTCTTTTGTCGCGCCTGCTGAACCGGGTGAGGCTGAGTTAAATTACCGAATTTTGCGCGAGGGAAAATCGGTTATTCAGGTTGCTGTCGAACTGCAGCAGCAAGGGCAGATTATGTTGTCTTGTCTGGCGAGCCTGGGCAAAGGCCGAAGTTCAACGGTTACAGTGGTAAGTGAAACGCCGCCCGATCTTAAAACCATCAACGACGGACCAGGTTTACCTGAAGCGGATATTGTCCCAGAGTTTGCGAAAAACTTCGATTACCGTATTACGTCAGGTGGTATGCCATTTAGCGGACAACCGGGAAGAACTTTTGGTGGCTGGATACGTTTTCGTGAAGAACAACAGCCGCTGACAACGGCAACTATACTGGCTTTAGTTGACGCCTGGCCACCGGCAGTCTTGCCTCATCTGGACAGCCCTGCGCCGGCCTCGTCTTTAACCTGGACTATTGAGTTTCCCGATATTCCTCTACAAAGTTTCAGTAGCCACGACTGGTTTCAGTACGAAGCTTTTATTGAGCATGCTGAAAATGGTTATGGGCACAGCCGCGCTGGTCTGTGGAGTGAGAAGGGCGAGTTATTAGCTATAAGTCGACAGACTTTTACGGTATTTGCGTAATAATTGTATGAAAACGACACCAGCAATCGTCAGACAACACCTTATCGATACTCAGCCGGGTATCGACTTGTTGCTGCTCCAGTTGCCAGAGCGGGGCTTATTGGCGGCATCTGAAACACCTGTTATTGAAGCTCTTCCACGAATTATTATTCGTCAAATGCTGTCTTTAAAAGCCTCCGCAACTATTATTGAAAGAGCGGAGCAAAAGGCAAAAGCATTAGGAGTGGGTTGCATTGCTTACCTTCCTGCGGAGGAATTAACCGGGTGCGGTGTCAGTCGTTCCAAAGCTTCGGCCATTAACAGCGTTGCTCACTGTCATCAAACTCAGCCCGAGAGAATAGATGCCTGGTCGCAGATGAATTCAGCTGACCTGATTAAGGATGTGACTCAGCTTAAAGGTATTGGTCCCTGGACGGCGTCTATTTTAGCTATGTTTCATTTTGCCCACGAAGATCTTTTTCCCATTCAGGATAGCTCGCTGCGTAAAGCCATGAGCCTGCTGAAAGACCAGGATATTTTGATCATCCCCGAACGGGCTCAGCCTTACCGCAGTTATTTAGCCTGCTATTTGTGGGACATGCTGGATCAGGCACGTCTGTAGTCCGGTATAAAAATTCACATTGAAGCTAGTCTTCAAATGTTATTTTCACACCTTTGAATTGGCTTTTTCAGAGTTTTTGTAAAGTTCTGTAAAAGCCGCTTGTTATTGTCTTTAAAAGCTCAGAATATTCTATCCGAATTCGGGCAGGGTGGTACGGATTTAACCTAATCAGGAAGACTAACAAGGTATACAAATAAGGAATGTGAAAATGAACCGTATTATTTTAGCGATCCCCAACCCCATTATTAGCGCCGGCATGGCCTCTGTTCTGCAGCAACACTTCAGTGATCAAATATTGACCGTAACCGGTATTGCCGATTTACGCCGAGCTTGCTACGAGTATGAAGACGCAGTAGTTGTTTTATGCAGCCGACTTGGTGGTGCTGCAACAGTGGAGCACTGGCGTCGCTTGAAACGTCGTCACTGCGATCTAAAGCTTATTGTCTGGGGTAGCAGCCAACAAGATATACTTGATTTTCAGTGCGGTATTAGCGTTGTTGACGGATATTTACTGGACTCGTGCGACAGTGCCGACCTAGTTCAGGCAATTCGTTCGTTGAAACAGGGCAATGTTTTTGTCGCAGCGCCGGTTGCCGCTTATCTTGCACAGAATCCGCGTTCGCAACAGCAAAAAACAATGGTTGATATGCTGAGTGAACGCGAGCTTCAGGTCGCACAAATGCTCAGCCGGGGCATTCGGGTAAGAGAAATATCCCGGCATTTATGCATTAGCAGTAAAACAATAAATACCTTCCGTTATCGGATTTTCTCTAAACTCGGTATCGATGGTGATGTACAATTGTCTCATCTTGCAATTCAGTCAGGTCTTGTTGACCTAATTCAGTTTGAAGGTAGATGACAGAAGGTAATCAACAAAAGCAGTTTGACAGCGACAGCTTTCTTCGTCACCTGACTCATCAGCCCGGCGTTTACCGGATGTACGATGAGTCGGGTGACGTGATTTATGTCGGAAAAGCAAAGGATCTAAGAAAACGTGTGTCCAGTTACTTTCGTGAGAAGGTCGACCGGATGAAAACACAGGTGTTGGTTAAGCAAATTGCGTCTATGGACGTAACCGTTACCAACACCGAAGCTGAAGCGTTAATATTAGAAAACACCTTTATCAAAAAATATCGACCACGCTACAATGTCTTGTTGCGTGACGATAAATCCTATCCTTATATTATTTTAACTGCTCACCAGCACCCTAAGCTTGGTTTTCATCGGGGCGCCCGGCGCGCGAAAGGTGACTATTTTGGTCCCTTTCCTAATGGTTCGGCTGTACGTGAAAGCCTAAACCTGCTGCAGAAACTGTTTCCAATTCGACAGTGCGATGACTCTTATTATCGTGCGCGCACCAGGCCTTGTTTGCAGTATCAGTTAAAACGTTGCCTCGCGCCCTGCGTTAATGTTTGCACTGACGACGAATACAATGAACAGGTGGCGCTGGCAAAACAGTTCCTGCAGGGCAAGAATCAGCAGGTTATTGACGAGCTGATGAATAAAATGGAGCAGGCGAGTACAGATCTCGATTTTGAACGAGCCGCTAGATTTCGTGACCAGATAGCTGCGCTACGAAAAACTCAGGAACGTAACTCGGTTACCGGAAGCCAACAAGAACTGGATGTTATTGGTTTAGCACGTGGTAACGGAATGACGACAGTGCAAATGTTGTTTATCCGGGATAATCATTTGCAAGGCAGTCGCAGCTATTTTCCTAAAGTGCCGACAGATACCCCTGACGATGAAGTACTCAGGGCTTTTCTTCTGCAGTTTTATTTGTCAGATACGGCTGGACGGAAAATTCCACGAGAAGTCGTGCTTCCCGTCGATGTACAGCCTGACAATGTTTTAGCGGAAGTGATGAGTGATGCGCTGTCGCAGCCGGTTAAATTGCAAAGCTCGGTACGTGGAGATAAGCGTCAGTACCAGTCACTGGCTCAAAAGAATGCGGTTAATGCGCTAGAGAGTCGGTTGAATCAGCAAAGTACGATGAACCGCCGGACTCAGGCATTACAGCAGGTGCTGGAATTTGGTGTACCCATTCAGCGCATGGAATGTTTTGATATTAGCCACACTATGGGTCAACAAACGGTGGCTTCCTGTGTTGTATTTGATCAAAACGGGCCTAAAAAGTCAGACTACCGCCGCTATAATATTACCGGCATAACGCCGGGCGATGATTACGCTGCCATGTCTAAAGCCCTGGCTAAGCGGTACGACAATGCGAAAGAGCAGGGCAATATACCGGATATTCTGTTTATCGACGGTGGTAAAGGACAGTTAGCTCAGGCGGAGAACTACTTTAATGACTGGGGAAAAGAAGCGCCGGTATTAATTGGCGTGGCGAAAGGCGAGTCGCGCAAACCGGGTCTGGAAACTTTGATCATGGCCGGTAGCCATGAAACCATTCCGCTGAGTAAAGACGCCAGTGCGCTGCATTTGATTCAGCACATACGTGATGAGTCACATCGTTTTGCAATAACCGGGCACCGCCAGAAGCGGGCTAAAGTTAAGAAAACCTCGACGTTAGAACAGATTGACGGGGTAGGAGCGAAGCGCAGACAGGCCATTTTGAAAAATCTAGGTGGATTACAAGAGGTAAAAAACGCTAGTATTGATAAATTAGCCAGCGTACCTGGCATTAGCCGATCATTGGCAGAGAAAATCTATTACTCATTTCGTGATGAGTAAAAACAATAAGGAATCAGCGGATAATGAAGTGGAATATCCCTAATATTTTGACCAGCTTCCGGATAGTACTTATTCCGGTATTTCTGGTGGTTTTCTATTTACCAATGGAAGATGCGCGTTTCTGGGCTGCTTTTATCTTTTGGTTAGCGGCAATCACAGATGCTCTGGATGGCTATATTGCCCGTCGCTTTAACCAGTTTACTAAGTTTGGCGAGTTTCTTGACCCGGTAGCTGATAAAGCGATGGTGGTTGCTGCGCTGGTTGTCATTGTTGAAGATTATAATTCTGCCTTTATTACCATTCCGGCGCTGACGATGATTTGTCGTGAGCTTATAGTAAGTGCACTACGGGAATGGATGGCGCAAAGCGGCCACAGAGCAAAAGTTGCTGTTTCGAACCTAGGTAAATGGAAAACAGTGGCACAGATGCTGGCCTTAATTGGACTACTTTGGAATGCGAACGTCTATATTTATTGGTTATCGATGTTCTTGTTCTATTCGGCTTTCGTTTTGACTGTGTGGTCCATGTGGGAATATTTACGCGGCGCCAAGAGTGAATTGACCAGAAATTAACTGCTTTGCCGTAAATTTGTGCAAACAGTCATTAAAATGATAAAAAGTCATTGACTGAAAACGATTAAACAGTAGAATGCCACGGCAGATGACGGTGCGGGAATAGCTCAGCTGGTAGAGCACAACCTTGCCAAGGTTGGGGTCGCGAGTTCGAATCTCGTTTCCCGCTCCAAATTCTGGCGGGTTGGCAGAATGGCTATGCAGCGGATTGCAAATCCGTGGATCTCGGTTCGACTCCGGGACCCGCCTCCATTATTCGAGAACACTTCTATGTAGTGCCCGGGTGGTGGAATTGGTAGACACAAGGGATTTAAAATCCCTCGAAGGTAACTTCGTGCCGGTTCAAGTCCGGCCCCGGGCACCAATTCCGAATTTACAGCAGTATCTGAAAGTTTATAAAGTCTTATAAATAAAGCCTCTCAGGCGATTCCTTGATTCCCCTTGTTTATTAAAACCTATTGGAAAATGCGACCATTTGGTGCTACTTCTAGTGCTATTCCAGTTTGGTGATCAGGATCCGCCCCGTTCATCACTCGCGTACTAATAAATAACTAAAAGTTAGTTCTGAGATTCATAAAGCAGGTTAAGCAAATCGTAGGTGTTTTCGGAAATGAATCCAAAAGAGAGTAACGCTTCTCTAATCTGCATGGGGTGGATTGAGAGACTCGACAGAGGAATAAATTCCTGGGTATTATAATCTTTCGTTAGTAACTTTAACGCTGCATATTTTATTGTGTCATCGAAGTTATAACCCATGTCCTCCAGCGGTTTTACCAAGTATGTATTAACTACCTCTTTTTGTTCCGTTATAAAAATCGCATCTTCAAGCTGAGCACGAGAAAAACTTGATGACTTGTTTTGGCTAATTTGAAGATAATCCAGAATAACGTCTTGGTTTATAGGCATAGGGCTGCCTGAACCAGATTCTAGAAACTTGGTAGCTTGTTGAACTGCTGGGCTCTGACTGATTGATTCTGCCAGTTGTTGTTCTTGTTCACTCCGTATTTCTTTTTCTTGCTGAGTCTCTTTAACCGTCTTTTCTGATTCTTCCTCTTCTAAAGCCGCTGAACGCTCCTTAAATGCGCTAAGCAATTTACTGTAGGACTCTTGGATATCGTCATGACACTTTTTCTGATGCTGATCAAGTTGCTCATATTCACTGCTGTCTAAATTAGGCCGATAGCGATCGAGCTGCATGAACGCATCCAATAACTCTCCGGAGGACGAGGCGTTGTCGAAGTCGGCTTTTGCTTTATGGAAATGAGAAACATTGTCACAAGTGATTTGAGCAACGGCTGATGTTGAAAACGCAAAAGAAAAAGGTGCCAAAGCCAAAAACACTAAGGAGGTTTTCATTAATTAGTTCCTTCTAAAAGATATGACTGAAAATAGCTTCTTGCTCATGCACCGCAATCCTTTGCAGAAGCCAGTTAAGGCTTCTGCTTCCATTCTCCGTCAATTTTTACATAGTGACCTGACTTGGTGCGTTCAATGGCGCGTTTGCCGGCTAACAGCTCGACATCGGCAACAGCAATGTCATTGTTGTTGGCTATGCGCGTGTATTCCTGACGGCGAGCTTCGTTAATGTGTTTAACGATTTGTTCGGCTGTTTCGGTGGACTTTACGACTCCCAGGTAACCGTCGGGTTTTTCACCCACCAGACCCTGCTCTTTGGCGTCACTTAACTGTGCCATTGACTGCTCTAAGTTTAGCTGCTGAGCTTGTGCCAGCGGGCTTGATAAGCCAATAAAAGCAATTAAAACTGCGGTTAGTAAATATTTCATCATTGCATTCCTTTGTCGTTAAAATAAGCCACTGGATTCAGAAATTACGTCGTCGAGCGCTTTATCAACTTTAACGTAAATTTCATGCTTTATTTTAACGTTCAAGTTAATAGTAATAGGCTCTTTAGGTGCTGCGACCTGTACCGTTGGGGTACACCCCAGAACGAATAAAGGCACGCTTATTAGTAGCAATAATCGTTTCATACCATCCCCTGATTAATTGATTTTTTGCTGTACTCGTTTACGGATAACATCGTTCAGACTGTTGCTTATTTGCAGTCCTTTTATCAATGCGGGTAAGTCTTCTTCTAAGCTTACGTTAAGCTCAACCGGACGTCCATTTTCAAGCTCAGGGTTCGAGCCTTTTAGTTGTACTGCTAAGGTCAATTTACCATTGTCATTATAATCAACGGTCGTAGACAGTTGATTATAATAGAAGTTACCCAATACGCCTGCCAAAGTTTGTAAGCTGGGGTTACTGCCGGCAAGTTGAACCAGGGCGGACGAATCTACCTGCAGGTGACCACCGGGCGCCAGCGCATCCAGATAACCTCTTTCTACGGTTAAATCGTTAGAGTCCCAGTAAACAGGGATGGTTCCTGAAACCTCACCATCTATGGAAATTTTGTTGCTTGGATATTGACGCATGAGTTCACCCAGCGAAATTTTTTCGAACACAATGGGCAGTGCAAAGCTGTCGGTTAAAGAGTAACGCTGGTTGGGAATGCTTATGCTGCCACCAAGAGCTTTAATGGTGTGACTGGTTAAGTCGAGAGTGGATTGCATAGGTTGTTGAAAGGGCAGTTGGGCTCTAAATTCAGCGGTGATTGGCCCCAGCGCAAAGCCTTGTTGCACGCTGCCAATGTGGAGCTTTGCATTATTCATATTAAGTTGTTCGTTATTAGCACTGAAACCAAAATCAATATTGCTATTAACCACGGATAAGGTATCAAAAACCCAATCGCTTTGTTGAATCTCTAATTGACCGTTGTCGAGGCGCCAGCGGTTATTATTTATGGAGTAAGTTACATCTGTCTGGCCGCTAATAGCGGCTTTACTCACCACAAATTGAGGCATCATAGTTGCTAGCAGGGCATCCAGTTGCGGAATTTGCTGCCAGTTAAAATCGGCAACTTCAATTTTGCTTTTTAACTGATCAGAAGTAACCTGGCTATGGTGTGCCACTTTTATATGATCACCGAGTACGAGCTCTCCGTCACCGGTCAGTTGCTGCTGTTGATATTGAAACTTACTGTCAAAAACGGCTTTGAGGTTCCGTATGGGGTCGAAATTAACTGCGTTGCTGTGAATGTTAAGGTCAAACTCTGCAAGCGCATTATGAGGTTCGGAGTACGGATAATAAATTTGATTGAAGTTGAGTACGGCTAAGGCGTCGTTGTCTAAAGCTTTAAGCTCAATGCGGGTTGGCTCAGTACTATGGAGTTCGGCAACTGTGGTCGAGACTGTTCCGGAAAACTTCGATATGAGTTTGCTTATCGTCATTGATTGCCCGGCAACAGGAAGCTTAATGCTGTCCGCATTCAGCTGCACATAATCGAGTTCAAGCGAGTTAAATTGCCATTGTTTTTGTTGTATCGATAACTCAGACGCGAGGCGAATCGTCTCGTTTTTTTCACCTTTAGCTACAGCATTTAGCTTTAGAGGCCAACGGGCTTTATTAACAGCCTGTTGAGCACTGAGCAATGAAACACCCAAACTGTCGCGGCTGTTCAGCTCCCAGGACAACGACGACAATTGTAGTGGTAGATCGGACTCGATTAATGACGCTAAGTTTTCAGTATCACCTTTCAGCTCGAGCTGATAAGAGTCCATAATACCCTTATTCAAATTTAGCTGAAGCTCACCTGTTGCTGTTGTGGTACTGCTGGTAATTTCGATTAAAGTGGGTTGCGTAATTGACACAACAAGCTCGCCGGACAATTCAGCTATAAGACTCTCCACTGTCGCTGACTCAATATAAGGTGAAAGATTACCGTTCCACTTTGCATCAACCGACACTGGCTCGGTCGTTACCTTGTCTGCAAATTGCTGTGCCGCTAAAAGATAACTACCACCGGCTATAAGCTTCCCTGAGTTATAGTCATAATTAGCTTGTAACAGGGCGTTGTCGTAGCGAGCTTTTAGTTTTACCTGGTTATCGTGTCGAATAACTCTCACATCGGCGACAAGTGGCTCCTGGCTATTGAGCTCTAACCGCAATTGCTGCTTGTTTATCAGTGAAAGACTTGCAGAGACGCTTTCAGGCAGTAACTTGCCTTTCAGTTGTAGCGACTTAATATCGATACGTTCTGGTAATAAAGCCGGCATTTCCATGGAGAATATCTGCGTGAGGTTTACCGCTGCGGTGGAACTTGCTCCTGACGATTCGGGTAAGGAATCAATTGTTATTTCCAGCTGCTTAATAACAATGTGGCTGGTAGTCAGTTTCTCAAATTCCACTTCCCAGTCAGTAACACCAGCCAATTTCAGTTGCTGGTTTAAATAGAAGTAGCCGAACAATGCTATAGCAAATGCAATGAGCAGAAGTGTGAGAAGCATGGAGCTGCCGAGTGATATTAACCGCCATAGCTTCATTTAGATATTAGTCCTTTTAATAAACGATGCTCTTTAACTTGCTGTTTTATAACTATAGTTAGCACGGATGAACCCTTCAAGGCAAAACCAACTTCGCGGCCTCTCTTTAAAAGCTTTTCACTTGATCTGGTTAAAAAACAAACAAAAGCTTTACCTTCATTTAATTTCGATTATGATAACTATCATAATTATAAAAAGCGCTGACTGCAGGCATTTCGTCATTATTGGTTCTAGCTTCTAGTCAGAAATTGCACTTTGAAAGTTAAAGTTCTGTAAAGCCTCTTTTATACGCTGAGTTACGCAGATAGTCTAAACGCTGTCTATTAATTCACCATTAATGGCTTTTGAATAACTTGCGACAGGAGCTATCCGTGAGCACTATAACCAATACAGCAGTCAATGTGACGCCGGATACCCCGGTGTTTATGGGGTGCAGTAAACCTCTGGAAAGTGATGTTCAGTTTAGCTATTTTTTTAATGGTTGTTTTATCTATTCGTATAATCATACAACTGGGCATTGCACTTGTTTTACAGAGCTCGATGTCGCAACCGCTACGGTGAAGCCTTTTGGTTTAGTTGACAAACATTATGTCGTTATTGGCGATAAGCTTTTTCGCTCACCAGCACAAGCTAAGAAAGCCCACAGTGTATTACCCAATGTGAATGCCGCAAATGACAATAAAGTTGATGAACGTGTACCGCTTCCGAAAGCCGAAAATTTATCACCTATAAAGTCGTTAGCTTTAATTGAGCGTTGGTTTAATGAAGACTTCGATGTGAAGTGGGAAACCTATCAGGAAAGCCCTGAGTTCTATAATCTTATTCAATACTATCTGGCTCTTTGCTGTGATGCATACAAAGAAAAGCCCGATCAGGCATTTCTGGATGCAGGAGTTCAGGTTTACTTAAGCATGGCGCAATTCAGTTGGTTAAACCCGTCTATTTTGCACAACGCCGCGTGTGTGTACTGGTTAGCCGGAGAGCAGGACAGTGCCCTTGACTGTATTGAGCTTGCTTTAGATTTTCGTTACACCGGCATGGAAAGCCTGTTAAATGACGAAGACCTTGACGGTCTTAGAGAGCACCCACGGTTTCGTTGTCTGTCGAATAAGTACCAGACATTAAAGCCGAAATTTAACTATGTTACGCCGGAGCTTTTCGAAGCCTTTGAGAATTTCGCGGTGCAGCAGTCTGACTCATTCGTGCGGTTTATGCGTGGCCATTTATTAAAAAACTTTAGGTTCTATGATATCTCTGAACTGAGTGCTCGAATTGATAGTTGCGAAAACGATGATGAGCGTGAATACTGGCAACGTCTGGCATCATTCAATAATAACTATTTATACAATTATATGCTGATGGACGAGCCTATGGATCTGTTAACAGAGCAGGGTAAAGCCAATTATCAGTTGTTTCAGCAATACCGCCATTACCGGGTACTTAATCCTTTAGTTTTTGCCAAGGTAGCAGAGCAGTTGTTTCATCATGCTCATTATTGGGGCAGTCAACATCACGGCTTTTTTAACCAGCGCGATAGCGCTTTGCTGCAACAAAGCTTTCAGCTATTTCAGGAGTTTCACGTTGCGACAGAGAGCCTCTGTAGTGAAAAGCGCAATGAACTTATGGCAAAAGCAAAAGAGTACGATATTTTCAATTACATGGAAAAGTTGGGGAGCTGCTGATTGAGTTAACCAGCCTGACGTATAGTCAAATTTACTCTACAGCGTCCGGTTAACGGGTGCATAGCCTCCTTAAGCTGTTGAACTCCGTGATATCTCAAGCGATCTTTTCCTCCCCAGACAAGCGCATCGGCATGCTGAAGACTGAACTTCTGATACTTATCAGAACGCTTAAAACCGCCCCACATAAAGGTTATAGGTAACCCGAAAGAAAATGAGACGATGGGCTTTGAGAAATCGGCTTCGTTTTTATCCTGATGGAGCCCCATTTTTGCGCCTGGCGTGTAAACGTTGATGAGACAAGAGTCTGGCTGAAAATTCTGAAAACCGGCTAAGCGTGAGACCTGCGTTGCTTTTACTAAAATACTCTGGGGAATGTCGGGCCATGGCTGACCTGTTACAGGGTCGATATTCTGATAGCGATAACCGTGTTTATCGCTGAGCCACCCGTAACTTCCGCAACTGCTACTTTTTACCGACATTTTATGGCCTGCAGGGGTTGCTAAGTGACGCAGCGGTGATTGCTTTAAAACGCCACGGATATCATTGAGCAAAGCTTCATCATCCGCCAGCAAAAACTGGTGAAAAAGGGTAGCTTGCTCACTTATTTCGGTGCTTAATGGTTCAGAACCATCGTTGGCAAAGAGGTCAAGAGACGACATCAGTTTTCCCAGAGTGAAAGCGTCATTAGCAAGCGGTCCTGGCCTGGCCCTAAATAGTCACGCACCGTTTTGGTGGTGTTAAAACCAAAGCTCCGGTAAAGCGAAACTGCTGAGGCGTTGTCTGGCGCGACACTAAGCTCCATTTGTTTATAACCAAGGCTGCGCGCAAGTGCTATGGAATCGCTTAATAGCAACTTGCCCAGTCCCTTGCCCTGGAACATTTTCCCTACCAATAACGACATAAGAGATACATCAGAGTCTGAAACCGGAACCATTAAACTATAACCTGCCGTTTTTTCTCCCGCCTTTAGAGTTAAAAAAGTGTGTGGCCATTGTCTTAATGCCTGATAGAAAAAGGCCGCAGAATAAGCGTCATTTGAATAAAGCTGTTTTTCTAAAAATGCAATTTTGGAAATGTCGTTATAGCTGGTATTGGCTACTGTAAAATCGCAAGGCTGCGCATCTGTCGTTGCAAGGGAACCTACGCATAAACGGCAGTCATCTTCATGAGGCGCAGATGCCTCAACGTAACGCAGCTTATGAGAGGACTTCTCCCTGTTACTGGAGACCTGATAAACACGTTCTCGCTTTTTATTTTGCTCGGTCATGGTGTTTGGTTCGGCGTTTGCCGCTGATCATAGGACGAATAAGCTCTATTTTACCAATATATGCGGTAACAACTACCGCTATGATATGAATAATAACCAGAGCAAAAATGATGTTGGCAGAAACAAAATGAACGGAGGTTAGAAAACTGTCTCCATAGAGTGCATTGATTTCTTCGCGGAGGAAGCCAGTAATAGCTTGCAGTAAGAATAAAGCCAACAAAAAAAACACCATAAGCCCACCGAGTGGGTTATGACCCTGACCCTGATTTACTTTTCTGTGGCGAAGTTCTGCGACGTGTTCTTTAATTCCGACAACAGAAGGGAGGAAATTATGGAAGCGTGCATTTGGCGGCCCCGTAAAACCCCAGATGATCCTTATAATAACTAAGGTTGCGGCAGTATAACCCACGGCCTGATGAAAACTGCCTCCGGGTTCAAGCCAAAAGTAATTGAGACAAAAACACAGCACCAACAACCAATGAAAAGTTCTGATAAATCTATCCCAAATGATCATTGGTACTGCCTTCCTTACTGAGTTACTCGGTTTCTTGCTTGACGATACTGCCATCTACAGGATTAAAGTAAATTTCCACTTTCTGTTTACTTTTATCCTGACCGTAGATTTCGTAGCAATTTCCGTCAGTTACCTTAAACTCATTAATCTCGTAACCTTGTTCTTTCAACGACTGTTGGAACTGCTCTTGATCCAGCCAGTTTTCCTTCGGTTCCATAGTGCACTGTGTGGTGCCTGATTCAGGGCCTCCGCAAGCGGTGACAAATAAAGCACTGGCTGCAATTGTAGATAATTTAATAAGTTGGCTTTTCATAAGACCTCCATTTTAACTAAAACTTAGAATCAAATGTAGCAACTCCAACTGAATAACGCTAACGCTCATCAAATATTAAAATGGCAAAACCCAGCTCATCCATAAAAAGTCCAGCCCGTCATTTGGACGTTTAATATCAGCATTCGAATAGTGGGTATAGCCTAACGCAACGCGGGCCTCTGAGCTTGGACTGTACTGCCACGAAAGTGATACTCGGTCTTCGAACTGAAACTGGGTGGATAAGTGTCGGTCAGCTATCCGTGTTTTATCGAAATAGCTGCCGCCAATGCCGGCTTCAATATAAAGCGGGCGTTCAGCTCCTGCTACATGCCAGGAAAGAATCGGGCTAATTGTGAACGCAGTAATATTGTCCGCTGTATTATTTGAGTCTTGCCAGTGGTTTAAGGCCGCTTCCAGATGAACGTCAGGTGAACCTATCCAACTTGGCAACTCAATGGGTAAGTCGGTTACCCGGTAACCAGCCCTTACGCCTCGTAGCTGATCTGTAGAATAGGCGCCGGCAACATGAATCTCGTCAGCGAAAGATGAAAAACTCGATATTATTAGTACAACCAGTGATGCTCTTAACCACATATCACTCTCCAATAACCAAAAAGGGGTGATATTTTACATACAAACATGAATGTATGTAAATTGGAAAATGAACTTTGGCTAACTGACTGCGCGTTTTTTAGTCTTTATTCAAGAAATAATCATTTGCAGCCATTTTATGAACGCTACCAGGGCTACTGGCTGCCTCTGTCGTTTTCGATAATAGATGCTTAGCGGATACTGACAGGGCTGTGCGGAGTCGTTATAGACTTTTAAATTAGACAGTCCGGGCGTAATAAGACTACTGTCAATTAATGCTACGGCTTGTTCAGCGGATGATAAGTCCAGTGACATTTGCACATCATTGCAGTGAATAATGCGTGTGGATTTCAATTGTTGACTGTAGGTCTTTAACATTGCCTGATGATCGGGATTCTCAGGGTTTATTAACCAGGGCAACTGGAAAGGTGAGTTATTGGTCTTAATGGCAGAAACCGGGAGCATCTGATTTTTCTGTAACACAATGGACTGAATGTGCTTATCCGTGACTTTTCCATAACCAATGGCAAGATCCCAGCTTTGGTGTTGTATTGCTGACGCCATTTCTGCGGCGCTTTCATTAATAAAGTACTCATTGCAACGGCTGAAGCTAAGTTGAATGTGCGGGTACAGAGAATGAAAATCGGCAAGCTTTGCTGCTAACCAAAAGCGCAGTCGCTCAGAACTGATTGCGACGGTCAACTGGGTTGTTGTATTGTCACTCAGGTTTCGGGTGCGCTCAATGGTACGCTCCAGTTGTTCAAATATTTGCTCAATTTGAGGGGCTAATTCCAGACCGACAGGAGTGAGCGAATGAACCCGGTTGTCTCGCTGGAACAAACGAACTTCGAGCTGTTCTTCCAGAGTTTGTATTTGTCGGGTGACGGCAGACTGAGTTACCCCAAGCTCTTGCGAGGCTTGTTTAAAAGAGCCACTTCGGGCGGCGACATCAAACACTCTCAATGCATTTAGTGAGGGGAGTTTAGTGTTTTTCATGTTGATTAATAGTAATCTGTAATTAATAAAAAGTAACTTTGATTCTGGCATCTAAAGTTGAATTGCGCAATAAGGAGTTTGTGTTGTCTTACTGGAGTGAATTTTTAACTATCGCTTTTATCCACCTGTTTGCGGTCGCGAGCCCGGGGCCTGATTTTGCAGTGGTTTCACGTTATAGCCTGAGTTTTGGTCGTAAGGCAGGTTATTGGGTGAGTTTAGGTGTGGCATCAGGAATCATTATTCATGTTACCTATTCACTTATTGGTGTGGCGCTGATTATTCACCAGACCGACTGGCTCTATCAGACTTTACTTTGTGCGGGTGCACTTTATTTAGGCTTCATTGGAACTCAGGCCATTAAAGCTAAACCCAGAAAGGATATGTCCGATAGTGAATTGGTTGCTACCCAGCCGCGTAAACGGAAAGCGTTTATTGTCGGTTTTATTACTAATGGCTTAAATGTAAAAGCGACTATTTTCTTTTTAACTTTATTTACTACTATTATTGCCCCGGAAACGCCTTTTGCTATCCAGTTTGGTTATGGTATTTACCTAATTGTTGCGACCGGTCTGTGGTTTTTATTCCTCACCTGGTTGCTAACTCAACCGCGCATTTTTAAAACACTCTGGCATTACAGCCATTGGGTGGACCGTACCATGGGAGCTGCTCTTATTCTATTGTCGTTAAAATTATTGTGGGAATGGGCAAACCTGATAGAGCTTATCTGATAAAGCGTTTCAGGTTATACTAGTTACAGTTACCGAAGAAGAGATGAGAACAGCTCGCTATGCAGTTATTTGTGAATGATTTGACCGTTATTGATTGCTCTTACTTATGCCCGGAAAGGGGGATAGTTGGTGAGAGTTGGATTGTTGATATCGTGCTGGATGGCGCGTTAAATGAGCAATCTATGGTGCTCGACTTTGGTCGGGTTAAAAAGCAGGTTAAAGCCATTATCGATAACTCGGTTGATCATAAACTGGTTGTACCGGCAGAGCATTCGTATACAAAAGTTACGCACAACTCTGATGACAGCGCTAACTGGGTCGATTTTCTGCGCCCGGAACAAGGTTCTATTCATTTGTTTTGCCCGGCCGATGCCTTTGCCTTTATCGATGCAGATGTCGTTTCCATGGAGACAGTAACGGACTACCTGAAAGCCGTTATAAAGCGCGAGTTACCGGTTAATGTCGAAGGTCTGCAGTTGTTTTTGAGACCTGAAAATATCGATGGTTTTTATTATCACTACACACATGGTTTGAAAAAGCACGACGGTAATTGCCAACGTATTGCTCATGGTCATCGTTCAAAAATTCAAATTCGACTGGATAACATTCGCCAACCGGTGTTGGAAAAAGAATGGTCAGATAAGTGGGAAGACATCTATCTAGGCACTACCGAAGATGTTCGTTCGAAAAAGGAACTGACACTGTCCGAGGCTGCAACGTCGGCAACCAGCGACTCGACTCATACCTATTACAGCTACGTTGCTGACCAGGGGCTGTTTGAGCTTATTGTTCCGAATGCAGAGAACTTTGTTATAGAGACAGACTCAACAGTTGAGTGTATTGCCGATTTTCTCGCAGCAGAAATTAAATCTAAGCATGCGGGTCAGGCTGTAGAAGTTCGCGCCTTCGAAGGGGTAGGAAAAGGAGCAATTGCCTATGCGTAAAATGATTGTTGCCGCTGCTTTAGCGCTGTGTTCGGCGAATGTGGCCTCAGCCGATGAGTCTTTGCCGCTGGAAATAAAAGGTTCTTTGACTCAGGGGGCTTTAATTCTGGCTAAATCTGAGCCCGGTGTTACTGCAACATTGAACGGCGAAGCTCTGCAGGTAACCGAGCAGGGGTATATTGTTTTTGGTTTTCCGCGTAAGGCTGAGTTAGAAAATACCTTAGTTGTCAGTAAAGGCGATGAAACTATCACTAAGAAACTCAAACTGGCGCCTCGTGAATACAAGATTGATCGTGTCGATGGTGTACCGCAAAAGACCGTGACACCAGACCCTGAACAAGTAAAACGAGCCAGAAAAGAAGCGGAAAAAGTTTGGCTGGCCAGACAAAAAGAAACCACACGAACGGATTTTTTGACTGCAATTACTAAACCCGCCGAAGGCCGCATTAGTGGTGTTTACGGCAGTCAGCGAATTTTTAACGGCGAGCCCCGAAACCCGCACTATGGGCAAGATATCGCCGGGCCAACAGGAACTCAGGTTAAAGCGCCGTGGCCGGGCGAAGTCGTTCTGGCTGAACCTGATTTATTTTACTCAGGCGGTACCATCATTATTGAACATGGCTATAAAGTGAACACAACATATTTGCACCTGAGTGAACTGCATGTTGAGGTTGGTGACAAAGTAGAGCAGGGCGATTCAATTGGTGCTATAGGTGCCACAGGCCGTGCTACGGGGCCTCACCTAGACTGGCGGGTTAACTGGGGAAATGAGCGGTTAGACCCTGCGTTACTTCCCCAGCTTTATCAGGATTAACCGGAAGGGGTTAACCAGCCTTTCAGCTTATCTGGTTGTTCTACGCTTAAAACATAGCTGCTTTTAGCGGGTTCCTGCCAGGTAAGCTCCAGTGTCATTAACTCGTCGCGGCGAAACGCATGAATTGTCACCGTGTCTCCGGGAATATACCGCTCCAGAATTCGTTTAACCGACTGCTCAGTGGCCTGCAAATGATCAATTGCGATGATTTTGTCGCCTGCAGAAAGACCTGCGTGATAAGCGCTTTCATCATGATACACATTAAGAACGTCCAAACCCTGCGGTGATGCTTTGTACTTAGCCCCAAAGTTGACACGCGCAGGCTGTTCTGACGCTTTTCCACCGACGCTGTTATCATCAACGGGCACCTGTTTTTGAACCATAACGCCAAAGTTTTGCAGTAACTCCACAAGCGACAGCGATTCTTTGTTGTATAAAGCGTCTTTTAGGAAGTCCGAAATATCAATGCCCGGATACTGGTTTAGCCAATTAATGACTGTGTCGTCGGCTGTACCAATAGATGTTTTACCAAACTCATGCCAAAGCTCTTTCATGACTCTTGCAAGCGTCAGTTTATGGTCGGATTGCAGACGCAACATGAGATCGAGGCTAAGTGCTATTAATGCACCTTTCGCGTAATAGCTGACAATACTGTTCGGCGCATTCTCGTTCTGCTGATAAAACTTAGTCCAGGCCAGAAAGCTCGACTCTGTCACGCTTTGTTGGTATTGCCCGGCACCACGCTCAACCCGCGATAGAGTGTCACCCAAAAGCTTTAAATAACGCTTTTCGTCAATAATGCCGCTGGTGTGCAAAAGGTAATCGTCAAAGTAGGATGTCATACCTTCGTAGAACCAGAGTTGCTCAGTGTACGACTCTTTCTCCAACTGATAAGGAAGAAAAGCCTTTGGTTTCAGAGTTTTAATATTCCAGCTGTGGAAGTATTCGTGGCAACACAAGCTCAAAAAGGTTTGATAGTTGTCATTCATTTCGTATTGATGAGCACTGATTAAATCTTTACGGCTGCAAAGTAGTGCGGTTGAATTTCTGTGTTCGAGTCCGCCGAAACCATTTCCTACCACCATGGTCAGGAAGGTATAAGACTGAAAAGGTGCTTCTTCAAACAGGCTAATCTGAGTTTCGCAAATTTTGGCTAAATCTGCCGTTATGCGCGAGGTATCAGCATAATGGCGGCCGCTTAAGACCAGAGAGTGCTTAATGCCGTGAGCAATAAACTCATCAATGGTTAAGTCTCCAATTAAAAAAGGATAGTCAATTAGCGCATCATAATTATCGGCTCGGAAGCATCCCCAGGAATGTGGTTGCCCACTTTTTCGGGGCATCCCGGTCGCGACCTTCCACAGAGGGGCTTCTGGCGGCGCATGCAAGTGCAGTTCACAGGGAAGGTCGGTTTGTCCCTCAACTGCAAGACACAGGCTGGTATTATTAAAGAAACCCTGAAACTGGTCCAGATAAGCCGAACGAACCGATAGGTCCCAGGCGTATACCTGATAGTGCACAGTAACAGGATGCTTCGAACGAGCCAGTTGCCAGCGGTTCTTACTTATTTGCTTAACCGGCAGGGAAAGGCCGTTACTCTCGGCGTGTAAACCAATAATGTGCTTACTAAAATCCCGTATTAAATAACTGCCCGGAATCCAGTTAGGTAACCAGAGTTCCTGCTCATCGTTCGTTTGTTCAATAGTGAGAGAGACATTAAATAAATGCCCATGTAAATCGATGGGTGTTATATCGTAAGCGATCAAGATACTCTCCTTTGCTTGACACAGCCTGACAACTAGCGATCATAGTAACATATTGATTCATCGCAAAGAGACCCCTATGCCAAGCAAAATTTCGCAGCTCGTTACAGGTCAGAAAATAGAAGTTCAACTGTCCAGTTCGAACGTTCCGGCTCGGTTTTATTCGGAGTTTATTGGTGCGGTTAACGAGCGCTGGGTTATCGTTAATATGCCCGACGCGCGTAAATACAATGACATGCGTGATCTTTTGCAGGAGAAAACACCGGTTATTGTCCGCTTTGTTCTGGAAAACGAAAGTGGTGAAATTTGTGCGTTTCGCAGTGAAATAAGCTATGTCATCTCACACCCGACGAAAATGCTTTTTATTATGTGGCCAAATCAGATTGAGCATCGGATTATTAGAAAAGGGCGTCGATTTGACGCCTTTTTACCTGCTTCAGTCTCAGGGCAGTCGGTAAAAGGCGAGGAGAATACTTTCAGAGGACACGTGCTGGATGTATCTGAAAGTGGGTGTCGCCTAAAGCATGAAAAGCCTGAAGGTAAAATAGACGAGCTTTGGGAGAATGGCAGCAAAATTGTTCTTAAAATAGAACAGAAAAATAACGGCGACTTAACCCTTAAAGCTATAGTCCGGCAGGTAAAGCAAGTGGATGACCAGCTTGAGTTAGGTGTGCAGTTTATGGGGAACCAGAAAGATGAGGTTAACTCTCTTTTCTCCGGAAGCCTTGTGGATATTGACGAGTTGTCGCGTTTAGAGTCCTCAACATAATGGAGAAACCGATAAAAACGCAGTGGCAACTATTGATGGATAACCGTAACAGGTTCTTTTGGTTGCTGCAGGCGGGAGGCTGGATAGGTTATGCGTTAGTGAACTACATAGGGTCACTAATGCATGAAATGCGGGATATCTACACCCTCATTATTATTTTGGGGGCGTATGCCGGCTTTTTGAGTACGATTCCGCTTCGCTATTTGTACCGGCGTATATGGGAGTTCCCCCCGGCACTTATGGTTTTAATTGCCATTGTGGTGTCTTATGTTACCGCTGTAGCCTGGGCCATTGTTGATAACGCAACTTACTGGGAAATTTATAAATTCGGTTTTCGTCCGGACAGTCCCTTTTTCTATTTGAAAAACAGTTTGGCCAAGTTTTATATCATTCTTAGCTGGAGCGGACTTTATTTTGGTATTAAGTATTATCAGATGCTGCAGGAAGAGAAGCAAAAAGCGTTACTGGCTTCATCTATGGCGCATCAGGCGCAGTTGAAAATGCTACGATACCAGCTCAATCCGCATTTTTTGTTTAATACCTTAAACGCAATTTCTACGCTTATTTTGCTCAAAGAGAATGAAAAAGCCAATTTGATGGTGAATAAGCTAAGCCACTTCCTGCGTTTTTCTTTAGATAATGAACCGATTAAAAAAGTGACTCTGGAAAAAGAAGTGGATGCCTTGCTTTTGTATCTGGATATTGAAAAAGTACGTTTTGACGAGCAGCTTGAAATTGATATTCATTTGTCAGATGAAACCAAGAATGCTCTGGTTCCTAGTTTAATTTGTCAGCCTTTAATCGAGAACTCAATTAAGTACGCCATTTCAAATGTAGAAGGGGTGGGGAAAATCAGAGTTCGTTCCTGGTCAGAAAAAGAGAACCTGATTTTGGAGGTGTGTGATAATGGGCCGAAAATTGAAACGGATCCGGAAAAGCTATTCCGCAAAGACGGTGTCGGGCTTAATAACACTCGTCAAAGGCTTAAATCCTTATATGGTAAGCAGTATAGGTTTGAAATGCTAAAAGGTGCTGAGAGCGGTCTTTGTGTTCGTATTACCATTCCGATGGAAATGTTGGAGAGTCAAAGATGAATCGATTGAAAACCCTGGTTATTGACGATGAGCCCCTCGCCAGAAAGGGGTTGGCTATTCGTTTACAGGCGTTTGAGCAACTGCAGTTAATGCCCGAGTGCAAAAGCAGCAGGGAAGCCGTCGATATCATTATCGAAAATAAACCTGATCTGATTTTTCTCGATATACAAATGCCCGGGCTTAATGGCTTTGAAGTATTAAAAGCTGTGCAGGAGAAGGGACATGAGTTGCCAGTCGTTGTTTTTGTAACAGCTTATGACACCTACGCTATCAAAGCCTTTGAAGTCAGGGCGTTAGATTATTTGTTGAAGCCCGTTGATGACGACCGCTTGGCTGAATGCGTTAACCGCGTTATAAGCGAGCATCAGACGGTTAACGACGAGCACCAGGAAAAACTGATCAGTTTAGTTGCGGAGGTAACCGGGCAAGATACGCATACTCTATTACAGAAGCTGGCTTCAGGCGAAAGTATTACCGCAGACCAATATCCGGAATATATCGCTATAAAGGACAGCGGTGAGATAACCCGGGTTGCCGTCAAAGACATTAAGTGGATTGATGCCGCTGGAGATTACATGTGTATACATGCCGGTGACGATACCCACATTCTGCGACGCACAATGAAAGAACTGGAGCAGGACTTAAACCCTAAGCTGTTTCAGCGGGTTCATCGTTCCGCCATTGTTAACATTAAACAGGTTGAAAAGCTCTGTAACCAACAAAATGGCGAATATCATTTACAATTAAAAAATGGTCAAAAACTGAAAGTAAGTCGTAGTTATAAAGACCGTATTAAACAACTTATTCTGAGCTAATCATGTATCGACTGCTGGCAGTAATAACCTTTTTAATCCTGATAGCAGGGTGTACGGCGAACCTTGGCTACAAGTTTGCTGACACTCTGGTTGAGTGGAAAGTAAAGGATTACGTTGACTTAACCGGTGAGCAGGAAGAGCTGCTAGCAGAGAAAGTTGATGAAATGCATCTTTGGCATGCACAAACTCAGCTCCCGTTGTACAGAGATGAACTGAAAAACCTGAGAGATAAGGTCGATAAGCAGACGCTGAGCAAAAACGATATCAGCAAATTTGAAGATAAGCTCTGGACGTTCTGGGATAATGTTTTAGTACGAACAGAAGCCGAAGCGGGCTTATTAGCGACTCTTTCACTCAAACAACGGCAACAACTTATCCGTCGATTAGAAGAAGCGCAGGAAGAGCGTTATCAGCGCTTTCAGGACGACCAGGAAGAGAACCCGATACTAAGAAGGCTGGACCGCATTTCGGAAGTGGAAGAGGACTTAGAAGATATTATCGGTTCTCTGACTAAAGAGCAGGATAAGTTATTACGCAGCTGGGTGGCTGATTCTCCTGAATTACGTGAGCAATGGTTAAGCTATCGCTCAAATTGGTTAGGTGAATTTGAGAAAGCGTTGCTGAAGCAACCTGTAGATGAAAATCAATTATCAGCATTGATTCTTGACCCACAACAATTAAGAAGCGAAGAGCTTCAGCAAAAAGCGGATAAAAATAGCCAGCTTCGTAAAGAGTTCTTGTGGGATATATATCAGAGCCTGACTGGGGAACAACGTAAAAAAGTGATAGAAAAGGCCGATGAATACATCGACCTTCTTGATTCTTTAATTAATGATTTTAACGATTAACGAACTTCTATCATCTTACAGGTATTACTTGAGCCCACGGTTTCCATTACATCGCCGTGGGTTAGTATGATTAAATCACCGGCTTTTATGTGTCCACTTTTTTTCACTACCTCAATAGCTTCAGTTATCGGATTACTGACACTAGTAGAATCGAAATCTATAGGGTAAACACCACGGTATAAAGCTGATTTGTCGCGACTTTGCGGATGGCGGGATAATGCAAATATCGGTAAATGGGAAGTAATTCTCGACATAAGCTTGGCAGTAAAACCGGATTCAGTTAACGCTATAATGGCCTTGACCCCATTCAAGTGGGTGGCTGCGTACATGGCAGACATGGCTGTCGCCTCGGTAATGCTGGAAAACATTTCTTCCAGATCCTGGTGGCGTAACTGAGCGGTTGGATGTGTTTCTGCACCCAGGCAAATTTCAGCCATGGCTTTTACGGTTGCTACTGGATGTTTACCGGCAGCCGTCTCAGCCGACAGCATTACGGCATCTGTACCATCCAATACGGCGTTGGCAACATCCATCACTTCGGCGCGGGTTGGCATTGGGTTTTCAATCATCGACTCCATCATTTGAGTCGCGGTAATAACCACACGGTTTAGTTGGCGTGCACGCGAAATAATTTGTTTTTGCTTACCCACCAATTGCGCATCACCAATTTCAACGCCTAAATCGCCACGGGCAACCATAACGGCATCGGATGCTCTGATAATGTCATCTAATGCATGTTCGCTGGCAACGGCTTCTGCGCGTTCAATTTTAGCGCATAATACGCCTTGTCCACCAGCTTCGCGGAGCAAGTGCCGAGCCTGGTTAATATCATCGCCAGAGCGAGGGAATGAAACCGCAAGGTAATCTACATTGATTTCTGCTGCGAGCTTAATATCGGCTAAATCTTTTTCCGTTAATGCGGCAGCTGACAAACCACCACCCTGACGGTTAATACCTTTATTATTAGAAAGCACGCCGCCAACGGTGACTTCTGTTTTAACCTGGCTACCATCAATTTCTTCAACTTTTAACTGGATACGACCATCATCCAGTAAGAGAAGATCGCCGGGACTGACATCTGTTGGCAGGTCTTTATAGTCGAGGCCAACACGTTCCTGATTGCCGCTGTCTTTTCCAAGCGCAGCGTCTAAAATGAACTTATCACCGACAGCCAACGTAATTTGTTTTTGTTGAAAGCGCGCAACTCGAATTTTTGGTCCCTGCAAGTCGCCTAAAATGGCAATATGGGCGTTTAATTCCCGGGCAATTTTTCTGACCATGGAAGCGCGCTGCTTGTGATCGTCACCATTGCCGTGAGAAAAGTTTAAACGAACAACATTGGCACCCGCTTTTATTAACTCTCTGAGTGTTTCCTCAGAGTCAGTGGCAGGCCCGAGAGTAGTTACAATTTTGGTACGACGAAGCATGCAAAACCTCAGCAAATTTACCCATGAATTTAAGCTTAAGTTTAGCACATGGACTGTTACAGTAGTACGAAATTTAATTGAAAGATAAAGGAGTTAAGCAAATATGAGTGAACACGACTGGAGTAACAGAAATGAACAGGAGTGGCGCGAAATATTAGGCGATGAAGCTTATTATGTACTGAGAGAAAAGGGCACTGAACGGCCGTTTTCCGGAAAGTATTTAAGCTGTGATAAAGACGGCGTTTACCATTGTGCCGGTTGCGGTCAGAAACTTTTTGAAGCAGGACATCAATTTGATGCACATTGCGGCTGGCCAAGTTTTGATGAAGCCATAAAAGGCTCAATTGACTATGTAAAAGATTCAAGCCATGGCATGACTCGTACTGAAATACTCTGCAGTCAATGTGGTGGGCATTTGGGCCACGTATTTGACGATGGCCCAACAGAAACTGGACAACGCTATTGCGTTAACTCACTAGCGATGCGTCACGAAGACGATGAGTAGTAACCGCGGAATTTACCCTCTTCAATTTTATCGACAATCGCTTCAGCGCGATCATCCCAGTCGTCGTATTGGTCTTCGCTGGCATTAACAATTGATTTCATACTGTTTTTATCCAGGTTTTTCTGGCCGAACTGCCAGGCAACCTGGGACCAGACATAAGCTTCAGGACCATTACCTTCTTTTAAATACATAGAAACTAAAGTTGAAGGTATTTCAGGGTTTACTTTGTCATCGGGGCGATACAGTCGGAGTGCGCTGTACAGAAGCTCAAAGGTTTTTTCCGAGTCTTTCTTGGTATAATAGGTGGCTAGCGCTAGTTTAAGTTCAGGCGTTTCCATTTTTTTGCTGCCCTCTAGTGCGAGAAGCTTATCCAGTGCTTCATGGTCGCTTCGGTTGGCCCAATGCCAGTATAGCCATAGAGGGTGTTCGGAATCGGCGGTCTCGTCAGCCAGCTTCTCTATATTTTTTCGTGAGTTAATAAAGGCCTCTAAACGATCCGACTGCTTCTGTTTTGATTTTGTCATTTCAAGTGTTGCAGCCAGCTCGATACATTTTGAGTACTTTTCCAGATCCCGCATGACGAAATACTGGTTTTCGCTCGTATCGTTTAGACTACGTTCATAACGACTGTAAATAAGTTCGCTACGTTCTACGTTGCACCAGTTATCGGTATTTAAATCGCTACAAATACTAGGAGTAGACTCGCAGATTTTACTGACTGACGGCTTTCCTTCCATACATCCGGTTAAAGCGAGAGCAGCACTTGTAATAACAATTTTTTTTAGCATAGATATCAACATTTTTTTTGTGAAACACAATTGTTCCGTAAAATTGGCTTCATGCCAAGCTTTTCAGTACAATATCGCGGTTTTTAAGCGTAGCACTTTATAAGCTCACAGACATTACCATAGAGGACAGGGCTCACTATGAACTCTAACCAGCAAGATCCAACCTTATCAAGTTGGCAGGAACGTCAGGAATTCGCCGAGCAAATGCAACCTTTGCTTGGGAAGTTGTACCGGAACTTCGGTGTTGAAATTTTGGTTTATGGCCGTTCATTACTGAACGTATCGACCATTAATATTATTAAGGCACACCGTCTTATTCTTCGCCACGAAGGGCAGAAAGTTCGTTTACGCGAAAGCTTTCCGTTCTTGCAGGCTATGGCAGAGCTGAAACTGTCCCCGGCACGCGTTGATTTGGGCAAACTGGCCTATGGCTACTTGTTTGGAGATAAAGCTGATGGTTTGTCGGTTACAGATTACGTCAAACGTGAGTTAGCGGACATCATTGATTCAGAAGATAATATCGAACCTCGCGACGTGGTTTTATATGGTTTTGGACGGATAGGGCGCTTATTGGCTCGTCAGTTAATTGAACGTAATGGTGGCAACAATAAAATGCGCTTACGTGCCATTGTTGTTCGTGGCGGTCGCGATGGTGATTTAGAAAAGCGGGCAAGTTTACTGCGTCGTGACTCAATCCATGGTTTATTCAATGGTTCAATAACCGTTGATCACGATAGCCAGAGCATAAAAGCTAACGGTACCAGTATTAAAGTGATTTACTCTAATGGACCGGACCAAGTGGATTATACCCAGTACGGTATTAATAACGCGATTGTTATCGATAATACCGGTATCTGGAAAGATGAAGATGGCCTGGGTCTGCACCTGAAATCAAAAGGTGTTGATAAAGTGCTTCTGACGGCACCGTCAAAAGGTGATATCAAGAATATCGTCTTTGGCGTGAACGATAAGATGATCGAAGACAGTGATAAAATTGTTTCTGCAGCAAGCTGCACGACCAATGCGATTACACCTGTGCTTAAAGCAATAAATGATGAGTTTGGTATTCGTAACGGTCACGTAGAAACGGTTCACTCGTACACTAACGATCAAAACCTGATTGATAACTATCATACCGCCGAACGTCGTGGTCGCTCAGCGCCTCTTAACATGGTTATTACCTCTACCGGCGCGGCTAAAGCTGTTGCTAAAGCACTTCCGGAAATGGCTGGTAAACTGACAGGTAATGCCATTCGCGTGCCGACCCCGAATGTGTCAATGGCAATTATGAATCTGAACTTTGAAAAGTCGACAAGTCGCGAGGAATTAAACGATTATCTGCGTCAGGTTTCTCTGCATTCAGAACTGGCTAACCAAATTGACTATACCGCTTCGACTGAAATCGTTTCTTCAGATTTAGTGGGTTCACGTCATGCTGGTGTGGTTGACTCTCAGGCAACAATAGTAGAAGACGACAGAGCAGTACTGTACGTTTGGTATGACAACGAATTTGGTTATAGTTGCCAGGTTATTCGTGTGGCTGAAGCTATGGCCGGACTTAAGGTTCCTAATTTACCTAAATAATTGAAAAAGCGCCTGCGGGCGCTTTTTTTCTACTCTCTTTCTCAGAAACAACACATAAAGGTGAAGTATGCATATCACTGCAAACTTTGACAGTGGCAATATTCAAGTTATCAGTTCAGACAATGCCGATAACATTCGTTTAGCTATCAAGAAAGATCATCAATCTGATTTTTATCAATGGTTCCATTTTAAGCTGTTTGCTGAAGCCGGCGAAGAGCACGTGATGACCATTGAAAACGCTTCTGACTCTGCGTATCCGGATGGTTGGAAAGAATACCAGGCACTCGCCTCATATGATCGTGAAACCTGGTTCCGGGTTCCGACCGAGTACAATGGCAAAGAGCTGACTATTCGTCATACACCAGAGCAAGAAAGCGTCTATTATGCGTATTTCATTCCTTATTCTTACGAGCGTCATCAAGACCTGATTCAATCAGCTCAACAGTCAATTGATTGTTATCACGAGCTATTAGGAGAAACGATAGACGGCCGCGAATTAAACTTATTGGTTATAGGTGAACCCGCTGAGCACAAAAATACCATTTGGGTAACTGCACGCCAGCATCCTGGTGAGTCAATGGCTGAGTGGTTTATGGAAGGCTTAATTACACGTTTACTAGACGACGAAGATGGCGTGGCCCGTAAGTTGTTAGACGAGAACGTTTTCTACGTCGTACCAAACATGAACCCAGATGGTAGCGTTCGTGGGCATCTTAGGACTAACGCTGTTGGTACTAACCTGAACCGCGAATGGGCGGAACCAAGCCTGGAAAAAAGCCCGGAAGTTTTTTATGTGCTAAAACGCATGCAGGAAACCGGTGTTGATATGTTTCTTGATGTGCACGGTGATGAAGCTTTGCCTTATAACTTTGTCGCAGGCTGTGAAGGTATTCCTTCATATGACGAGCGCCATAAAGACTTAGAAGACACTTTCAAGTCAGCCTTTTTAGCAGCAACTCCAGAGTTCCAGACGAAGTATGGTTATGAGCTGGATGAGCCGGGTAAAGCGAATATGACAGTCGCAAACTCAGCGGTGGGTGAGCGCTTCAAGTGTTTATCTTATACGTTGGAAATGCCGTTTAAAGACAATGCAGACTTACCTGACGAAGATTTCGGCTGGTCAGTAGCTCGTTGTCAGCGTTTAGGAGAAGATGTTTTAACCGCAATATTGGCAGTCTCACCAAAATTGCGTTAAAACTAGAGTTGGATCACAAAATAATAACAACAAAAGGGGGTCTTCCTTGGAAGCGCTCAACAATTTTTTGCTTTGGATTGACGGGTTTTTAGGCTCTGCAGCCTATTTCCCGTTTCTTTTGCTCGGTGTGGGATTATTTTTCTCACTGTATCTTGGTTTTCCTCAGGTACGCTATTTCAGACATGCCTGGAGAGTACTGGCCGGCAAATTCGATAAAAAAGACTCACAAGGTGATACCAGTCACTTCCAGGCCTTATCGACCGCGTTATCAGGTACTGTAGGTACCGGTAATATTGGTGGTGTTGCACTTGCGATATTCCTGGGTGGCCCGGCGGCTATTTTCTGGATGTGGATGACGGCATTCCTCGGTATGACCACGAAGTTTGTCGAAGTGACCTTGTCACATAAATACCGTGTAAAAACCGAAGATGGCACTATGGCTGGCGGACCAATGTACTACATGGATCGCCGCCTTAATATGAAATGGTTAGCGGTTATCTTTGCCATTGCGACTATTGTTAGTTCCTTTGGCACCGGAAATATGCCGCAAATTAATAACATTGCGCAGTCAATGGAACAGACTTTCTCAATTGATCCGGTCTGGACAGGGGCTATCCTCTCTATTTTACTGGCAATGGTCATTATTGGTGGCATCAAGCGAATAGCAGCGGTTACCTCGAAAATTGTTCCTATTATGGGAATTGTTTATGTCATTGGTTCTTTGAGCGTTATTTTCTTCAATATCGATAATATAGGCTCATCTTTCGTTTCTATTTTCACTGACGCTTTCACCGGTTCAGCGGCGGCAGGCGGCTTCCTTGGCGCCAGCTTCGCCTATGCCTTTAACCGTGGTGTAAACCGTGGCTTATTCTCGAACGAAGCGGGCCAGGGTTCTGCTCCAATTGCACACGCATCAGCTAAAGCCAAAGATCCTGTTGCTGAAGGTTTGGTTTCAATTCTTGAGCCTTTCCTGGATACCATCCTAATCTGTACCTTAACCGGTCTGGTTATTCTGTCTTCCGGAGTTTGGACTGAGAAGTTTGAAAATAACTTTGCCAGAAGCGATCTGGACTTCGTTGTTGGTGAGTACAATGACGTTGACAAAGAAGATCGCCAGGAGCTTTACAGATACCTGAACGACTACGACGACACTGAAATCAAACGCTATTCGGGTACGCTGAATGTTGTTGATGGTAAGGCGCAGACTGATGGTGAAATCACTATTTTGCATGCGCGCTCGGTTGCTGAAGACGTGCGTTTCATTATTGCCGGAGAAGATGCTTACAATGGTCAGGTGAAAATTGAAAATGGCAACTTGATTAAAGAAGACATTGAAGTTGTCGGCAAATCACTAGTGCATTCCGCAGCTCTAACCTCACTGGCTTTTGCTAATGGGTATTTCGGAGACTATGGGCAGTACATTATTCCTATTACCTTATTGATGTTTGCCTTTTCAACGGCTATTGCCTGGTCTTATTACGGTGACAGGGCGGTTGTTTATCTGGTCGGCCAAAAGGGTGTTATGCCTTACCGTATACTTTATGTCGCAGGCTTTTTCTGGGCGTCATTTGCAGATACCACCTTAGTTTGGACAGCTTCTGCTGTCGCTATTGTCTTAATGACATTACCTAACTTACTGGGTATGATTTTGCTGCATCGGGAAATGAAATCAACGGTTAAGTCTTATTGGAAAGACTTTGGCGACGCCGACAAGAAAAAGTAATAGAATAAGCATCAATTAAAGCAAAACGGTCAACTTAAAGTTGGCCGTTTTATTTTTTATTCCCTCGCAATGCTTGAAATTGAGAGCAAAAGCCTTATATTGCAAGGACTACATAAGAGATAGGTAGTTTATGGCGTTAACACAATGTCCTTCGTGTAATAAGCGAATTTCAAGCAAAGTAAAAGAGTGCCCGCATTGCCAGTTTGTTCTGGCTGGTCAGTCTAAAGATGATATAGAGCGTGAAGCCATACGGATAAAGCAGGAAAAATCCGATAAGCTGGTTTCCCGTTCAATGCTCGCCTTACTGATATCGATTGCCGCTTTTACTTATTTATTCCTTCAGCAACCCATGCCAAAAACTTGGCAATACAGCGTTGCCGTTGGCTTAATGGTCGGGGGATTAGTTTGGTTTATAATCAACCGCGTGCAGCTTGTCTTTTTAAAAAAGAAAAAGCGGTAAACTATGCAATTCGACGACTTAATTAAAAGTATGAATCAGGACATTTACGAGCGTCTGGTTCAGGCGGTTGAAACCGGTAAATGGCCAGATGGTAATCGTTTAACTGATGAGCAACGTGAAAACTCTATTCAATTGGTTATGGCTTACCAGGCTAGATACGCCAGCACAGAGGAAGCTTTTACTATTGGTGCTAACGGCGAAATAATTACGAAAACCAAACGGCAATTAAAAGAGGAGTTCAAAACTGACTCTGGCGAACAAATTGCTCGTTTCAAACTCGACCAACAAGAAGGCGAATTATGAGCTCTCAGCTGTATTCTGACTTATTAGCCCAAAGCCGGGCCTTAACAGAAGGTGAGCCCGATTTAATTGCAAATCTTGCGAATATCTCTGCGCTACTCTATGAGCACATTGAAGACATTAACTGGCTAGGTTTCTACCTTACCCGTTCCGATAACGAGTTGGTGTTAGGTCCTTTTCAGGGCCGCGTCGCTTGTGTTCGTATTCCTTTTGGCAAGGGCGTTTGCGGCGTTGCTGCAGAAACCCAAACCTGCCAGAGAGTTGAAGATGTTCACCAATTTGCCGGGCATATAGCTTGTGACTCAGCATCAAACAGTGAAGTTGTTGCACCTATAGTCGTTAATGGTAAAACCGTCGCGGTACTGGATGTCGATAGCCCGTCGGTGGGGCGCTTTAGTGAAGAAGACGCAAAAGCCATTCAGGCTATTGCTGACTACTGCCAAACTCTGAATTGGCAAGGGTTGCAGTCATAATATGTTTGTTGAATTCGATATTCACAGTTATTTAGTAACCAAACAAGATGTTATTTTCTTTGAAGAGCATGAAGAAGAAGCCGCTGATAAAATAAATGAAATGCTGCATCTTATTAATGCATTACGAGAGGATGACGATACAACAGAGCAGCTTGAAGAAATGGTTCGCCGTACTTTGTACGACTGGATTGAAGAGCCTGCATTGCTAGATTTGTCATTTGATGAAATGGACGACTATGTTCGAAACTTAATGAAAGTTGTCCGCGAACAGGAAGAAGAATGGAATGAGTGAACCTGAAAAGCTGACGAAAAGTAAAGATGTCATTGCCTATTTAGCCGAACAGTTTCCAGACTGTTTTACTATTAAAGGCGATGCCAAACCTTTAAAAATTGGTATTTTTGAGGATTTGGCGAAACGCCTTGAGGACGATGACAAAGTAAGTAAAACACGTTTAAGAACGGCTCTGCGTCATTACACCAATAGCTGGCGGTATCTATACAGCGTTAAAACGGGTGCTCAGCGAGTGAATTTAGACGGCGAGCAGGTAGAAGCTGTAACAGAAGAACATCAGCAGCATGCACAAGAGACTTTAAAAGAATCTAAAGCTAAAGTTGCAGAGAAAAACAAAGCAACCAACAAGGCTGCAGCTAAAAAAGCTCCGGCTAAAGATAAACCTGAAAATACAGCAAAAGCTAAACCGAAAACCGCAAAAAAACCGGCCAAACCAAAAGTTAAATTGGCTGATGTGGAACTCAACAAGCTTTCTGTTGGTCAACAGGTTCAGGTAAAAGCGGGGAACACCCCCATGTCAGCAACAGTTTTAGAGCTGGACAAGGACGACGTTCAAGTTCAGTTGCAAAACGGTTTAATTATGAAAGTAAAAGCAGATAAGATTTTTCTGCGCGCTTAGGAGTAGTCAATGAAACACTGGGCTGTAAAGAAATGTGCATTGGCACTGATGTGTGTTGTTCCTGTTGCGGTTGCCATACCGCCAGAGCACAAGATCAGTGAATTACCAGAGTTAGAGCAGGAAGCTCAGCATGATACAGCCAGTGAGCGTATTGCGTCCTATTTTACCCGTTATCATTTCAGTAGTTTGACGCTGGATAACGAGTTATCTGAGCAAATTCATGAGCGCTACTTTGACTTGCTGGATTACAGCAAAATGTTTCTTCTGAAAGAGGATATAGAAGCCGCCCAGGAGTATCGTCATTTGTTTGATGACATGCTGAAACGGGGGGAGCTTGATGTTGCTTACGACATTTATCAGAAAAGTCTTGAGCGACGTTTTCAGCGTTACGAGTATGCGCTGTCTATACTGGACGAAGACAAGCCCATGGATTTTTCGGTTGAGGGTGACAAGTACTACTACGATCGTGAAGATGCTGATTGGGCGGAATCCAAAGAAGAGTTGGATGAGCTTTGGCAAAACCGTGTTAAATACGATGCGCTTAATTTGAAACTGGCCGGTAAAGAGTGGCCAGAGATAGTTGAGACACTCGGCAAGCGTTATAACAGTGCATTAAATCGACTGACAAAATCGAAAAGCGAAGATGTTTTTCAAACCGTTATGAACGCGTTTGCCCGTTCAGTTGAGCCGCATACAAGTTACCTATCGCCTTCCAACTCAGAGCGCTTTCAGCAAAATATGAATCTCGAACTGGAAGGAATTGGCGCAGTACTTCAGTCAGAATACGATTACACAATAATTCGCAGTTTAGTCCCAGGCGGTCCTGCGGATAAAACCGATGAGCTTTCTCCAGAAGATAAGATCATAGCTGTAGGCCAAGGCTCCGGCGAGGATGAAGAGGAGTTTGTTGACATCATTGGCATGCGTCTGGACGATGTCGTTGAGTTAATTAAAGGACCCAAAGGAACAACCGTCCGTTTGCAGGTCTTAAAAGCCAGCCAAGGTGCCGGCGGCACTCCAAGTGAAGTTGAAATTGTCCGTGACAAGGTGAAACTGGAGGATCGTGCAGCAAAAGCCGAAGTCAAAGAGTTCGAAGAGGGGCCTTATAAAGGTCGTCGTCTTGGTGTTATCGAAATTCCTGGGTTCTACAATAACCTAACAGCTGATGTCAAAAAGCTGATTGAGGATTTAGAAAGCCAGAAAGTAGAAGGCTTAGTGATTGATTTGCGCGGTAATGGTGGCGGTGCTTTAACCGAAGCTATTGGTTTGAGCGGACTATTTATTGATAAAGGCCCAGTAGTTCAGGTGAGTGACGGGCGCGGGCGTGTCGATGTCAGTGAAGACAAAGACGGTAAAACCTACTATGACGGACCATTGTTCGTTATGGTTGACCGTTACAGTGCTTCAGCGTCTGAAATTTTTGCCGCGGCCATGCAGGATTATGAACGTGCCTTAATAATAGGTGAAAATACCTTTGGGAAAGGTACTGTGCAACAACATCGAGGACTTGCCCGGCGCTTCGATTTCTACGATAAGCCATTAGGCAGCGTTCAATATACCATTGCGAAATTCTACCGCATAGATGGTGGCAGTACACAGTTAAGAGGTGTTCAGCCAGACGTTGTTTTCCCTTCGTTTGTTGAAGCTTCAGACTGGGGTGAAAGCAAAGAAGACAACGCGTTACCCTGGGATAAAATAGATAAGGCGAGTTATAGTCCCGTTGGTGAAATTAACAGTGCTGAAGTGAAAGATTTGCAACAGCAGTTAAATCAGAGAATTGAAGATGACCCAGAATTTTCTTACATATTTGAAGAAATAGAACGTTATAGAGAAGAGAAAGATAAAACGTGGGTCAGCTTGGTGTTAACTGAGCGCGAAAAGAAACAAGAGCAGCAAAAAGCCAAGCAACTTGAGCGAGTTAACGAACGCCTGAAACGTGCGGGAAAAGAGCCAATCGAGAACGTTGAAGACGCTCCCGATGAGTTTACCGAGGTAGATCCCTTCCTCGATCAAGCCGCTTTGGTTGCATTTGATTTCATTGATAAAAATCAACTTGCCTCGAATTAAATTGACCGTTTAAAAATACCGCCTTTACGGCGGTATTTTTTTGTGCGCTTGTCATAGACCCCAGTTTTGTGGTCATATAGCGCGTTACTGAACACAAACGATTAATAATAATGACAACAAATAATCAGGCGATATCAAGCCGATGGTCAAGTCGGTTAAGTTTTATACTGGCCTCTTCAGCAGCAGCTGTTGGTTTAGGCAATATTTGGAAGTTTCCCTACGTGATGGGCGAGAACGGAGGCGGTGCCTTTGTTCTGGTGTACCTGCTTTGTATTTTAGCCATTGGCATTCCAATTATGATGGCCGAGGTGATTATTGGTCGCCGTGGCCGACACTCACCAGGCTATGCAGCCAAATCGGTCGCATTAGAGTCCGGTAAGCATCCCGCATGGCAAGTTGCAGGTTGGCTGGGAATGTTGACCGGTTATCTGGTGTTAAGTTTCTATGCGGTTATAGCCGGTTGGGCGCTGGCTTATGTCTTTAAAGCCGCGCAAGGAGTGTTTACCAAAGCTTCTGCCGAGGACATAGGTAAAACTTTTGACGCACTGCAGGCGTCACCCGGAGAATTGATGATCTGGCACAGCTTGGTTGTTATCGCTACCATTCTAGTGGTTGGCAACGGGGTTAAAAATGGTCTGGAAAGGTCAGTACGCTTCTTACTTCCCTGCATGATTGTGTTGCTGGTTTGCATTGCTGTTTATTCTGGCAGCATCGGTGATTTTTCCTCGGCTGTTAGCTTTATGTTTGAACCTGATTTCAGCAAGTTGACAGTTAACGGCGTAATGGTCGCGCTAGGCCACTCTTTTTTCACTCTGGGGCTAGCTTCTGGCGTTGTGATTATGTACGGCGCTTACTTACCGCGAGAAACCTCTATAGTACAAACCAGTGTCTGGATTGCTGTTATTGATACTTTTGTCGCGCTGTTAGCGGGACTGGCAATATTTCCTCTGGTGTTCGGTTATGGTTTAACGCCAAGTGAAGGCCCGGGTCTTATCTTTACTACCTTGCCTTTAGCTTTCAGTGAAATGCCTGCCGGAGGCTTTGTTGGAACCGTATTCTTCATTATGCTGGTTATTGCGGCGTTTACTTCCGCTATCGCCATGATTGAATCATCGGTTGCCTTTGTTTCAGAAAAATTTTCCTTAAGCCGTTGGCCGGCAACCTTAGTTTCTGGCGGAGTGCTATGGCTTCTGGGACAGTTGACTATCCATTCGTTTGCTGGCTCCGGCTGGGCTCAGTTAGACTCCGAGTGGTTAGGTAAGCCAATTGAATCACTCTTTGATATTATTGACGTTTTAACGTCGAGCTTACTGCTCCCGCTAGGCGGCCTTCTGCTCGCGCTATTAGCGGGCTGGGTAATGCGTTCGGAGTTCACGAAAGACGAACTGGATACAAAAAAGGGCATTTTCGATGTCTGGCTACTGTGCGTTAAATATATTTCTCCAGTCGCTATCATTATTATTTTTTTACAGCTGATCGGCTTTATAAAACTTTAGGTTGAATAATTAATGAGTCATAAAACAAAAGCACCCAGTTTATTACAGGCGCTGATTCCTTTACTTGCGCTAATCGGAATGTTGTCCTCGTCGGTTTATTTATTTGGCGAAGACTCTTCTTATGGACCCAATCAGATAGCCTTGTTAGTGGCGGCCGGTATTGCTGTCATCATAGGTTTTAAAAACGGCTTTAGCTGGCAACAAATAGAAGAGGGCATAACCGAGGGGATTTCTGTAGCCCTGGGCGCAATGTTAATCATTCTTGCTGTCGGTTCGTTAATTGGTACCTGGTTGTTGTCAGGTACCGTTCCAACATTAATTTACTTTGGTCTGGAACTGCTAAACCCAAGCTTATTCTATGCGGCAAGTTGTATTATTTGTGGTGTAGTAGCGCTATCTATCGGAAGTTCCTGGACAACCGCAGCGACCATTGGTGTAGCATTAATGGGAGTAGCTTCCGGTATGGGCTTAGAGCCAGGTATCGCTGCTGGTGCAATAGTTTCGGGAGCGTACTTTGGTGATAAAATGTCACCTTTGTCTGATACCACCAACTTGGCACCAGCGGTCGCAGGAACAGAACTGTTCGCTCACATCCGTTATATGGGGTATACCGCAGGACCTGCTTTTGCTATCTCGATAGCCTTGTTCTTAATTCTTGGTCTTAACACCGATACCAACGTTAGTTTACAGCGTCTGGAACTGATGCAGGAGCAACTAAGCGCAACCTTTAACGTTGGCTGGGAAATGCTGGTTCCTCTGGCGGTGTTGCTATACTTGGCAGCAACCCGCAAACCAGCGCTACCCACGGTATTTTTCGGAGCCTTGCTCGGTGGTGTGTGGGCGCTAATTTTCCAACCTGAAATGGTCAGTCAAATAGCCGGAGAACAGGGCTGGGTTGCTGCCTTAAAAGTAGTTTGGTTAGCCTTATCAGATGGCGTATCGGTGAGTACAGGGAGTGCCAATCTTGATTCATTGTTAAGCGGCGGTGGCATGTCGTCAATGTTAAATACCGTATGGCTCATTTTAAGTGCCATGACCTTTGGCGCCATTATGGAAAAAGTTGGCCTGCTGGAACGCTTTATCCGCGGCATGCTGAAGTCAGCTAAGAGTGTCGGTTCGCTGGTTACCGGGACCATTTTTACCTGTTTTGGTGCGAACGTACTAACCGCAGACCAATATATGGCAATTGTATTGCCAGGGCGCATGTTCAAAGAAGAATATGAGCGTCGCAATCTGGATCCCAGAGTGCTTTCCCGTACTCTGGAAGATAGTGGTACCATCACATCGGCTCTTATTCCCTGGAATACATGCGGAGCTTATATGTTTTCAGTACTTGCCGTAAGTCCGTTCGAATATGGTATTTATGCGTTCTTTAATTACCTGACACCGCTAATTGCCATAATTCTCGCTTATACCGGCTGGACTATCTTGTATTTGAACCCAAAAGACAAAACGGCTGAAGCCTAATTAGAGCGAATAGCCGTACGCAAGAGAGCGACTTAAGAGAACTAAATACAGAAGGAAGCTATGACACAATTACCAAAGGCTAAATATCGTAAAGATTATCAGGAACCTGAATTCACAATAACGGATGTCGATTTAACTTTTAATCTTCATCCAACAGAAACTCGGGTAACGAGCGTCTTAAAAGTTGTACGGCAAGGCGATCATACAAAGCCTTTGGTACTCGACGGGGAACAACTCACCTTACTGAGCTTAAAAGTCGATGGTGAAGACGTTGCTGAGGATTCATATGAATGCAATGAGCACAGCCTTTCACTTAATACTTCGCTCAAGGCGTTTACCCTTGAAATTGAAAATAGCGTTAACCCGACGGCTAATGAGGCGCTTGAAGGCCTGTACCTGGCTGAAAACACCTTCTGTACGCAGTGCGAAGCAGAAGGCTTCCGACGCATCACTTATTACCCCGATCGGCCTGATGTTCTGGCAAAATTTACAACCACAATTATTGCCGATAAAGCAGAGTTTCCATACTTATTATCAAATGGTAACCGCATAAAGCAGCTGGATCTTGATAACGGAAAGCATATGGCAACCTGGCAGGACCCGTTTCCTAAGCCTTGCTATCTGTTTGCTCTTGTCGCGGGTAATTTCGATGTATTACGTGACGAATTTACTACCCGGGAAGGGCGTACCGTTGATTTAGAGCTTTTTGTCGATAAAGGCAACCTGGACAGAGCTGATCATGCCATGTTATCGCTTAAGAATGCGATGAAGTGGGACGAGGAGCGTTTCGACCTGGTCTACGATCTGGATATTTATATGATTGTAGCCGTCGACTTCTTCAATATGGGCGCCATGGAAAACAAAGGCCTGAACGTTTTCAATGCGAAGTACGTTTTGGCTAATCCCGCGACGGCAACCGATCAGGACTTTCTTAACGTTGAATCCGTTATTGGTCACGAATATTTCCACAACTGGACTGGCAACCGCGTGACGTGCCGCGACTGGTTTCAACTGAGCTTAAAGGAAGGGCTGACTGTTTTCCGCGATCAGGAGTTCAGTTCAGATCTCGGCTCCAGAGCCGTCAACCGCATTCAGGACGTCCGCGTTATTCGCAGCCACCAGTTCGCTGAAGATGCCGGACCCATGGCGCATCCGATTCGACCGGATAAAGTTGTTCAAATGAATAACTTTTATACGGTTACGGTCTATAACAAAGGCGCCGAAGTTATTCGGATGATCCACACCTTATTGGGAGAATCCGGTTTTCAGAAAGGTATGAAGCTTTATTTTGAGCGTCACGATGGTAAGGCTGTAACCTGTGAAGATTTCGTTCAGGCTATGGAAGATGCAAACGGCGAAGACTTCAGTCGATTCCGTCATTGGTACTCGCAGGCAGGAACGCCGGTTGTTACAGCGGAGCAGTCTTACGATAAAGACGCGAAACAACTGACCTTGGTGCTCAAACAGGAAACAGCGTCTACTCCCGGACAAGAGCAAAAGGCACCTTTCCATATTCCGGTTAAATGGTCAGCCTATAGCGAGCAGGGCGCAGAACTGTCATTAAGTGATAATAATTTATTGCACTTAAAAGAGAATGAATCGACTTTTACCTTTGATAATGTTGTGGAGAAACCCATTTTATCTTTATTCGATAATTTCTCTGCGCCAGTTAAAGTAAAACGCACCATAAGCGATGACGAATTGCGGGTACTGCTGGCTCATAGCAAAGATGACTTTAGTCGTTGGGATGCGGCACAGTCGTTGTTTACCCGAATGATAGAAAAGGGAATTAATGATGATTCCGCTATCGAATTATCAGCACAAACGATTGATGCATGCAGGAACTTGCTTCAGGCCAATACAGATCCGGCACTAAAAGCTCTGGCCTTAACACTGCCTTCAGCCTCAACGATTGCTGATAATTATGAAACCATTCCGGTAGAAGCAATTAATACCCAGTTGAAGTCACTAAAAACACAACTGGCAGTTGCGCTCGAGAATGATTTCAGCCAGCTTCTGAGTGCCTGTAAGTCAGAAAAAGCCTACCAGTTAGTGGGTGATGAAATAGCCAAACGGCAACTGAAACAGGTTTGTTTAAGCTACTTAGCCGAATTAGGCGACGCAGCGACCGATAAGTTGACAGAACAGTTTGACCAGGCCGATAACCTGACTGATCAACTGGGTGCAATGCAGGCCGGAGTGTGGGCTAATCATTCTGCAGCCGAGTCTTTACTTAATAAGTTTGAGCAGCAATGGCGTGGCGAAAAACTGGTAATGGACAAGTGGTTCAGCACTCAGGCTCTTGCTAATAACGAAGCTACGGTGGAGCGCGTTAAAGATTTAATGACGCACCCCGATTTCTCGTTAAAAAATCCAAACCGGGTGTATTCACTGCTTGCCGCGTTCACTCAGAATCAAGCTCAGTTTCATAAAGCTGACGGGGCAGGGTATGAACTGATAGGCTCAGTCATTCAACAACTGAATACCAGCAACCCTCAGGTTGCCTCAAGACTGCTCTCTGCTTTTGTCAGTTGGCGCCGGTATGATGAGAATCGCCAGAAATTAATGCGGAATCAGCTTGAGTCTTTACGTCAATTGCCAAACCTGGCCAGTGACTTATTTGAAAAAATAGAAAGTTGTCTAACTGAATAATTATTTAAAGGTATTAACCAACGGTGATCATTGAGTATGTTTTTAACCTGAGTATGAGCTATCAGGAGTTTTGCGATGTTTATTACAGCAAGGGTTATCAACAAATTGTAGTAACGACCGTTAACGGCACGCGGGTAGCACTACCCGCGGGGCGTTTAATTCCTTTTATCGATAACCAGGGCGTGCGTGGACGCTTCCTTTTACAAGTTGATGAGCAGCAAAAGTTCGTGGGATTAAAACGGCTGACTTAGAGTCCATTCATTTAAACTAAATAGTTATATTATTTTACTTGCCATATCTGGTCTAAACACCTGTTTTTAGCGCGAATAAGCGTTGAAACCCCAGCGTAAATGTTCGACAATAACATCAATCATATATTCTCTGGCCGTGGGCCGCATTTGGGCTTGCCTACGACGTTTCACCAACAACCTCAAGGACTCTGCAATTATGTCGTTGGTCGATAGTCAATCTCCGGTTTTACTGGAAAAAGTCGTTGAATTGATAAAAAAGAAAGTTCCCGCCTCTCAAGCGCACTTAGTAGCAGATTTTGCCAAGCGCTTATATCGCAATATTGCCAGTGATGATTTAACGAACCGCCACGATAGTGATATGTATGGTGCGGTTTTGGGTTTATGGCACAGCTTTAATGAGTATAAACCCGGTGATAAAGCACTGATAAAAGTATATAACCCTGAAGTCCCGACGGACGGCTGGGAGTCTCCTCATACCATTATTGAAATTATTCAAAATGATATGCCATTTATGGTCGACTCAGTGCGCATGGCGCTGGCTCGTCTGGGCATTACATCGCATTTATTACTGCATATGCCGTTGAGCCATAAACGGGACAAAAATAGCCAGGTTACTGAATTACAGAAACCGGGTACCCGTAGCGATGATAACTATGTCGACACGGTTTTTCTTATTGAAATAGACCGCCAAACCAGCAAGGAAGAGATAAAAACGTTAAAAAGTGAGCTGGTGTCGGTAATGGAAGAAATCAGTCTTGCTGTTGAAGACTGGCAGGCTATGCGTAAGCGTCTACAGACGGTTTCGGAGCAACTGGATCATGAATACTATCCGGGCTCAAAAAAAGAAAAGAAAGAAATTAAAGAGTTCTTACAATGGCTGGCCAATGATAACTTCACGTTAACCGGTTACCGTTCCTATGAGCTAACTCCGGTGAAAGGCGACTACGAACTCAAACAGGTTAAAGACTCCAGTCTGGGGTTAATGAAAAACTCCGTTAGTGAAAAAGGACGTTTGGTTTCCAGCTTACCGGAAGATGCGCGCGAAATAACGCACAACGAACGCCTGTTACTGTTGACCAAAACCAACTCGAAATCACGGGTTCATCGTCCAGCATACTCAGACTACATTGGTGTTAAACGCTTTAATGAAGACGGCGAAGTCATAGGTGAAGACCGCTTTATTGGTTTGTATTCGGCCAACTTCTATAACAACAGTGCACGTGATATCCCGTTGGTGAGTGAGAAAATATCCCGCGTATTAGACATGTCAGGCTTTGCTCCGCAGTCTCACGCGGCTAAAGCACTGTTGAATATTTTAGAGACTTATCCTCGTGACGAAATTGTGCAGGCAGAAGAAGATGACTTACTAACTGTCGGTCTGGGCGTGTTGCAAATGCAGGAGCGCGACATGACCCGCGCTTTTCTGCGCCGCGATATTTTCGGCCGCTTTATGTCGTGCATGGTTTATGTGCCAAAAGAGCGCTATAACACCTTGTTACGTCAACGAACTCAAAGTGTGTTGGCGCGTACATTGAAAACCGAATACGACGTCGACTTTACCACTTATTTTTCAGAGTCTTCGTTAGCAAGAACACATTATACCGTGCGTTTGAGCGAAGACCATCAGGATGTGAACGTGAAAGAATTAGAACAGAACTTAATTGAAGCGGCCCGCACGTGGGAAGACAACTTCGAACGTATTTTGCAGTCCACTTTCGGGGAAGCAAATGCTACCCGTTTAAACAAACGATACGCTACGGCATTTCCCCGTGCGTATAAAGAAGACGTTTTACCGTCGGTAGCAATTTCAGACATAAAACAACTGGAATCGTTAAATGACGAACATAAACTGGGTATGGTGTTATACCGTGCTCAGGAAGAAAAAGACGACAGTAAACATCTGCACTTGAAGTTGTTCCATAAAGACGAACCGATTCATCTGTCGGACGTACTGCCGATGCTCGAGAACTTCGGGTTACGGGTTATTGGCGAAAGCCCTTACCAGATTAAAACGGGCGACGGTGATGTGTACTGGGTTCTTGATTTCCACATGCTTCACACTGCAGGCTCGTTGAATCTGGAAGAGAGTCGTGAAACCTTCCAGGAAGCCTTTGCGTTAGTCTGGAACGGTAAATTAGAAGACGATGGCTTTAACCGCTTGGTACTAGGTGCCGGCATGAATGGCCGTCAGGCCACTATTTTGCGTATGTTTGCGAAATACATGCGTCAAATTGGCACCACATTCAGCCAAAGCTACATAGAGAGTACGTTCAGTAAGTATCCTCTGCTGGCCAAGCTGGTTGTGAAGATGTTTTACAGCAAGTTTGAACCGGGTACAAAAGGTGTTGAGAAAAAGCTTGAAGCACTTCATACCCGTATTAATACCGAGTTGGATAACGTTGCCAACCTTGACGATGACCGTATTATTCGTCGCTATGTCGAACTGATTGATGCAGCTTTGCGTACCAACTTCTTCCAGAAAGACGAGCAGGGCAACGACAAACCTTATATTTCAGTTAAGTTCTTGCCTGAGCTGGTACCGGAAATGCCGTTACCGTTACCTAAGTTTGAAATTTTTGTTTACTCGCCGAAAGTCGAAGGTGTGCATCTTCGTGGCGGTAAAGTAGCTCGTGGTGGCTTGCGCTGGTCAGACCGTCGTGAAGACTTCCGCACCGAAGTACTTGGTCTGGTAAAAGCTCAGCAAGTGAAGAACACCGTTATTGTACCTGTGGGTGCAAAAGGCGGCTTTATTTGTAAAGCTTTACCGGAAGACAGAGAAGGCATGATGGCCGAGGGTAAAGAGTGCTATAAAACCTTTATCCGTGCGTTACTGGACATTACCGATAACATCGTTGAAGGCGAAATTGTTCCTCCGAAAAGTGTTGTTCGCCGTGACGAAGACGACCCATACCTGGTTGTTGCCGCAGATAAAGGTACTGCAACTTTCTCTGATATCGCTAACGGCATTTCAGCTGAATATAACTTCTGGCTGGGTGATGCCTTTGCATCTGGCGGCTCAGTTGGCTATGACCATAAGAAAATGGGTATTACCGCTCGTGGTGCCTGGGAATCAGTTAAACGCCATTTCCGCGAAATGGGTATTGATTGCCAAACCACAGACTTTACCTGTGTTGCCATTGGTGACATGGGTGGCGATGTATTTGGTAACGGCATGTTGCTGTCCAAGCATACGCGATTACAAGCGGCATTTAACCACTTGCACATCTTTATTGATCCGGAGCCAGACGCTGCGAAATCCTGGGAAGAGCGTGACCGTTTATTCAAAATGCCGCGTTCAAGCTGGGATGATTACAACCGAGAATTGATTTCAAAAGGTGGTGGCATCTTCAACAGAAGTGCTAAAGCGATTGAGCTAACGCCTGAAATTAAGAAAATGCTGGGTACCCAGAAAAAATCAATGACACCTAATGATTTGATCAAAGCCTGCTTAACGATGGAAGTTGATCTTATCTGGAATGGTGGTATCGGTACTTACGTTAAAGGCAAAGCCGAAACCGACAGCGATGTTGGTGACCGCGCTAACGATGCGTTGCGCGTTAACGGTCGCGAGCTGAACGCGAAAATTATCGGTGAGGGCGGCAACTTAGGCTTTACCCAGTTAGGCCGTATTGAATTTGCACAAAACGGTGGACGAGTTAATACCGACTTTGTCGATAACGTGGGTGGCGTGGACTGCTCAGATAACGAAGTTAATATTAAAATTTTACTTAACGGTTTAGTTAACAGTGGCGATCTGACGAAGAAGCAACGCGATAAACTGCTTTACGATATGACCGACGATGTCGCGAAAATTGTACTGGATGACTGTAACAGACAAACACAGTCAATTTCGGTAACAGCATTGCGTGGTACCGATCAAGTTAAAGAGTATACGCGGTTTATTCACCACCTTGAGCGCGAGCATTCGTTGAACCGTCAGCTTGAGTTTTTACCTGATGATGATGAATTAATTGAGCGTCAGGCAACGAACCAGGGCTTAACACGTCCGGAGCTGTCCATTATTACGGCTTACGGAAAAATGGTTCTTAAAGAGCAGCTGATAACGGATGAAATCACGGAAGACCCGTACCACATGCGTGAACTTTTTGACTCTTTCCCGGAGGCTTTACGTGAGCGTTTTGCTGACAGTATGGTATCTCATCCGCTGAAAGGTCAGATTATTGCAACTAAGCTTGCCAATAATATCGTTAACGATATGGGACCAAACTTTGTTTTCCGCAAGCAGGAGGCAACCGGCTCGACAGTTGCTGAAATAGCTTCAGCTTATGTTGTTGCCCGCGAGTGTTTTAAAGTTGAAGAGCTGTGGGAACAAATTGAAGCGCTGAATAATAAAGTACCTGCCGAAGTTCAGAATGAAGTTTTATTCCAGCTTCGTCGTATGGTTCGCCGCGCAACTCGCTGGTTCTTGCGTCACCGCAACCCAGCTCTGAGTGGCATTCAGGAACACTTAGATTTTTACATGGGTGCATTTGATGACTTACGCGAGAACAGCCTCAAGTATATGGTTGAAGATGAAGCTAAAGTCATTGAAGAAACGATAGAGAAGTACAAAGAACATGGCTTTCCGGCCAAGTTGGCAAAACAAGTTGCAAGCCTGAGCACGGTATTTTCTGCTATGGATCTTGCTGAAGTTGCTAATGAAACCGGACAGTCGTTCAAGACGGTTGGTACGCTTTATTTCCGCTTAGGTGCGGAAATAAACTTACATTGGTTCTTAATACAAATTAATAACCAACCTGTGGCGAACCACTGGCAAGCTCTGGCAAGAGCGGCATTCCGCGAAGAGCTCGACTGGCAGCAACGTTCATTAACTCAAGTTGTACTGCGTTCAACACCAGACGTGAGCGATCCGGAAAAGATGATCAGCGAGTGGATAGAGCAAAACGAAGTACTATTATCGCGCTGGCAGCAAATGCTATCCGATTTCCGTACAACGAAGAGCCACGAGTTTGCTAAATTCTCGGTCGCTTTGCGCGAGCTTATGCTGTTAAGCCATAACTGTGCACCTAAAGTGATCAGTTAATGTACAACCTTATAAAACCATTGTTGTTCCGTCAGGATCCTGAGAAAACGCACGAATTAATGCTCGGGATCCTGAGTAAATGGCATCGCACACCGTTGTCGCTGTTTTGGAAACAAAACGTACCCAGCAAATCGGTTCGGGTTATGGGAATTGATTTCCCTAACCCGGTAGGTTTAGCCGCTGGTCTTGATAAAAATGCCGAGTGTATAGATGCATTTTCTCAGATGGGTTTTGGTTTTATCGAAGTTGGTACAGTGACACCTGTAGCTCAGCCGGGTAATGATAAACCTCGTTTATTCCGCTTGACCGAAGACGAAGCAATTATTAACCGCATGGGTTTTAATAACCATGGGGTTGATGAGCTTGTTAAAAATGTCAAAGCGTCTTCCTATAAAGGCGTGCTAGGCATTAATATCGGTAAAAACAAAAACACGCCGGAAGAGCAGGCCATTGATGACTACCTTGCGTGTCTGAATAAGGTTTATCCTTATGCAGACTACGTAACGATAAACATTTCATCTCCTAATACTCCGGGTTTAAGAAACCTTCAGCACGGCTCCAGTCTTGATGGCTTATTGTCCAGCCTTAAAACGGCTCAGCTGACTTTGGCAAAAGAGTATGAGCGCTACGTGCCGCTGGTGGTTAAAATAGCTCCGGATCTTGAAGATCATGAAGTGGAAGTTATGGCGCAGTCACTATTAAAGAATGAAATGGATGGCGTAATAGCAACCAACACAACTTTGTCGCGTGACGGACTGCAAAGCAGTCAGGCCGGCGAAGCAGGGGGCTTAAGCGGTAAACCACTTCAGGATAAAAGTACTCGAGTGATAGAGCTGTTATGTAAAACTTTGCAAAGAAAAATACCGGTTATAGGCGTTGGTGGCATTGATTCAGTTGAGTCAGCAGAGGCCAAACTCAAGGCTGGAGCGAGCCTGGTGCAAGTTTACACAGGGTTTATCTATCAAGGGCCTGGGCTAATTCGCTCAATTGTTAGTCACTTGTAATGGTTAAGTGACTTTAGTATCTTATCGCAAAGCTTAAATTCTTCTAATAATAAAGGCTAACATCGTGGAATCGGAATCCCATTGGTTATGGTTATTCAATACAGAAAGCGGCAAGCTTAGCGTTAAGCTAAGTGATACCGACGTATTTGATACGCCTTACAAACCGAGTCAGCTAGTCAATATTCACTTTAATGAACAAATGATGGATATTGAAGACGCGACAACTTTCCAAATCGTTAGTGAAACATTAGAGGCTTACCCTGCAGATAAAATGCCTTGTGCACCGCAAAACGCAGCTCTTAATGCAACTGCCTGGTGTCGCTTTGGTCGTCCTCAAATGCCACAGAGTTGGCATTTTCAAAAATCTGATATTAGCGAATGGCCGTTAGAGCGGCGTTTATGCGAATTGAACTCAGGTTTTGATCAGGGGCTGTTCTTAATTCTTGATACCGATGATGAATTTGCGACTTGCTTACTATTAAGTGAGGGCATGCAGCTTTCTGCGATTAAATCGCTGCGTCAGTACCATGTCATTAAAGTCACCTTAAACCGCTTGTTACCGGCAACCGTCGATTTAGCTTTGTCAGCTCAGTCTAACTGGGGACAACAGTTGGCGTAGTGGCTTTAAATATAAAGCTTGCGTCTTAAGTCTATTTTCAGGCTTACTTGGGAATTTATTCAAAGAAAGAGTATTTAGCAGGAAGGCATTACTGAATTCTAATTCCGGACGTTGGTTGCGGGGGCAGGATTTGAACCTACGACCTTCGGGTTATGAGCCCGACGAGCTACCAG
>NZ_DEXU01000023.1:286096-383970 GCF_002364295.1 Idiomarina sp. UBA3176
AGACTGCTCCACCCCGCGTCCGATTGAGAGCGCATAGTATAGTCATAATTCGTGCCGCGCAAGCTTTATTTAAACCAACTGCATAGTATTTATACAAATACGGTTTAACTGCTGTTTTATTAGTCATTCTCTATGTAATTCCCTTATTTCAGCTGGAATTACAGACAGCCACTGAGCTCTCCGTTATAATTGTCCCCTTAATTTTTTAGGCGAAGTTTCTATGTATCGTTTTTTTATTGCGTGCTCCAAAGGCCTTGAAGGGCTTTTGTTTGATGAGTTGCAAGAGTTCAATTTAAGTCACGTTAAGCAAACCCTTGCGGGCTGCTATATCGAGGCTGATTTGCAGCAAGCGTATACCGTGGCTATGTGGTCCAGGTTAGCAAGCCGTATGCTATTACAACTGGGTGAAAAGGAAGTTTCCAGCCTGGATGAGATTAAACTGGCATTGACTCAATTCTCGTGGAGCAAGGTTTTCGATGCGAACAGAACCTTTGTAGTTGATTTCTCTGGCGGTAACGACGACATTCGCCACACTCAGTTTGGCGCACAGTTAGTAAAAGACTGTATTGTCGATAACTTTCGTAATAGCGGATTTGAACGCCCCAGTATCGATAAGCAGGACCCGGACATTCGTATTGCCGTGCGAGTACATAAAGACAAGCTCACCTGGTCTTTAGACTTTACCGGTGACGGCATGCACAAAAGGGGATATCGCCTGCAGCAGGGTGAAGCACCGCTGCGGGAAACCTTAGCTGCCGCTATATTAGTCCGCGCCGGCATCAAAAACGAATTGGAAAAAGACGAGCCCGTTATTTTTGACCCCTTTTGTGGCTCGGGTACCTTAGTCATTGAAGCCGCCATGATGGCAATGGACCACGCACCAGGTTTGAGCCGCGCGCATTGGGGCTTCTTGTTTTGGCATGAACATTCGCCGCAACTGTGGCACGACGTGCTAGAGCAGGCTGAGCAGCGCTTTAAAGAAGGTAAGAAGAACTTTAAAGGCCATTTAAAAGGCTCTGACAACAACCCTCATTTGGTCGCTAAAGCTAAAGATAACGCCAAGCGTGTGCTATTGCATGAAGTGATAGAGTTTGAAGTTGCGGATGCAACAAACTGTGAAGCACCGGCAGAAAGTGGCCTGTTAGTCTGTAATCCTCCCTACGGTGAACGTCTGGGTGAGGCCGTTGAAACCTTACTGTTGTACCGCCGTTTTGGCCGTCAACTAAAAGACACTTTCCAGAATTGGCATATAGCGGTACTGGCAGGAGACGAACAGTTACTTAAACGTCTGAAACTGCGCAGCCATAAGAAATACCCGCTATTAAACGGTGCAATTCCGGTTAATTTGGCTCTTTACGACTTAACTAAAGAGCAACCTGACTTCGCAGAGAGTCAAGCTGACGACCTGGTTAATCGGGTTAAGAAGAACCATGCAAAATTAAGCAAGTGGGCTGACAAGGAAGGACTGGATTGCTGGCGTGTTTATGATGCCGACATTCCTGAGTACAACGCCGCTATCGATATTTATCAGGATTACGTGGTTGTACAGGAATACGCAGCTCCAAAAGACATTCCTGAAGGAGTGGCGAATGACCGCTTGTGGTTCATGCTCGAGTCCTTGAGTTCAGCTCTGCCGGTATCTGAAGATAAAATTATTCTAAAACGCCGCCAGCGCCAAAGCGGTAAGCAGCAATACGAAAAACAATCGCAGGACAGCACGGTGTTAACGGTTAATGAATACGGCGCCAAATTTGAGGTGAATTTAACCGATTACCTTGATACCGGCTTATTTATGGACCATAGACTGGTGCGTAAGGAATTGCTGGATAAGTGCGAAGAATTGGATGTACTGAATTTATTCGCCTATACCTGCACCGCATCTGTACAGGCCGCCAGAGCCGGAGCCGCACGCGTGGTTTCCGTCGATATGTCGAAAACTTACCTGAAGTGGGGCGAGCGTAACTTTGCCTTAAACCGCTTACGAGGCGACTACCAGTTTATTCAGGCTGACTGCTTTAGCTGGATGCGGGAACAACGTGGCAAGCAACTGTTTGACGTTATTTTCCTTGATCCGCCTACCTTTAGTAACTCAAAACGGATGAGCGGAACCTTAGACATACAGCGTGACCACGTCGGTTTGATAAAAACCGCCACGGGAATGTTGAAAGAGGATGGCGTGATTCTATTCTCTAACAATAGAAAGAAATTCCGCATCGACACCGAAGGCCTGGATAAAGCCGGTCTTGAAGTAAATGATCAGACCCAGGCTTCAATACCCGAGGACTTCAAACGCCATAAAGGTATTCATCATTATTATATTATTTCACGGGCTTAATTAATGTCTGCGTTTTATTTGCTTACGAAACCAAACTGTCCGCTTTGTACTCAGGCTATTCAGTTACTGCACTCGCTTGACCTGGAAGAGCCGGTTGAACTTGGAGTAGTCGACATTGCCGAACAGCAGGAGCTGCAAGAAGAGTATGGCTGGTTAGTACCAGTATTTATTCGGGGAAAAGACGACGCAGAGTTGCGTTGGCCTTTCGATGCTAATCAATTGCTGGAGTTTGTAGAGCAATGAGTTTATTACGTGTACAGGATGCGCACCTGGCCTTTGGCGCTGATGCCATTTTAGACGGTGTTGATTTTACCATTGAAGCCGGTGAACGAGTTTGTTTGGTTGGCCGTAACGGCGCCGGTAAATCCACTTTCTTAAAAGCGATAGATAACGAAGTGGTCTTAGATTCAGGGCAAATACAGTGGGTGGGCGATACTAAAGTGACCCGTTTGCCGCAAGACCCGCCTCAGCAATCTGAACAGCGGGTGTTTGACTACGTAGCAGAAGCTCTTGCTGAATCGGGCAAGGCGTTGGCTCGTTATCATGAATTGTCTGCCAGTCTTACCGACTCGCCCAGCAGCGCAACGCTTGATGAAATGGACAAACTGCAGAATCAACTGGATGCCATTAACGGCTGGCAAGTGAATACCCGTATTGAGCAGGTTTTAACTCAGCTGCAATTACCTGCAGATGAAACCATGGCTGCACTTTCCGGCGGTTGGTTACGTCGCGTGGCGCTTGCCCGTGCTCTGGTTGTTGATCCGGACATTTTACTGTTAGACGAACCGACCAACCACTTGGATATTGAAATGGTGCGTTGGCTGGAAGAGCAAATCGTTAACTTTTCCGGCGCCGTGTTATTTATTAGTCACGACAGGGCATTCATCCGCCGTTTGGCCACACGAATTATCGATTTAGACCGCGGACATTTAACCAGTTACCCGGGCAGCTACGATACCTACCTACAGAAAAAGCAGGAAGCACTGGAAGTTGAAGCAAGCCACAACGCTGAGTTTGATAAAAAGCTGGCAGCTGAAGAGACCTGGATACGCCAGGGCGTTAAAGCGCGCCGCACTCGTAACGAAGGGCGGGTACGTGCACTTCAGGACTTACGGAAGCAACGTCAGCAAAGACGCGAGCTTCAGGGTAAGGCAAATCTGGCAGTGAACGAGTCCTCGCGTTCTGGTAAGAAAGTCTTTGAAGGCGAAAATATGGCTTTGCGCTTTGGCGACAAGCCCATTATCAATGACCTCGATCTTTTGTTGATGCGCGGCGACAAAGTAGCCTTTGTCGGGCCTAATGGTTGCGGTAAAAGTACGCTGATTAAAGTAATTTTAGGCATGCAGGAAGTGGACAGCGGTAAGGTTCAGCTGGGAACTAATCTGGAAGTTGCTTACTTTGATCAACACCGGGCGCAGCTTGACCCTGAACAAACCGTTATGGACAACGTTGGTGACGGCAAGCAGGACATAGAGTTTCAGGGCCGCAGCCGACATATTTTAAGTTACCTGCAGGATTTTCTCTTTTCACCGAAACAGTCACGAACCCCTGTTCGGGCGCTTTCCGGTGGAGAAAGGAACCGGGCGTTGTTAGCGAAAATACTGCTGAAACCCAGTAATATTCTAGTACTCGATGAGCCGACTAACGACCTGGATATTGAAACCTTAGAACTGCTCGAGCAAATTGTTGCGAATTATCAGGGTACGGTTCTGCTGGTCAGTCACGACAGGGAATTTGTAGACAACACAGCAACCAGCGTGCTGTATTTTGAAGGTGAGGGCGTTATTACTGAAATTATTGGTGGTTTTACCGAACTAAACCACTATTTAGCGGCAAAAGCTGAAAATTCATTTCATAGCAACGGAACCAAAGCGGCAGCTAAAGAGTCTGACAGCAACAAAAGTTCGCAAAGTAAGGGAAAAACCGCAGACAAAGGTTCAGACAAGCCGCGGAAGAAGTTATCCTATAAATTGCAACGCGAATTAGAGCAGTTACCCAAAGTTATTGCAGAAAAAGAAGCAAAACTTGAAGAATTACAACAGTTAATGAATGAACCGGGGTTCTTCGAACAGCCATTAGAAAAAACCGAACCAGTCATGACTCAAATTGCCGAAATTGAAGGGCAGTTGATGCAGGATCTGGAGCGCTGGGAAGAACTGGAAAACTTATCAGAACAGAGTAGTTAGTTAATGAAATCATTTACGTTGAAGTCACTTACCGTAGCAATTGTTTCAACAGTCTCTTTTGCATCTGCAGCAGACACTTATAATATTGAAACAATTGAAACTTTGAATAATTATCGAAGCAGTATCCCGCAAAGTATTAACGCAAGTGGGCAAATTGTTGGTGTTGCACGTTTTCCCGAAAATGTCGAAATTGATTTTTCTAAAGTTCCTTCGCGACTACTCGCGCAGATAGGTTTTGATCCCGAAGAAGATGAAGAACTGACTATTGCTCAGTATCAGGCAATTGTAGAAAACCTGGGAAACTATGCAAATAGCAGCCTTCAGACTCAGCGTATTGGATTGAACCAGGCTTTTATTTATAACGGGACTAGCAGTGAAGTTAACGCGGTATCAGCAACTGCGGATCAACTCGCTAATAGCGTCGACAGCTTCTTATACTCTATCAATAATGCCAATACAGCGGTTGGTGTTACTAGTGCACCGTTTGAGCTTATTGAACATCAATATACCAATGCCGACGACGAAACTGAGACTGCAGAGTACTTCGTATCAGACTTTCTAAGTCGCGGAATGTGGTACAACAACGGCGAATCCAGTGTCGTTGAACCTCAAGCTCAGGATTACCTGGGGGGCGAAAGTGCCATTTTTGATATCAACGATAGTGGACTTGCTGCCGGTTATGAAAGCATTGGTTTAAGTCCTGCTGCGACGACTCGAATTGAAGAGAGCTGCGAAGACCCTGAAGTTGCCAGTGCATCACAGCCCCTGGAGGTTTGTGTATGGGGCATTTGGAGAGGCTTGCAAAATGCCGATGCGTCGAATATCGCGGCCTTTAATAATAGCCGTTATCGCTATAGTCGTCCGCGTTCAGGTTATAATGCGGGTCGTTCTATCTATGACATTCGCGGAAAGTTATGGCAGTTTGACGCTAGTGGTGAGGTCATTGACGCAGTTGAATTACCAACTCTGGTAGAAAGAAGAAGTGACGATGAAAATGACTTTTCAAGCTACGCTTACGCCGTTAATAACAACGACATCGCAGTAGGGCAAAGCTGGACTTATCATCCTGATCGCGGTGCTATTCGCATGCCGGCAATTTTCCAGAATCAAGAAGCGCTGCCTGTAACTGAAGACCCGGTTTATTTGTGGGGCTCAGCAACAGACATCAATGACTCGAATATTGCTGTAGGCCATTTAACCAAACGTCCCGCAGGAACGTTGCGAAGCTACGGCTTCTATTACGATGTTGATGCGAGTGAATTGACGATTCTTGACAGTTTCTTTAATGGCGCATCGACTGTCATCCGCAGTATCAATGATAACGGCGAAATGGTCGGTACAGCAGAGGTTGACCCTACATTGTCTCAGGTTCGTGCTCGTGCTGGTTTCTACTATGATATGAGTGCAGAAGCCCCACAAATTATCAACCTGAACAATACCATTAGCTGTGACAGTGAATACAATATTGTTGATGCCAATGATATTACCGAAAACGGTGAGATTATTGCTACAGCGCTCAAAACTGAAGAGTATACAGACGAAGAAGGGGAAACCCGGACCCGTGAAATTCTTGTCAATATAAAGCTCGATCCTATTGAAGGCGAACTTAATAACTGTACTGACAATGAAGAACCTGTAGAGCGTCAGGGCGCAGCTGTCGGGCTTGGCTCGCTGCTTGGGTTTGGCGTCTTAGGTTTGCTTATTACCGGAATAAGAAGAAGAACCTTCCTTAAGACCAAAAAATCATAATAGGTCTTAAAATAAAAAGTAGCACAGTTTCAATCCGTTAAAAAAAGTCAATGGATACTGTGCTGCTTTTACAATTGAACTCTCACCAAATAAGTCTATCAATAGTAATGAGGCAGCAAAAAAGTCTCAACTCTCTAAATAATAATCTGTGAATAACAGGCGAGGGATAGATTTATGAAAAGACAAAAGCGCGATCGCTTTGAAAGAGCACATACTCAAGGCTTTAAAGCTGGTTTGCATGGTCGCTCAAAAGACAACTGTCCTTATCAAACCCAGGATGATTTTCGTTCCCACTGGCTGGGAGGTTGGCGAGATGCAATGGAAGCCCGAAATACCGGCTTATTCCGCTGATTGTCAGAGACATTGAAGGTTAGACGAAACGCCGATAGCGAAAGCATCGGCGTTTTTTTAATTCAAAAAGGGGCTAAAAGGTAGAAGTGTCGGTAAACAAGCCAACTTTTAAGTCTTTGGCTGTGTAAATTTCGCGACCATCAACTTCAACACGACCATTACCAACGCCCATAAATAGTTTACGTTTAATAACTCGTGTCATATCAATAAAGTAACTGACTTTTTTGTGTTCCGGCAGAATTTGTCCGGTGAATTTAACTTCACCAACACCTAACGCACGACCGCGCCCAGGGCCACCAGACCATGCCAGGTGAAAGCCAAGCAGCTGCCACATAGCATCAAGACCCAAACAGCCAGGCATTACCGGGTCACCTTTAAAGTGACAGTCAAAGAACCAAAGATCTGGGTTAATATCGAGCTCGGCATGGATAAAACCTTTTCCGGCCGATCCGCCGTCTTCGCTAATTTCAATGATGCGATCCATCATTAACATATTAGGTGCAGGCAACTTACTGTTACCGGGACCAAACATTTCCCCGCGACTGCAGGCGAGAAGTTCTTCGCGAGTAAAGCTCGATTGATTCATAAATACCCTAATTAATTGTTCGAAAAAACTAGGCAGCAGTCTAGCGTACAACTGTACGCTAGACAAATCCGACAAGTGACTTCTCAGCTAAAAAGGCGCCGCCAGAAACCCCGGGGTTGATCATTATCAGAACTATCCAGTGTTCGTTCCCGAACTTTCTGGAAAAGTTCTTTAACCGGCGTGTCTGTCAGTAATTCTAATGCTTCCTCAACATGCTCTACCGTGTACACATGAAATTTACCGGCTTTAACCGCGTCAATGATATCGTCATTGAGGTTAAGCTGATGTCTATTCGACTGAGGAATAATAACGCCTTGCTCGCCATTTAAGCCCCTGTGAGCACAAAGCGCATAATAACCTTCAATTTTTTCATTCACTGCACCAATAGACTGAACGTTACCAAACTGATCTATCGCACCAGTAATAGCCAGTGACTGTTTTAACGGCTGCTCAGCCAGAGCTGAAATCAAGCAGCAAAGCTCGCCAAGTGATGCGCTGTCGCCATCTACCTCATAGTAAGACTGCTCGAATACCACAGTTGCTGATACTGATAGCGGTTCGTGGCGGGCAAATTGGTTGGCCAAATAGGCGCTTAAAATCATAACCCCTTTCGTGTGAATATTGCCGGAGAGGTCTGATTTACGTTCAATATCAATAATATCGCCATCACCATAGTGAATGGTCGCAGTAATTCGGGAAGGCTCACCGAACTCACTGCCGCCCATAGTCACTACCGTCAGACCATTTAACTGGCCAACCGCGGAGCCATGAGTGTCTATTCGAACTTGCTGTTCCAGTATGCTACGGCGGCTCAGTTCAGCCAGATTACCTTCACGATCCCGTTGTTGCTGCAGCGCTAAATCTATTGCGGCTTTATCTATCTTCGCGTGTTGATTCTGCAGCGCACAGTCGTTGGCTTCGCGAAGCAATTGCAGTAACTGTATTGTGTTTAACGTGAGCTCCTGCTGATAATCCGTGTATCGGGCACAAACTCGTAGTAAGGCTGAGTAACCATCTGTACTTAGCGGCAGCACATCGGCTAGTTGCCACACATACTGTAAGTAATTGAAGTAGGGCGCTACCGGCTCATTCTGAGTTGCATAATGACCATGAAAGTCAGCCAAAAACGGGAAGAAGTTATCAAAGTCTTCGTCGTACTCGCGCAGCTGTGCGTATTCGTTACGTGAACCCAGTAAAATAATCTTAATATTAATGGGCACAGACTCGGGTCGGTAAAAGAAAGCTGCACCTGAAGTCGGCGACTGACGCGGCCACTCAAATTCTCCACCTTCGATAACATCTTTCAGGCGCTTCCAGAGCGTGATGTTTTCGAGCAACTGAGCAACCTCAATAGCAAGAATGCCCCCGTTTGCTTTATGCAAAAGGCCGGCCTCAATCAAATGCAGCTCTGAACTGACCGTTCCTTCAACCGATTGCACACCAACGTGACCAAAGAGACGTTCCTCAGTAACACGGTCGCAATAGTAGTAAGGGGCAGGGTGCTGATGTCCCACTAAAACAGAAGCCAGGCTCTCTCCCTGGATGTCCTCAGCCTTCTTGTCCCGTATTTGTTGCATGTAGTCACGCAGCTTGTGCGTGTCGAATTGCTCAATAATTGTATTGTAAGCTTCTTCGCGCTGATCTAGCGGTCGCTGCAGAAAGCCCCATATCGCTTTAATTGCTGCGTCAGCTGTTCCTGACGGCAAATTGACACACAGAGGACGCAGAGGATCGGACGGATTCGCCAGATACAGCCAGTCATACCAATTAGTGAACTCCCAACGACTATCTGTAAAGTAGGCATCCAGGATGTCCCGTTTTAAAAGGCCACCAGGAAATAAAGCATAAATATTAGAGTATGTACCATGCTGACGTAACGCGTTTTTTAAGGCTGTAACAGCACGTTTTTGCCCAACTAAGGCATCTTCTTTAAGTTCCGCAGGCAGCTCTTTGAGCCACTCGCCGGTTTGTGGCTGTAGCGCCAGACAGTCTAATTTCATTAAATTGTTCTTCTCTTAACTAGCAATAACGACATGATAACAGAAATGCTGAATTGAGAGAGTTTTGCTGTGGGAAATAACGACGGCCTGAGGTAGCTTTGCCATTTTGTCACTGGAGAGAAATTTCCGTTTTGCTTCAGTTTCGGTATTTAGTTTCCATCGTTTGAAGCTGAATCTCGGTAATCAGAGGCCTAAAGGGGATGCTGGTGGTAAGGATTTAAATTTAAGCCTGTTTTGAGGGAATGCCGAAATACCGTTCTTTTTCTAACTAAATCAACTGGTAAGTTCAACTAGACTGCACACATTAATCGTTTTGATGATTACATACTGGATATGAACCGGCAAGCTCTGCGCCCGGATTATCGTATTGAGGTACTGAGTAAGCCAAACGATCACGAATAGCCAACTTCCTTTTGGTGTCGCACCGCAAGGATGATCGTTTCAAAGCCATCGTAACGGTAGAGAGCAACATAACCGCTCTGGCCAAAATCAATGAGCCACTCTCTAAATTCAATGGGCATATCATCCAGCGGGCGGCCAATCTCGGGTTGGCCAGCCAAAATAAGGACGTTTTGGCGAATGCTTTTGACGGCCTTACGGGCCACTATCGGGTCTTTATCTCGTAAAAAATCATGCAGACGTTTCACGTCCGCTAAAGCGGCCGGGGACCAAATTACTTGTGACACGTCGGCAGCTCAGCATCGTCACCCGATTCAAGTTTGGCTAACCATTCATCAGCTTCCTCTGCCGTCAAATGCAAACCATTATGCTGATAATCCTCCCAGGCGCGAAGTGCGTCCTGTTTAAACGCTTCCCGTTTTTCTTCACGTTCAACATAATCCTGGATCGCCTGACGCATGATCCAGTGTGAGGAACGGTGCCGGACGTTCGCCAGATTTTGCACGCGTTTTTTCATGTCGTCATTCAGTTTTACGGATGTTGCCATTTCTGACCTCCCGAAGTAATAAGGGGTAATACCTTTTAATACTATATTAAAAATATCGGACTAGCCAGTGATTTTGAGCAGTAACAAATCCATTTGCTTGTGTCACTAAAGTACCGTAGAAATAATGTCAGGAGAATAAAGCGGGCCAGTATCTGGGGCTTTTAAGTTTTTCCGAGAAAGGACGCATCTTGAGCCGTTTTTAGATGGTTGTTTGTATTGTAATACGCCGGAGTATTACCGAAGAACGGCTGAAAGAAGCCCATAAACCAACTGAAGATGAGTTTTGCTCGTCTTCGGGTTTTACGCCTAAATCCTTTGTTTAAAGTCGGAATGTGGCGACCAAGCCCTGAGAATTTGCCAGAATTTTCGGGGCTTTTTTTATGGTCATTTCACAGGTCTGAAAAGCACCTGAAATTCGATACTACTTGATTGCGTATAATGTATATTATGTTAAATCATAACTATATCAGTATAACGCTAGTACGAAGCACTTACTTTTTAAAACTGCTGCTGTGCAAGATGCGGAAGCTTTTCAGCGAGGAAATCGATAAGGACACGCACTGCCGGCAATATTCCGCGTCGGTGCGAGTACGTTATATGCATAATTCCGATGGGTAGATGCCAGTCGGTTAAAACGGGGACGAGTTCCCCGCTATTCACTGCATCGTTACAGAGGTAATTTGGCAAAGCGACAATACCAAGTTTTTTTATTGCAGCTTCTCGTAAGACAATCATGTCGTCGGTGATAAGCCGGGGTTTTATTCTAATATTTTTTTGCTGCCCTGAACTATGGATCAATTCATAACCATATCGTCCGTTGGTGTAATGCATACTCAAATGTTCGAACGTTAATAAGTCCTCAGGCTCAGTTATTGAGTTCTGATTTATTAAATCGGGAGAGATATAAAGGGTTTGAGGAGCCTGACTTATGGGTCTGGCTATTAAACTTGAGTCTTCTATATTTTTTCGTACGCGCAAAGCAATGTCGATGCCCTCTTCTATTAAGTTAACTGGCCGGTTTGTCACAACAAGCTGAATTTCAACTTCCGGATACAAGCTCATAAATTCAGGTAACACCTGTACTAACAAGCTTTGACTTAAAGCATAGGGCGCGCTTATTTCAACTTTCCCCCGGGGTTTATCGAGTAAACGTTGTGTCACTTGCTGAGCCGATTCAGCCGCGCTGACAAGTCGCTCGCAGTGCACCAGAAACTCACGTCCAACGTCGGTTAGTTTAAGTCCTGATCGGCTTCTGTGAAACAGCCGGGTGCCCTGCTCTTGTTCAAGTAAAGCCATTTTTCGGCTTATGGTGGATTTGGGCAAGCCGAGCTCCCGTGAGGCTGCGCTGATACTGCCGCAGGCCATAACCTGAGCGAATAGGTAGTAGTTTGTGACATCAGGAAAGGACATTGAGAAAACCTCTACGGTTCCGAATTTGGAACGATAGTTTCCATTTTAACCACTTATTAGTTTAATTGGAACGAATTATACTCCTTGCATCAATTAAAAAAACGAAGAGGTTTCTATGAAAGTTTTACATTTGGATTCAGGTATCTTTTTAGAACAATCTGTTAGCCGTCAGGTTAGTCAGAACATTGTTAATAAACTTAAAGAAAAACAAGATATTACCCTTGTTCACCGAGACCTGGTTGCCAACCCTGTTCCTCACCTGGCAGCTGATGAGTTATTAGCCGAAGAAAAGCCGCTAATTGATGAATTGGTTAAAGAGCTGCTCGATGCAGATACCATTGTCATTGGTGCGCCAATGTATAACTTTACTATTCCAACCCAGCTAAAAGCCTGGTTTGATCGCGTATTGCAAGCTGGCGTCACCTTTAAATATACAGAGCAAGGCCCTCAGGGCCTGGTAAATGACAAAAAAGTTTATATCGCGTCTGGTCGCGGTGGCATCTATTCTCAAGGTGAAGCCCAGGCTATGGATCATCAGGAAAGCTACTTAAAACAGGTACTTGCTTTTATCGGTATTACCGACGTGACCATCATCCGCGCCGAGGGCATGAACATGGGTGATGAACCACGCCAACAAGGCTTCAAAGAAGCTGAACAGGAAATTGAAACAATATAACTTTTTAAAAGCGCACCTTATTCATCATCACGGTGCGCTTTAATCTGCACATCGTCCCCGAGTTGCAGAATTTCGATCTCTATTGGCTGACAACAGATCTGACAATCGACAATCTGATGTTGGCCAATATCATTTATCCAATCAATTTCAATGTCATTTATTGCCATACAATAAGGACATTCGAATGTTTTCGGATCCGTTAAGCTCATACAAGCCCCTTAATTGTCTCTGTAATCTACAATAGTAATCGAATCTGACTCAATTTGCGTAACATACAGACAACTTCCTTTTAACAAAATAGCTGAGTACGAATGATGGCATCATGGTTCAGGCAGTCTGTTTTTTTAATTCCGTTACTATTAATGCTGGCAGTATTTAGCAACGCGGCCTGGGCCCAGGCTCCCGTTGAGTATGTTAAAGCTAAAAAGCAGCCGATAATTAATAGCGTTGATTTACCGACCACCCTATCCGCTTTGAATAACTCTAAACTCAGTTTTGCTGTCGAAGGAAAGTTATTGAGCCTGAACAAGGATATAGGTGACAGAGTGAGCAAAGGAGATTTGCTTGCACGGTTAGACGCGCGTCAAATTAATTCGACTATAGAATCTTTACAGGCTCAGGTCGACAGCGCTAAAGCCAGTCTTGCCGACGAAAAACAGCAGCTAAGAGAACTGGAAGAGTTAGCTGAGACCGATTTTGTTCCCGCTAGCGATTTAAGGCGCTCACGTACCCGGGTTAAGGTTGCACAGGCACAGCTTGCAGAAACAAAAGCATTGCTAAACGAAACCGAAGTTAACCAAAATTATCATCAACTTACAGCACCTTTCGACGGCATCATTGCTAGTCGCACTGCGGATTTAGGCGAATGGCTAAGTGCCGATCAGATCGTTTTTCAGTTGGTCGGCAGTGACAATCAGCATGCTGATGTGTTTCTTTCGCAGTCTTACTACCCCTCTATAAATTCTGATACTCAAGCTTCGCTTAGCTACAAAGATACAACTATTGATGCTCGTTTAAGTCGCATAGTGCCTTTTGTGGATGGAAATGATCGCTCTTTTCAGGTTCGCCTGACGGGGGATTACCCGGAGAACTGGGTTGTCGGAATACCTCTGAGTGCCTCGTTTGAGATTGATACCGGACGAATTCAGACTTCAGTACCTCAGGATGCGGTTGTTCGCTACAGTGATGGCAGAACCTCTGTCTGGATAGCGGTGAACGAAAATGGTGAATGGCAAGCGAAGGAACTGTCCGTTAAGCTCGGCTTACGCTTTAATGGCTATGTCGAAGTGGAAAGCGTTGTAAGTGAAGGCGAGAGAGTCATAGTACGCGGTAATGAAGCTCTGACTGATGGTCAGGTACTAAAGCTTACGGAGTCTGCTGACTATGATTGAAGCCGTAATAAAGCATAAACATGTCACCATCGTCGCCATTTTAATACTTTGTTTACTGGGTATAACGGCAGCATTGCGTATTCCGGTACAAATGATCCCTGATTTAGAAGTCAGAACGATTTCTGTACAGACTCAATGGCCGGGTGCCACACCGCAGGATATCGAAAAAGAGATACTAATTGAACAGGAAGAGTTTCTTCGCACTGTCCCCAACTTACAACGTATGGAAAGCAGTGCCAGTAATGGCGAAGCAAGCATAGAACTGGACTTTCCTTTTGGAGTTGACGTTACTTAAACATTAATTCTGGTTAACAATGCGTTAAGTCAGGTTCCGGATTACCCTGAGAACGTCGATGAGCCTCGTATTTTCTCCGCTTCTTTTTCCAGTAATGCGTTTATGTACTTTCGGGTAGCACCAATTGAGGATAACCCTAAAAATATCAACATGATCATGATGCGCGATTACATTGAAGACAACGTTCGCCCAAGAATGTCTTCAGTTGCTGGCGTCTCGCAAGTGAATGTTAGTGGCGGAGCGCAAAGGCAAGTTCGTATCCTTATGGATAAAGATGCACTGATTCAATACAACGTATCGGTTGATGATGTCAGAACCGCAATAAGCGGACGTAATCGCGATACCTCGGCCGGAGAACTGGAACAAGGTAAACGTCGGTTCCTGCTGCGCACTGTCGGTCGTTTTGATTCGCTTGAAGAAATAGAAAATACCATTATCCGCAGAACCGGTGACAGTCTGGTTCGGTTAAAAGATGTCGCCGAGATCGACTTTAATCACTTTGAACTGAACAGTGAGTCTTGGTTTAAAGGCCAGCAGGTGCTAAGCCTTCAAGTTCAGCGTGAGCTGGGCTCAAATGTTATCGATATAAAATACGCCGTGCTGGACGAAGTTGAGCGCATTAACGAGGAGTTGCTGCGACCGGCCGGTATGGAAATTACACTAAACTCTGATGATGTTCGTTATGTGGAAAGCTCGGTTCAGAATGTTTTAGTGAATTTACTGTTAGGCGCCCTATTCGCAACTCTGGTTATGTATGGTTTGATGCGTTCCGCTCGCGCCACTTTAATTGCGGTTATCGGTATTCCAATTTGTACTCTGGCCGGCTTTCTGGGGCTGTTGCTGCTGGACAGAACCATCAACGTCATTTCATTAGCTGGTATTGCATTTGCTATTGGCATGACGCTGGACAACACCATTGTGGTGTTAGAAAGTATCGAGCTGGAACGACGTAAAGGACTGAACCCTAAAGAAGCAGCAATTGAAGGTGTGAAACGAGTCTGGACCGCGGTACTTACCTCTACCCTGACTACTGTCATGGTTTTCCTGCCAATTCTCTTTATTGTTCAGGAAGCCGGACAATTGTACTCCGATATTGCTATTGCCATTTCGGCATCCATTATTGCTTCGATGTTTGTTTCTGTGACTTTAGTGCCCTTACTCGCCGCTTATTTTCCTGCGCAGGCAAAAACCAAAGTAACAGACAAACTGACCAACCGAATCGAAGCTATCAGTAGTCGGCTTTTACGTTCTAAAAAATCAAAACTCAGTACTGTTGGAGTGACCTTTGTTGCAGTGGTGGCCATTTGGTGGTTTCTGATGCCCCCTGCGGAATATTTGCCTGAGGGGGAAGAAGCTAAAACTTTTGCCACTATGAGCGCCCCACCCGGCTATAACTTGCAAACTATGTCTGCGATTGGAGACGAAATACGTGACATTTTCGACCCGGCATTAACGACGGAAGATAATGAGGTTACTCGCTCGGGAGTCACTATTCCTGCGCTAAAAACAATGAGCTTAAGCGTCGCTCCGTCGAATATTCGAATTATTGCCGAAACCCGGGATAAAAGCCGAATTGATGAGCTAATGGAAGTCATTACTCAAGTTTACGAGCGCTATCCCGGCATGCGTGCCTTTGCAGCTAAAGGCTCTATTATCAGCAGTAACGATGGTGGCACCCGTAGTATCAATGTCGACGTTGGCGGACAAGAGCTCAACGAAGTTTATGCGGCCGCACGAGCTATATATGATCGCTCGCAAAAGGTTTTCGATGACCCCAGAATTCAATCCACACCGAACTCTCTTACTCTTGCCCAACCTTTATTAGAGGTTCGCCCTGACTGGGAACGGATGAGTGAATTAGGTCTGGACGCAGACAGTTTTGGTTACGCTGTTTCCGCATTAACTGACGGGGCTTTTGTCGGTGAATACTTCCAGGGTGACGACAAAATTGATATGTATCTGTATAGCAACAAAGGTACGGAAGTAACGCCGGAAATGCTAGATGACTTGCCGCTACTTAATGTCAACGGCCGGTCAGTGGCACTAAATGCAATTAGTGAGGTGCGCGAAATTGTCGCGTCGCGTCGACAGCAGGCGCACGGTAACCTTAAATATAATACCTCCAGAGTCAGTTGCGCTTGAGTCCGGTGTTGAGATGGTTCGTTCAGAAGTTTTAAAGCACTTACGGGATCAAGGTGTTATAGCAGCAGATATTTCGACTCAGTTATCCGGTGCCGCTGACCAACTAGCAGAAACCCAGGCCGCACTAAGTGAAAACTATGTTATTTCCATAGCCATTATTTACCTACTGATGGTCGCCATTTTTGCGCACTGGGGGGATCCGCTACTGATAATGGCAACCATACCAATGGGAATAAGTGCGGGTATTGCTGGGTTGGCTCTTATGAACGGTGTTGGCCAGCTTTTACCCGTTGTTGGGTTACAGCCACTGAGTCAGCCTTTTGACATGATTACCATGCTCGGCTTTCTCATTCTTATGGGAACCGTCATTAACAACCCTATTCTGGTCATTGAGCGGGCAATTTATCTTCGCGATAAAGAGAACTACTCACTTAAAGAGGCGGTTCAGGAAGGTTTGCTGTCGCGCGTCCGCCCGATAACCATTACCACCTTAACCACGCTATGCGGTATTGCGCCTCTGGTTTTTATACCCGGAGCCGGCACGGAATTGTACCGGGGCGTTGGTGCTATTGTGATGTTTGGTTTAATCGGCGCAGCATTAGTTACTGTGTTTACCTTGCCAGCTTTATCGGCGTTGGTACTTAAAGGGAGAAAGATCAATTCCTAGAAAAATAAACATTATTAAGCTACTTTTCTGCTGTAAAGATTTTGTAAACTGCCGATAGCCTATTACGAAAGCTTTCCGACGATTGAGTAAGGAATATTAATGAAAATCGTACAGCAGTTAAGTATCACACAGAGACTTATATCATTATTGGGTATCGCCGCTCTGGGGACTGCCCTGATGGTAGCCTTTATGATGTTCTTACTGAATAACCTGTTGGTCAAGGAAGAGAAACGTAAGCTCGATTCCGTTCTTGATACTGCTCACAGTGTGGTCAGTCATTACCACCAGCAATACCTAAACGGTAATTTGACTGAGGAAGAAGCAAAAACTAAAGCTTATACCAGTCTCGACGAGATTAGATACGAAGGCAGCGAATACATTTTCACACTGAATCGTGATGGAATTCTGGTTCAGCATCCTTTTACTAAACAATTAGTTGGTAAGGATGTAATGAGCTATGAGGATCCTGAAGGAACACGTCTTTTCCAGGAAATGGTTCGCAAAGCACGTTCGGCCAACGAAGCTACAGTAGAATACGTTTGGCAAAAAGGCAGTGATGCCAATAACCTCGTCGCGAAAGTCAGCCGGATACGAGTTTTTGAACCATGGAATATTATCCTTGGTACAGGACAGTACAGCGACAACATTACCGCTATTCTATGGCAGGAGTTTTTTAAATTAGCTGGTTTAGCCGTTGTTTTATCCGTGCCCCTGCTTTTGTTATTTGTTGTCATCATACGCAGTATCACCAGCCCTTTAAAAACCATTAATAGTGCTATGTTCGACATCGCCGAAGGCGAAGGCGATTTGACTAGACGACTGAATGAATCGGGTTCTGATGAGCTTGCCCGACTAGCAAAATCATTCAACACCTTTGTTCATAAAATTCAGCAACTTGTTCAAAGTGTGCAGGAAAGTGCCAAAAATGAGAGCGAAGCTGCAAGTCAACTGACTGAGTTATCGGGTACCAGCAGCCGTCAAAGTGATGAACTTAGCTCGCAAACAAGTTCTGTTGCGACAGCCATCACCGAACTGTCGTCCTCCGCTGCAGAAGTTGCTGATCACGCTCGTCAGGCTGCCGACTCGGCTAATACGGCAGACGAAGAAGCTGGGCGCTCAGCTATTATCGTACGAGAATCCGTTAATAATATTGAAGCACTAACCTCTGAGCTGGGTAAAGCAGGCGAAAAAGCCCGCTTACTGCAAGACGGCTCTGACAAAATAGGAAACATACTCGGCGTCATTGTTGCTATAGCAGAACAAACCAACTTACTGGCGTTAAATGCGGCTATTGAGGCTGCTCGCGCTGGCGATGCCGGACGAGGGTTTGCGGTCGTTGCCGATGAAGTTCGAACGCTGGCAACCAGAACTCAGCATTCAACGGATGAAATTTCTTCAATTGTGGAAAGTATCCAGGGTGCGATTAAAGATGTGAGCCAGATCATCAGCGATGTTGAACGTCGCTCGTCCTCTACAAACGAGGAGGCTCTGAAAGCCGAGCAAGCGATAAGTCAGATTCAGGAAGCCGTTGCGAATATATCGAGCATGAATATACAAATTGCTTCTGCGACCGACGAGCAGAGTCGGGTAACTAAAGATCTGAACGAGAATATCACTGGCATTTCCGACCTTTCTCAAGCCAATCAGGACGCTAATACACGCGTTGCTGAAGTCAGTCGGGATTTGAGTAAAAACAGTATTGATTTGAGTCAACTTGTCAGTCGGTTTAAGACAAAATAACCTTAAAAATACAGGGGATACTGGTAATCTCCCCTGTACCTTTCAACTCACAAGACGTAAAATAAATGCACTTTTACATGGATTGTGTCTGTCTGGTAAAAGTCACCTTTTTCCTGATCTTACATCACTGCGGATTTAAAAGATGAGTCAAACAATTCCACAACAACCGATCGAATATAATATGAAAGTCGTCCGGCAGTTTACTGTCATGACGATTATTTGGGGTATCGTCGGTATGTCTGTAGGCGTATTGATAGCTGCCCAGCTTGTCTGGCCAGAGCTTAACTTCAATACTCCCTGGCTAACCTACTCCCGTCTTCGCCCGCTACATACAAACGCTGTTATTTTCGCGTTTGGTACCAGCGCTCTTTTTGCCACTTCTTACTATGTTGTTCAGAAAACGTGTAGAGTGAGCTTGTTCTCAGACAAGTTGGCAGCTTTCACTTTCTGGGGGTGGCAGGCCGTTATAGTGGCAGCAGTTATTACTCTGCCTATGGGTCTTACCAGCACGAAAGAATACGCTGAGCTTGAGTGGCCTATCGACATTTTAATTACTGTCGTTTGGGTGGCTTACTTAATCGTCTTCTTCGGCACACTGGCTATTCGTAAAACATCACACATTTATGTGGCTAACTGGTTCTACGGTGGTTTCATTATCGTTATCGCCATGCTGCATATTGTGAATAGCTTCGCTTTACCAGTGTCGTTTATGAAGTCTTATTCAATCTATTCAGGTGCTGTCGATGCCATGGTTCAATGGTGGTACGGGCATAACGCGGTAGGTTTCCTACTGACCGCTGGCTTCCTGGGTATGATGTATTACTTTGTACCGAAGCAAGCTGAGCGCCCTGTTTACTCTTACCGCTTGTCGGTTGTTCACTTCTGGGCACTTATTTCCTTATACATATGGGCCGGACCTCACCATTTACACTATACCGCGTTACCAGACTGGACTCAGTCGGTCGGTATGGTCATGTCTGTTATCCTGTTCGTGCCTTCATGGGGCGGCATGATTAACGGTATCATGACATTATCTGGTGCATGGCATAAGCTACGAACCGACCCAATTTTGCGTTTCTTAATTGTTTCTCTGTCATTCTACGGCATGTCGACTTTCGAAGGCCCGATGATGGCAATCAAATCAGTGAACGCACTTTCTCACTATACTGACTGGACTGTGGGTCACGTACACTCAGGTGCTTTAGGCTGGGTTGCTATGATCACTATCGGTTCCATGTACTACCTGGTACCTCGCCTGTTTAACCAGAAAGAAATTCACAGCATTAAGCTGGTGAACGTTCATTTCTGGCTGCACACTATTGGCGTTGTTTTCTACATCGTCTCAATGTGGATTTCAGGTGTGATGCAAGGTCTTATGTGGCGTGCGACAAACTCTGACGGAACCTTAACTTACAGTTTCGTAGAGAGTGTTCAGGCATCATACCCATTCTGGACAGGCCGTTTTATCGGTGGTGTTTTCATTGTAATTGGTATGTTGCTGATGGCTTATAACTGTTATCAGACAATTCGTGCCGGCCGTCGTGAGACAGCTGCAGGCAACGTCGTACAAACTGCCTGAGGGAGAGAATAATGAGTCGTTTTAAACACGAATTTGTTGAAAAGAACTTAGGTTGGTTGTCAATTTTAATGATCATTGCGGTTTCAATCGGTGGGTTAGTAGAAATTACTCCCCTACTGTTTCAAAACCAGACCAATGAACCCATAAAAGGTTTGCAGCCATACACCGCGTTAGAGCTTGAAGGTCGCGATATTTATATGCGCGAAGGTTGTAACAACTGCCACAGCCAGATGATTCGTCCTTTCCGTGCAGAAACGGAGCGTTACGGACACTATTCATTAGCTGGTGAGCACGTTTGGGAATTCCCTCACCTTTGGGGTTCTAAGCGCACGGGTCCAGATTTGGCTCGTGTGGGTGACCGTTACAGCGATGAATGGCATCACGTTCATTTAATGAACCCTCGTAATGTGGTTCCTGAATCTAATATGCCAGCGTTCCCTTGGCTTGCAGAAAACAAGCTAACGGGTGAATACACAGCTAAGAAGATGGAAGTTATGCGGACATTGGGCGTTCCTTACGAAGACAAGGACATCGCCGGTGCAAAAGAAGCCGTTCAGGGTAAGACTGAAATGGAGGCGCTTATCGCTTACTTACAATCTCTTGGCACAACGCTACAGCAGGCTGATAAGTAATGGATTACGGAACTTGGCGCGGCGTGTTCAGCCTGATCATACTGGCAATTTTTATTGCCATCGTGGCCTGGGCGTTCAGTCGCCGTACAAAAAAACAATTTGATGATGCGGCTAATTCTATATTTGAGGACGAATCATCAATAGATAACAGCGACAAACCGGAGTCGAAGAAAGATGAGTAGCTTCTGGAGTGCATGGATAATTGTTTTAACGCTGGCCACCTTAGTGGTATTAATTTGGCTACTGCGCTGGAACATGAAAAATTACACTCACATCGAAGAAGGTCAGGAAATGGACCACGAATTCGATGGGATTGTAGAGTTAAACAACCCTCTTCCTAAATGGTGGACCTATTTGTTCTGGGCCTGCTTTGTATGGGGCTTTATATATCTGGCTCTATACCCCGGGCTTGGGAACTTCAACGGCTTGCTAGACTGGAAAAGCTCAAACCAGGATGTTCAATCCTTAGAAGAGTCTCGCCAGGCAATGGAAGAAGCCCATGAAAAAGGGATGATTGTTGAGTATGACCGTGCCGTTCGTGCGGCGGAAGAAAAGTATGGCCCTATTTTTGCCGCATTTGCAGAGCAGCCAATTGAAGAGCTGGCTAAAAATGAAGATGCGCTAGATGTTGGTCAACGTTTGTTCCTGCAAAACTGTGCGCAGTGTCATGGCTCGAACGCGATGGGTGGTCAAGGTTTCCCTAACCTGACTGACGACGACTGGCTATATGGTGGTGAACCAAGCAATATAAAAACCACCTTGCGTGAAGGACGCCAGGGCAATATGCCGGCATTTGGTGAGCAGTTCAGCGATAAAGAAATTAATGAACTAGCAAACTATGTCGCCAGCTTAAGTGGTCGTGAACGTGATGCCGATTTAGTCGAAGCCGGCAAAGCAAACTTCGCAGTTTGTAGTGCGTGTCACGGAGCGGATGGTAAAGGTAACCAGCAGCTTGGCGCGCCAAACTTAACTGACGATGTCTGGCTTTACGGTGGTTCAATTAATAAAATTGAAGAAACTCTGAAGCATGGTCGTAACGGTGTTATGCCCAAGTGGAAAAACATTCTGGGTGAAGATAAAATTCACGTTATTTCAGCTTATGTCTACAGCTTATCTAACGACGAATAAAACCTAGTAAACACAGCCCCGCTACGGCGGGGCTTTTTGTATGAGGTCTCATTATGATTCAACCCTGGTATAAGCAGTTCTGGCCATGGTTTCTTATTTCCCTCCCCGTTACTGTCATGATCGTCTGTGGCGTTATTATTTATCTGTCCGTATCTCAGGGCGGCGTTTCCATGGTGGTTGATGACTACTACAAACGCGGCAAAACCATCAACGCAATTATCGAGCATGTTGAAGAAGCACAACGCCGTAATATCTCTTTTGAGTTTACTGCTGATAAAGGCCTGTTTACTCTTAAATATGCTTCTGGCCAGCCGGAAGAACTGTCTGCTCTACGAGTGTTTTTTATTCACGCTACACAAGATGAAAAAGACTTTACCCGCATGTTGACGGTTGCTTCAGATGGTACCTATCGAGCAGATATTCCTGAAGAGATAGAGGGCAAATGGACCATAACCGTTGAGCCTTTTAATGAAGTCTGGAAAGTAAGCGAAAAATATCAACTACCAAAATCCGAGTTGACTAAACTTCGTCCGTTATTATACGGAGTTTGATTGAATGGAATGTTTTCATTGCCTGCAGCCGGTTCCCAAAGGGGTTAATCTTGCTGTTGAGTACAAAGGTTCTGAGAAACCGGTCTGTTGTGCTGGATGTCAAGCTGTGGCACAAACCATCATTCAGCACAACCTGCACGCTTATTACGAACACAGAGACACATCTCAATTACAGGACTCTCCCGTTCTTCCTGAAGAATTAAATGATTTAAATCTCTACGACAACCCTGACTTACAAAAAGAGTTTGTAAGGCATGAGGGAGCCGACACCGAGCTGGCAACTCTCACCGTAGAGAACATTACCTGTGGCGCCTGTGGCTGGCTAATTGAACGTGAGCTATTGCGCCTTAAAGGTATACAAAAAGCGGTGGTTAATGTTACCAGCCGCCGGGTTCAGGTTAGCTGGTCTCCTGCTCAATTAAAACTAAGCGATATTTTAAGAGTTTTAGCCAATATTGGATACAAGGCTCTGCCATTCCAGCCCAATGAAGCCGAGCAACAATATGCAAGGCAGCGAAAGAGTTATATCCGTCGATTAGGCGTAGCGGGCATTGCTACTATGCAGGTTATGATGATTGCCTTTGGGCTGTATTTCGGCGTTGTCAGCGACTTATCACCTGACTTACAACGCTTTCTCTGGAGCGTCAGTCTGGTTTTCGCGACCCCTGTTATTCTTTATAGCGCACAACCTTTTTATGCAGGTGCCCTAAGAGCTTTACAGGCATCGCGTTTGAACATGGATATTCCCGTCAGTATCGCCTTATTAGGCGCCTACAGTGCCAGTGTGTACGCGACAATAACCAATACGGGTGAGGTTTATTTCGAATCCATATCCATGTTTACTTTCTTCTTGTTGACAGGCCGTTTTTTGGAGTTACTGGCAAAAGAACGAGCATTGAAATTTGCCACTAACCGTCTGACCTTACTGCCTAAGCTGGCTAACCGTGAAACTCCCGAAGGCTATGAATCCGTTGCTATTAAATTGCTGGAAACCGGTGACATTATTCGTGTGAAAGCTGGTGAGACTATTCCTGCAGACGGTGAATTACTGAATAAACAAGCTCAGGTTGATGAAAGCTTGTTGACCGGAGAAAGCCTGCCCAGATCAAAAAAACTTGGAGACGCGGTTATTGCCGGCAGTATTAATCAACACTCTCCAATACGGATAAAAGTAACAGCAACTGCTCAGCAAACAGTTTTGGCCGGCATTATCGCAATGCAGGATTCTGCTTTAGCGGTTAAACCCAAGGCACAGCAAGTTATCGATAAACTGGCGGGCTATTTCATTGCTGCAATTTTAACCGTTGCAGTTATTACCTATTTTAGCTGGTGGTGGATCCAGCCAGATCATGCTTTGTGGGTTACTTTGGCTGTTTTAGTTGCCACCTGCCCTTGCGCTTTGTCTCTCGCGGCACCGACAGCATTAACTGGCATCATTCATCGACTAAACAGAGATGGTATTTTATTAAAAGGCTCGGATGTCCTTGAGTCCGTTAAACAACTGAATAAAGTGTGTCTGGATAAAACCGGTACCCTAACGGAGGGAAAGTTTCGGCTGGTTGAGCGAAATGACTACATAGACTCTAACACCGTTGATGAACTGATTAGCGGACTGGAGCTTTTTTCCGAACACCCTCTTTCGGTTCCTTTAAGCCAGCTGTCGGACACCCCGGCGTCATTTCAGGATGTCACTAACGAGATGGGTTTTGGCCTGCAAGGAGAATTCAACGGTCAGTCATATCGCGCAGGTAGTGAAACTTACATTCAGCAGTGGCATCCGGAGTTTAAATCGACTAACAAGCACCAGGTCGTCATTGCGAGTAAAGAACGCATCCTGGCCGAGTTCAGAGTGGAAGATCAAATAAGAGAAGATGCTGCTAAAACCATTAACTGGTTAAAAGACAACGGTTATCAACCCATTATTCTAAGCGGAGATAGCGAATCAAGAGTTCAGTCTCTGGCTCATGAACTGGGTATACCTGAATATCACAGTGCCTTGAAACCAGCAGAAAAGCTTGCTTTTGTCACAGCTCAACAAGAAGCTGGGCATACGGTCTGGATGGTTGGCGACGGCATTAATGACAGCCCGGTTCTGGCAAAAGCCGACCTTTCAATGACGTTTTCTCAAGCATCTGATTTAGCGCAAACGGCAGCCGATGTTGTGTTGATGTCTGAATCCCTGAATCAAATTAAAGTGGTAATAGAAAGCGCTCTCAAAACACGCCAGATTATGAAACAGAATTTCATTTGGGCATTGGTGTATAATGTTTCTGTATTACCTGTAGCTGCTATCGGTATGATTGCTCCCTGGGCAGCAGCACTTGGTATGTCGCTTAGTTCTCTTCTGGTAATAGGAAACTCTCTAAGGTTGTATCGAAAATGAGTGTAATTTACGCATTAATTCCCATCGCTATAATTTTCGTTATTATCGCTGTTGCGGTCTTTTTCTGGGCGGTACGTTCCGACCAGTTTGAGGACATTGAACGTCAGGGACTCAATATTCTGATGGACGACGAAGATAACACCAATAACGCTGATGATGAATCCGATAAATCCAAGCGCTGATTTAGTTACAGCCTTGCTGATGGGGCTGGCCGGTGCCGGGCATTGCTTAATGATGTGCGGGGGCATTGCCAGTGCCATGGGCATTAATACCCGCCCCTACCATGTCTGGCTGTATAACTTAGGCCGGGTTTGTTCTTACATGCTTATTGGAGCTTTGGTCGGGGGAGCTATTGGCTTGTTTGCTCCGGAAGGTGGTTATACAACAATCATTCTTCGCTGGTTAGCTGTTGCTTTTCTCCTCTTGCTCGGACTGTATTTTACCGGATGGTTTTCAGGATTGGTGTATCTGGAAAAGTCAGCACGTCCAATTTGGCAGAAAATACAGCCTCTGGCCGCAAAACTCAGAAACAAGCCTGGTATTTTTGCCACCTTCTTTGCCGGGACTTTATGGGGCTGGTTACCCTGCGGCATGGTCTATAGTGCCCTCAGCTGGGCAGCTTTAAGTGGCTCAGCTAGCGGTGGAGCGCTAACCATGGCTGCTTTTGGTCTGGGAACCTTGCCGGCGATGATAGCCGCCGGACATTTCAGTCAATTCCTGCACCGCTTTTTACGCGCCCAGGGCGTGCGTACAGCTATGGGTGTTTTGCTAATAATCTATGCTTTATGGAGCATGTTGACCTTAATCAAACCTTTTTTCTAATAAAGCCTGCAAAGCGTTCTGCTTTCGTCTAATCTTAACAATGAACATAGATTAACTACGAGGTCAGTATGGACGCATTCCGTCATATTTTAGTTGTTATAGACGCTGCAGATGAGCAGCACAAAGCATTAAAACGCGCTTTACATATGGCTAGATTGAGCGATGCCAGATTAACGCTGTTTTTGTCTATTTATGACTTTTCTTACGAAATGACAACCATGCTATCCAGTGAGGAACGCGACGTTATGCGTTCAAATCTTATAGCGGACAGAAGAGCCTGGTTAACCGACGTATTGAGCGAATTTGATACCGATTCGGTTCGCATTGATATTGATGTGGTCTGGCATAACCGACCTTTTGAAGCCATTATTAAAGAAGCAATAAAACACAAGCACGACCTTATAATAAAAGGTACTCAGGTCAGTGCCAGCTTCCAGAATTTAATTTTCACACCAACTGACTGGCACTTGTTACGAAAAGCCCCCTGCCCGGTTTTGCTGGTTAAAGAACATGAGTGGCCAAGCCACGGGCAGATCATTGCTGCCGTTCATACCGGTTCTGAAGAAGAACATCACCAACAGTTAAATAAACGTATTATTGAACACGCGCAGTCCATGAGCAAAGTACTGAATGCAAGTGTGCACCTGGTCAATGCTTACCCCAGCGCTCCGGTTAACGTAGCGGTGGAGATTCCTGAATTTGATGTCAGCGAATACAGCGATGCACTCGAGCAGCACCACGTGAACCGTATGGCCGCGCTGGGACGTGATTACGGCATTTCCAGCCACTACCAGCATTTGTCGCAAGGTTTGCCGGAACAGGTTATTCCCGAAGCAGCAAAACAACTCGATGCGGAATTGGTGGTATTAGGCACCATTGGCCGCACGGGGTTAAGCGCCGCCTTATTAGGTAACACAGCTGAACACGTACTGGACCAGTTAAATTGTGACGTGCTGGCAATTAAACCAGAAGACTTTGTCAGTCCCCTCGCTTGAGTTTAATGCCTCAGGTATAATCCGGCTCCTCAGAACTTCCAGATGACACAGGTTGCAGGAGCCACTATGGCCAGTGAAAATAAATACAGTTTCAACAAGCTACAGAAACGTATTCGTCGCGATGCGGGAAAAGCCATACAAGATTTCGGCATGATTGAAGACGGCGATCATATTATGGTGTGTCTGTCAGGCGGCAAAGACAGTTACACTTTGCTGGACACCCTTCTCTATCTGCAAAAAGTTGCTCCTGTTCGCTTTTCTCTGGTTGCGGTCAACCTGGATCAAAAGCAACCCGGGTTTCCGGAGCATGTGCTTCCGGCCTATCTGGATAAGCTTGGTGTTGACTACAAAATTGTTGAAGAAGACACCTACAGCATCGTAAAAGACAAAATTCCCGAAGGAAAAACAACCTGTTCGTTATGTTCCCGTCTTAGACGAGGCATTTTGTATCGCACAGCGAAAGAGTTAAAAGCGACTAAAATAGCTCTTGGCCATCATCGCGATGACATGATTGAAACCCTTTTTCTGAATATGTTTCACGGTGGCAAGTTAAAGTCTATGCCGCCAAAATTGGCCAGTGACAATGGTGAGCATGTAGTTATTCGCCCTTTGGCTTATGCCCGTGAAAAGGATATAGAACAATACTCAGCTGCAATGGAGTTTCCTATTATCCCTTGTAACTTATGCGGCTCTCAGGAAAACCTGCAAAGAAAACAAATAAAGCAAATGCTTAACGGGTGGGACAAACAATTTCCGGGCAGAATTGAAAGCTTATTTACGGCAATGCAAAACGTTGTACCCTCACATTTGGCCGACAGTGCCCTGTTTGATTTTAAGGCCGTTACCGCAGACGGCGTTGCTGATGAAAATGGCGATAAAGCTTTTGATACTGACAGCTTTACTTCAAACTTTGAAACTGAAGAGAGTCCTGTTTTTGCCAGCAATATTCCCATCAAACATTTGGCCTAAACCAGATACAAAAAGAGGCTCTGAATTGAGCCTCTCTTATGTTTATGCCAATATAATTTCGCTTAAACTTTACTCTGGTTGCGGAACTTCCGGCGTATTCAATTCCTCGCTGACTCGTTTCACAATGGGTCGATTGATACGAATCATCGCGCGGAGTTCATCAATATACTCTTCTCCTCGTTCAGAGTAGCTTGATAAGCCGGTAATTAAATCTCTTGCCAGTATGTCCTCGTTATCCAGGCGTTTTTGCTCTCGCAGCAAACGTAAATCGAGATAAGCGCCATGAGTATTAATATTGCGCATATAGCTTTTTACGGAAGCGTTAACAGAATCAAACTGCGCAACTTCATGGCGCCCATCGTCATCTCTTTGGTTAGGAACTAAGCCGCAACCTTTGGAGTAACACCATTGGCCAAATAAGTTCAGACCTTGACGTGAGAATCTGGAAGTTCCCCAGCCTGACTCATTTGCAGCCTGAACCAGCACCATCATTTCTGGAATAATATCAATACGGCGCTTCAACAAACCAAATAAATTTTCATCAATCGCAATATCGTCTTCCAGTCGATAATACTCTATCCAATCTGCTATTCGTTTTTTATCCGCTTCGGTCAGTTCATTGCTTTTAAATCGTTCGTGAATTGCCTTGAGGTATGCTCTGTCATGCAATATTCGTATATTTTCGGCCTCCACCAAAGGCAGTAAAAAGCGAAAGAATTCTTCTTTCTTTTCTGTAACATCGGTCATCGACATAAAATCTGGTAAGTCTCTTTGAACCGGCACTTCAGGAATTGCCGGTAAATGAGCCGTGACTGACTGTTCAGGTGTTTCTACCTCGGTATCTTTAATAAGCCAGGGTAAAAGTAATGCCGCTACGCTCAGTATAATAAATAGTAATATGGTTAATAATCGCATGTAGTCCTCAAGCCGAAATATTCTCAGACGAACTGTCTTTTTTGGGTTTCTCAATAACTGTTACGCCAATGACTTCTCTATAGACCACTCCAATAAGGTTATAAATCATTGGTAACATCCAGATAAGTCCTAGCCCGAAGGGGATAATGGCCAGAAGTAACAAGCCCGCAAGAATCAAAAATAACAAGATAAATTTAGGCAGCTTGAAATGGATAATTTTTATTGAATAGTACAAGGCGTTTAACGGGCCAACTCCTCGCTCAATAACTAATGGCATGGCGAGGGTCAAAATAACCGTAATATAAAGTTGCGCCAAAATAGAAATATTTGGATGAATCAACCCAAATAATTGACTGGCTACAATGCTTAACAAAGTACTTATTAGAGCGACAGCAATTAAAGGGAACATCACATTGAAACCGTTAAAAACATCTGCGCTTTTTGTGCCAATACCGACGCTGTGCTTGATACCCATTAACATCAAGCCACCTAATAAAGGAGCGCTGATTACAGCTTGTATAATGCTGGAAAAGTACTGAAGTTTTATTGATGTTTGCAGGCTCTCAATCGAAAACACGTTCATCAAAATGAGTACCATTACCACATTAATACCCAGTAAAACCAAAAAGCCACCAATTAACGGGGTCAAGTTTGATTTGGTAATGTTAAAAGCCTGTTCAAAAACTTGCCGCAACGACAGCTGATAGTTTCCTTTAAGCGATTCAACTAATGAACCACCAATTATTACTTTGTTATCATCCACAGAAATTCCCACACTTTTTTGATCAGTAAGATAAACTAGCGCCCGATATACTAGAGTATCCTCTGGTACGATCCAATTTAAATCGACAGAACAATCTGAGGCAGTCATGAAATCGCAGACAAAACGACCGGCAAACCCCAAGTTGGTTTTACTAAACAAGCCTTACGGCGTTTTATCTCAGTTTACCGGAGAAGAAGGCGACCAGACTTTAAAGCCGTTCATTCCCCATAACGACGTATACCCCGCCGGACGTCTTGATAAAGACAGCGAAGGGTTGTTGTTGCTAACCAATGACGGCGTTTATCAGGCTCGCCTTGCTAACCCTAAGTACAAAGTCTGGAAAACCTATTGGGTGCAGGTAGAGGGTAACCCAAGCGAAGAGCAGTTAGAGCAATTAAGGAACGGTGTCGAGTTAAACGACGGAATGACCCGCCCAGCTGAAGCCTTCGTTATGCCTGAACCAATGAATTTATGGCCACGAAACCCTCCCGTTCGTGAGCGCAAAAGCGTTCCTGACAGCTGGCTTTGCCTTAAAATTCGCGAAGGCAAAAACCGCCAGGTTCGCCGTATGACAGCGCATGTTGGGTTACCTACCCTTCGCCTGATACGGGCCGCTGTGGGTCCTTTTCAGTTAAAAACAATGCAGCCCGGCGAATGGCGTTCAGAACCACCAGTTTGGTAACTTCCTGAGCTACCCTCGTGCGCGCTAAAATGATAGAATGCGCAGCCAATTCAGGAGCTATAGTCAGTTAGGGTCAACCTATGTCAAATGCCAGTAAAAAAGTCATTGTCGGAATGTCCGGGGGCGTCGACTCCTCGGTTTCAGCTTACCTTCTTATGCAACAGGGCTATCAGGTAGAAGGCCTGTTTATGAAGAACTGGGAAGAAGACGATACTGACGAATACTGCGCTGCTTCCGACGATTTAGCTGACGCTGAAAAAGTGTGTGAAACGCTGGGTATTGAGCTGCACACAATCAATTTCGCTGCAGAATATTGGGACAATGTATTCGAGTATTTTCTGGAAGAATACAAGGCGGGTCGCACGCCTAATCCCGATATTATGTGCAACAAAGAGATTAAATTTAAGGCCTTTCTTGAGTTTGCCGCTGAAGCATTAGATGCCGATTATATTGCGACCGGACATTATGTGCGTCGTCAACAGCGTGATGGCAAATGGGAAATGCTGCGCGGCTTAGACAGTAATAAAGATCAAAGCTACTTTTTGTATACCTTGAGCCACGAGCACATTGCACAAACTCTGTTCCCGGTCGGAGAACTGGAGAAACCAGAAGTTCGTCGAATTGCTGAAGAACAAGGTCTGGTAACGGCCGACAAAAAAGACTCAACCGGCATTTGCTTTATTGGCGAGCGCAAGTTTAAGGACTTTTTGCAGCAGTACCTGCCTGCTAAACCCGGGCCCATTGAGTCGGTTGAAGGTGAAGCCTTAGGCGAACACGAAGGCCTGATGTACCACACGTTGGGTCAGCGTAAAGGTCTGCATATAGGTGGCATGGCCGATAATTCTGGCGAACCCTGGTATGTTGTCGACAAAGATGTCGAACGTAACGTTTTAATTGTAGCGCAGGGGAAGAAACATCCGCGTCTATACTCTCAAGGCCTTATTGCCGGACAACTGCACTGGGTTAGTCGAAGCGCCCCATCGGAGGCCTTCGATTGCACGGTGAAAACGCGCTACCGCCAGCAGGACATTCCCTGCCGGGTTACGCCGCTTAGTAACGGTGACTTTCAGGTTCAATTTAAAGAACCGGTCGCAGCAGTTACTCCGGGACAGTCTGCGGTATTCTACAGCGATGATGTTTGTTTAGGTGGCGGCATTATTGAACAACGCATTACAGACTTTGAGGTCAAGCTATGAACGAATGGCAGCAACGGGTAATTGCCTTAGCTGGCATGTCGTTAAGTGCTATGGCTGTGCAGAAGCTGGCTCGCAGCGGAGAGCTTTACCCGGAATCTATTAGCAATACCTTAGTGCACAGCCTTTTACAGCAAAACCCGGACAATATCGAAGATATTTACGGCGGACTGGACAACATTAAACCCGGTATCCAGGCGTTTATTCGCCAGGCCGGCAGCAATAAAAATAAGGACATTGAGGTTACCCGCTATCTGATAGGCCTCATTCATTTATCCAGAAGGCTCTTAAAGCAACCAGATATACTCAATTTACTGGGCGAGCGTATTACCCAGGTAAAACGTCAAAAAGAAGAGTTTGAGTTTGAAAACTACCGCATTCAGCAAAGTTTGGCTGGAATTTATCGCGAACTGATAAGTCCCCTGGGACAACCCATTCGCATTAATGGTAACCCGGAGTTTTTAAAACGCGACTCAAATCAACACCATATTAGAACCTTGTTGCTAGCTGGCATTCGCAGTGCCGTGCTTTGGCAGCAAGTAGGCGGCAAGCGTCGTCATTTCGTGTTTTCTAGAAAGAAAATGTTAGATACAGCGCAGCAACTGCTGCATGTCGCATAACCAGTAACAAGTAACAATTAACGATTTAATTAACCCTCGGAGAGCCAGTTTATGTTGCCCTTTTCCTCCTTGACGGCGGTGTCACCTGTTGACGGACGATACGCCTCAAAAGCAGAAATGTTACGTCCTATTTTTAGTGAGTACGGACTGATTAAATTTCGAGTGACTGTTGAGGTTCGTTGGTTACAATTATTAGCCGACGTTGACGGTATTAAAGAAGTACCTGCGCTAAGTAAAGAAGCAACACAGATACTGAACTCTATTGTTGAGAATTTCTCGGTCGACGACGCTGAACGCATAAAAACTATTGAACGTACCACCAACCACGACGTGAAAGCGGTTGAGTACTTTCTGAAAGAGAAAGTGGCAGATAACGAAGAGCTGAATAAAGTTTCCGAGTTCATTCACTTTGCCTGTACGTCCGAAGACATCAACAACCTTTCTCACGGTTTAATGTTGAACACGGCTCGCGATGAAGTACTACTGCCTATGATGCAGGAGTTGGTCGACCGGGTTAAAGAACTGGCGAAAGAACACAAAACCGTTCCTATGATGGCCCGTACACACGGGCAACCGGCAACGCCAACCACAATGGGCAAAGAATTTGCAAACGTTGCCGTGCGTTTACAACGTCAGCTGGAACAGCTTAAAGCTGTAGACGTTATGGGTAAAATAAATGGTGCTGTCGGTAACTACAACGCGCACCTGGCGGCCTACCCTAACGTTGACTGGCACTACATTTCAGAGCAATTTGTTACTTCATTAGGGTTGAGCTGGAACGCTTACACAACGCAAATTGAGCCGCATGACTATGTTGCTGAATACTTTGATGCATTAGCTCGTTTTAATACCGTACTCATTGATTTTGATCGTGACGTATGGGGCTATATTGCATTGAACCACTTCAAACAGCGTACTGTTGAAGGCGAAGTTGGCTCATCAACCATGCCTCATAAAGTAAACCCTATCGACTTTGAAAACTCCGAAGGTAACCTGGGTATTGCAAACGCTGTTATGCAGCATTTAGCTCAGAAATTGCCTATTTCACGCTGGCAGCGCGACCTGACTGACTCAACCGTTTTACGTAATTTAGGCGTGGGTGTTGCCCATACTGTTATCGCATTCCAGGCTACCTTAAAAGGTTTGAGTAAACTGGAAGTGAACGAAGCCCGTTTAGCGGCTGAGCTGGATGAAAATTGGGAATTAATGGCAGAGCCGGTGCAAACCGTTATGCGCCGCTACGGTGTTGAAAAGCCATACGAGAAGCTAAAGACCCTAACTCGTGGTAAGCGCATTACCAGCGATGATCTGGCGAAATTTATTGACTCTTTAGACGTACCTAACGCAGCTAAAGACGAAATGAAAGCACTGACTCCGGCTAATTATATTGGCCGTGCTACTCAATTTGTTGATGATCTTGTATGAAATTAGCTTTTGATAAAGACGACTTCTTAGCAAATTACTGGCAGAAAAAGCCTTGTCTTATCCGACAGGGCTTTGCTGATTTTACCGACCCTGTCAGCCCTGAAATTCTGGCTGGACTGGCGATGGAAGAAGGCGCTGACTCGCGGGTTATTGAATCTCGGGCGGACACTGAGTCGGGTTGGTTAGTGACTCACGGTCCATTTGAGGACTACGAAAAGTTCGGAGAAACCGACTGGACTTTATTGGTGCAGTCAGTAAACGAGTGGCTACCGGACGTAGGTGAATTGATAACACCTTTCCGCTTTCTGCCCGACTGGCGCATTGATGACGTTATGGTCAGTTTTTCCTGTGAAAACGGCGGTGTCGGCCCTCATCTGGATCAGTACGATGTTTTTATTGTTCAGGGCGCAGGCTCCCGGCATTGGCGGGTTGGCGACCGACAAGCAATGCAGGAACATCAGCCTGCGGAAGATCTCTGTCAGATAAAAGGTGAATTCGAAGCGGTTATCGATGAGCATCTGACTGCCGGCGACGTTTTATATATTCCTGCTGGGTGTCCTCATGACGGAGTTTCGCTGGAGCCATCTTTAAACTACTCTGTTGGCTTTCGTGCTCCATCGAAAGCCGAGCTACTGTTGCAGTTAGGTGATATTGCGATGCAACAGGAGTTAATGCAGGAGCGTTATCAGGACCCAACTCTTAGCAGCAAAGACGTTTCATGGATTATTGAGGAAAAACAGCTAAGTGCATTAAAGCAGTTTCTAAAAGATGCTTTGGCAAGCGAAGGCACTGATGCATTACTAGCAAAAATCATTTCCCAGTCTAAACGCCCTCTTCCCGAACCAGAGTTGCCGACCACCGCTGAGCAAATTCCGACTCTGCTCGCGCAACAAAATGCGTTTATTGAAAAAGCTTCGGGTGCCCGTTTCTTAAAACTTAGCGATACGCAGTTTTACGGCAATGGTGAAGCTTTTCACGTTTCACAAGAAGCTTTAACTACAGCGGAATGGCTGGCGCAATTGCAAGGCTCTGAAACTCTTGAAGAACTAGCTAAGCTGGCGAAATCACCAGCCGAGTATGAGCTCATTGCCGAAACAATTAACCAGGGAATCATCTACTTATACATTGATGAATCTTAAGTGATTCTGTGTAAACAAGAGTTGATAAACGCCCGTTTAAATACCTAAATTTATTCACATCTTAAAGTAGCGCGAGCCTTATCTAAATGGTAATGTTCGCGCAATTTTTGAAGCAATGAGGAAGTGAAACTCATGTCTCTATACGAGCATCCCGAATTTGATCACCACGAGCAAGTGGTGTTTTGTCATGATCAGGAATCAGGCTTAAAAGCCATTATTGCCATCCACGATACAACCTTAGGTCCAAGCCTTGGTGGTACTCGTTTATGGAATTACGCTTCTTCTGCCGAAGCGGTCACCGATGTACTGCGTTTGTCTCGTGGTATGACTTATAAAAGTGCAATGGCAGGTCTGCCTTTAGGTGGCGGTAAAGCGGTTATCATCGGCGACGCGAAAAAAATCAAAAGCGAAGAACTCTTCCGCGCTTATGGTCGCTTCATCGAGTCTTTAAGTGGTCGTTACATTACCGCTGAAGACGTCAACATTCGTACTGAAGACATCGGTATGGTCGCAAAAGAGACCAGCTACGTTGCAGGCACGGCCGATAAAGCCGGCGACCCTTCACCTCATACAGCACTGGGTACTTACCTTGGTCTTAAAGCGGCAGCAAAACACAAATTAGGTAGCGAAGATCTTAAAGGTGTTAAAATTGCCATTCAGGGTCTGGGTGCTGTTGGCTACGATTTCGCCAAGTACTGCGCAGAAGACGGTGCTGAACTTATTGTTACCGATATTAACGAAGAAGCCATCGAGCGTGCCGTTAAAGAACTGGGCGCGAAAGCTGTTGGTCTGGATGAAATTTATGGCGTAGACGCTGACGTGTACGCACCATGCGCTTTAGGTGCCACCATCAATGATGAGACTTTGAAGCAACTTAAAGTCAAAATTATCGCCGGCAGCGCGAATAACCAGTTAGCTAACCCTAAACATGATAAAGCCGTTAAAGATATGGGTATTTTATACGCTCCGGACTACGTGATTAATGCCGGTGGCGTTATTCATATCTGTTCAGAAGCCGCCAACTTTACTGTGGAAGAAACAGAAAAACGTGTGCGCGGTATATACGATACCTTAGATCAGCTTTTTGCCCGGGCACAGGACGAAGACCGCCCTACCGGAACAGTCGCTGATGAAATGGCTCGCGAAATTATCGCCAAAGGTAAGCAGTAAACGTCACTGCAAATAAAAAGCCTGAGTTAACTCAGGCTTTGTAAGATTATCTCAAGCGGGTGTCTCACCCGCTTTTTTTCTATCCGTTTTATTTGTGAGCGACACGAGAATCCAGTAACCAGTACTCCACTGCTTCCATACTCCTGAACCGCTTGTTGCCAGCCCATTTGATAAAGTCCCCGGCTGTCTTCCTGGTTCTGTTTCTCATGACCAAATGTACCGGCCATGCCGCAACAGCCCACATTAACAATATTCAGCTTCAGCCCCAGATTTTGAAATAAGGCTTGCCACTGTTTAGCTGACTCAGGTACGAAACTCTGTTCGGTACAGTGCAGCATTAGACCGTAGCGGCTGGTACTGAATGAACTGATATCATCAAAGTTCAAGGTATTAAGCCATTCTACAATCGTCATTACGTTAACTTCTGGTAGTTGACCATCGCTCGCCTTGCGATACTCGTCCCGGAATATCAATGCTGTAGAGCTGTCGGGCCCAATTAATGGAATACCAGCATCAGAAATAGGTTTTAACTGCTCGGTCACCTTTTCGGCTGTTTTCTCAAAGTCGCTGATAAAGCCTTTTACGTGCTGCGCTTTACCATGTCCTAAGAACGGCAGTAAAATCGGTGTGTAACCTAACTTTTTGATAAGCAGACCCAGTTTTAGAACCAAATCGGCCTCGTAGAAGGTTGTGAACGGGTCCTGCGCAATAACCACCGAGTTTGACTTCTCATCCTCGGTCAAACTCATTATCTGCTCTGTGGTTAACTCAATAAACCCGTTTCGACGCCAGGCGGTTCTTAAGTTGGGCGTTGAGAATAACGGCGTATCGACATAGCCAATACCATATTTGAGCACAAACCGGCTTAACGGATTATTAATCAGTAAATTGCTCAACCGGGGAAACTTACTCGCTATCGGCGCGGTCTTTTCAATACCTTTGACCAGATAGTCCTTTAACGGACGAGCGTATTTACTGTAGTAATGATCATAAAAACGAGCACGGAACGTCGGCACATCGACACTGACTGGGCATTGGTTGGTACACGCCTTACAAGCCAGGCATTTGTCCATGGACTCTTTCACTTCGTGGCTGAAGTCATTTTTTCCGGTAAACCGGTTAAGCTGGCGTTTGGCAAAGCCCAATGATTCTGGCTTTTCAGCCGCGTTATAGCCGGCGTTGTGAGTTAACCGCAACCATTCACGCAAAAGCCCTGCCCGCCCTTTAGGAGAATAACGACGGTCCCGCGTTATCTTATAAGAGGGGCACATAGCGGACTTAGGATCGTAATTAAAGCACAAGCCATTACCGTTACAGTCCATCGCATTTTTATAGCTGTCGCGTGTAGCCACCGGTATTTGACGATCAAAGAAGCCGCGCTTAACGGCATCGACAGAAATAAGCTCGGCATTGGTGTTAAACGGCGTACAGATTTTCCCCGGGTTTAGCTGGTTAAAGGGGTCAAAGCTGGCCTTAATTTTTTGCAATTCGGTATAGAGATGCTCACCAAAAAATGCCGGTACGTACTCTGAGCGATACCCTTTACCGTGTTCGCCCCACATGAGTCCACCGTACTTTTGTGTCAGCTCGGCAACTTTATCACTGATTTGTCTGAGCATGACTTCATCTTCAGGCTCACACAAATCCAGTGCCGGGCGCACATGCAAAACTCCGGCATCTGCGTGCCCAAACATGCCGTAATGCAGGCCGTTAGCGTCTAAAAGAGCACGAAACTCGTTAATAAAATCAGCCAGTTTCTCCGGCGGTACAGCGGTGTCTTCAGCAAAAGCTACGGGTTTACGGCGTCCTTTAGTTGCGCCCAGCAAGCCTACCGATTTTTTCCGCATCGCATAAATAAGCTGGATACTGGGTAAATCATCACAGACTTGATAGCCAATCACACCTTTGCTGTCTTTGCTTTTAATCAGCTTGTCCAGGCGTTGGGTTAAAGAGTTAACTTTGCTGTCTATTTCTTCCTGATTTAACCCCGTGAACTCAACCATGTTGATGCCATCCATTCGCTGACCTTCAACATCAGACAATAGTGGTTCAACTGACTTCCAGATTATATCCTGACGTGCAAGATTCAGTACGGTACTGTCAACTGTCTCTACTGAGGTTGCTTTGGCATCAACTAAAAAAGGCGAGTTCTCTAAAGCAGCCTGGAAATTTGAATACTTTACGTTCACTAACACCCGGTGTTTGGGAATAGGAGTAATATTCAGCCGGGCTTCACTGACAAACCCTAAGGTTCCTTCTGAGCCCGCAATTATTCGCGAAACATCTATCTTTTGCTGCTCGGCGTTATAGGCATGTTTCAAGTCATAACCGGTTAAAAACCGATTCAGCGGCGGAAATTTATCACGAATACTCTCAGCTTCACCGACACAGGTATCAATAATCTGTCTGTAAATTCGGGCAATGCGATTATCCTGCTGTGCAACAGTTTCGGCCTGTTCAAGCGAAACCGGTCCGCTATCAAGTACAGAACCGTCAAGCAGCACAGTCTTTAAACCAAGAATATGATCGCTGGTTTTACCATAAACTAAGGAGCCCTGACCGGATGCGTCGGTATTGATCATCCCGCCAAGAGTCGCACGGTTGCTGGTCGATAAGTCAGGTGAAAAGAAATAGCCATGAGGGCGCAAAATATCGTTTAGCTGATCTTTTACCACCCCGGCCTGCACTCGCACCCAGCCCTCTTTAGGGTTAACTTCCAGCACTTTATTCATGTGGCGACTTAAGTCCACCACAATACCAGAAGTTAAAGACTGGCCATTGGTACCGGTGCCACCTCCACGGGGAGAGAACTGCACACTGCTATTGTTTTCCTGACCTGCCAGCTTCATCAGCAATACAAGGTCGGTTTGATTAAGAGGATACAAAACGGCCTGAGGCAGGTTTTGGTAAACGCTGTTATCCGTGGCCGCGATTAAACGGCCCGAATAACTCACGTCAATTTCACCTGCAAACTCTGAGCTTCTTACCTGCTCAATAAAGTGCCGGTAGTCATCTGGTAACGCATTCTCAGCAGCAATCTCAGGTAATACAGTCATACTTATAGGTTTTCCGCCAGGTACATCCAGGTTTCAATAACGGTGTCCGGGTTCAGCGATACCGAATCAATGCCCTGATCAACCAACCAGGCTGCAAAATCAGGATGATCCGACGGGCCCTGACCACAAATACCAACGTACTTACCGCGTTTCTTCGCCGTTTGAATGGCCATTGCCAGCAGTTTCTTCACAGCTTCGTCACGCTCATCAAATAAGTGCGCGATAACACCGGAATCACGATCCAAACCTAAAGTTAACTGGGTTAAATCATTAGAGCCAATAGAGAAACCGTCGAAGATATCGAGGAATTCATCGGCCAGCAGAGCATTAGAAGGCAGTTCACACATCATAATAACGCGCAGGCCATTTTCGCCCTGAACCAGCCCCTGCTCGGCCAGAAGTTCAATTACTTTACGCCCTTCTTCAAGAGTTCTGACAAACGGGATCATGATTTCGATATTGGTCAGACCCATATCGTTACGAACGCGTTTAATTGCTTCACACTCTAATGCAAAGCAGTCCCGGAACTCTTCTGAGATATAACGCGACGCGCCCCGGAAGCCCAGCATAGGGTTCTCTTCACCCGGCTCATACTGTTTTCCGCCAATAAGATTCGCGTATTCGTTCGACTTAAAGTCAGACATGCGCACAATGACGCGTTCTGGAGAGAATGCGGCTCCCAAGGTAGAAATTCCTTCGGCTAAACGCGCTACGTAATATTCGCGAGGGCTGCTGTAGCCGGCCATCATGCTATCAATCGTCTGCTTCAATTCGTCGCTTTGCTGGTCGTAATTAAGCAAGGCTTTAGGGTGAACCCCTATCATCCGGTTGATAATAAACTCCAGACGAGCCAGACCAATACCGGCATGAGGTAAGCTGGCGAAATCGAAGGCTCGGTCCGGGTTACCCACGTTCATCATAATTTTTAACGGTAGATCCGGCATGGCATCAATTTGTGATTCGGTAATATCAAAGTCCAGTTCACCCTGGTAGATATAACCGGTGTCGCCTTCGGCACAAGAAACCGTAACGGCCTGACCATTACTGATATGGTCAGTTGCGTCACCGCAACCAACAACCGCCGGAATGCCCAGTTCGCGTGCAATAATCGCTGCGTGGCAAGTACGACCACCGCGGTTAGTAACAATGGCCGCCGCACGTTTCATAATTGGTTCCCAGTCAGGGTCGGTCATGTCGGTAACTAATACATCGCCCGGCTGCACTTTATCCATTTCGCTAATGTCATTCAGAACACGAGCAACACCACGACCAATACGCTGGCCAATAGCGCGCCCTGTGCAGACAACGTCGCTTTTAGTTTTTAACGCAAAACGCTCAATGGCTTGCCCTTTTTGGTTTGACTGAACCGTTTCAGGACGTGCCTGGACAATATACAGCTTGCCGTCGACGCCATCTTTTGCCCACTCAATGTCCATTGGACGACCATAATGCTCTTCAATGATAAGAGCTTGCTTAGCCAGTGTTTCGACTTCTTCGTCAGTTACCGAGAAGGTCAGGCTCTTCGACTTTTCTATGTCTTCTATTAATGTCTGTTTTCCATGTTCTCTGTCGTCAGAGAAAATCATTTGAATTTTCTTGCTGCCCAGAGTTCTGCGCAATACTGAAGGGCGCCCTGCTTTTAAGGTTGGTTTATGTACGTAGAATTCATCTGGGTTAACCGCCCCCTGCACGACCATCTCACCAAGACCGTAAGATGAGGTAATGAAAACCACGTCATCAAAACCTGACTCTGTATCAATGCTGAACATAACCCCGGAAGAGGCAATGTCACTACGTACCATACGTTGTATACCAGCCGACAACGCAACACCGCGGTGGTCGTAGCCCTGGTGAACGCGATAGGAAATAGCGCGGTCGTTAAATAATGAAGCAAACACGTGTTTAATGGCTTCCATTACACTACTTAAGCCACGTACATTCAGGAAGGTTTCCTGCTGGCCGGCAAATGAAGCATCCGGCATATCTTCTGCCGTCGCTGAACTGCGTACCGCAAAGCTAAATTCGTCGTTGTTTTCACTTAACTCAGCAAAAGCGTCTTTAATAGCTGCTTCAAATTCTGGTTGAAAAGGCGTATCAATAATCCATTGGCGGATTTTTTTGCCAGCCTGAGCCAAGGCCTGTACGTCGTCAACATCAAGCGTGTCGAGCAAATCGTGAATACGATCGTTTAAACCACTTTGCTCCAGAAACTGGTTATAGGCATCAGCCGTTGTTGCAAAACCACCGGGCACTTCAACTCCTGCTCCGGCTAAGTTACTGATCATCTCACCCAGCGAGGCATTTTTGCCACCCACTCGGTTTACGTCCTGCATTCCCAGATGTTGGTACCAAACTACGTATTCTTGCACGTCACAATCCTTAATTGATTTTTCGGCATGGAAGTGGCATCTATTTTACACGCTGTGGCCCAACAAGTTAATATCGAACCTACAATCGGTTAAAAAGAGATTTGCCAGTGCGCTATGCATTTTACATTTCAGATGGTACAGCATTAACCGCCGAGGCCTTTGGCCACGCGCTTTTGTCCATGTTCCCGGTCAATTTTGAGCACAAAACATTACCTTTTATCGATAATCAGGAAAAAGCAAATGAGGTGTGTAAAACAATAAAAAAAGCCGTTTCCGACAGTGGTGAGCCGCCTTTAATCTTCCATACTTTCGTTAACGAGAAGCTAAAAGCAAAAATTACCGACTGTGGAGGCATTTGTTACGACTTTTTAGACCACTTTATTGCTCCGGTGGAAAAAGAGCTGGGTGTTAAGGCGGAACCGAAAACACACCGTACTCATGGTGTACATAAAAACTACAACTTTCGAATAGATGCGATTAATTATGCTCTGGATAACGATGACGGGAAGCGCCTGAATCAACTGGATAAAGCTGACCTGATTTTAATTGGAGTGTCGCGTACAGGGAAAACGCCGACCAGCTTATACCTGGCCATGCAATACGGAATTAAAGTTGCCAACTACCCTCTGACCGACGATGACGACTTTGAACGATTGCAATTGCCTAAAGAACTTAAGCAATATCGTCATAAGCTATTTGGATTGACCTTGTCGTCACAGCGTTTACATGAAATTAGAAGTCAAAGACGGGAAGGCAGCCAATACGCTTCTATGGCGCAGTGTCGGTTTGAGCTAGCGGAAGTTGAAAGGCTCTATAGCCGGGAGGCAGTACCTTTTATCAACTCAACCCATTATTCAGTAGAAGAAATAGCCGCAAAAATTTTGGCTAAAACAAACTTAGAGCGGCACCGTTATTAATGCCGCCCTAATATTCTGAGAAGCTACACTTTACTTCGCGTTGGTGCTTTCAAAAATTTTGTCCGCCGACGCTGCAACAAAGCCAGTATACAGTTTGCCGTCTTCAATTTCGTAGCGCTTAGCAAACTCATAGAAGCAACTGGGGATCTCAACAGTCTTATCAGAAAACTCAACTGGGTGACGGTCAGCCATAGTTGATGATTGTTCCAGATAAACGTCCGGAGACCCTTTGATTTCGCCGCCAGACGTATTCAGTTTGAAACCATTGTCTTTTAACTTCTGGTTTACCTGCTCAAGCGTTTTATAGCCCGGTAACTGGTTAACGCTGACCGTAAAGTGGTTAGCGCAATAGCCAAATGCAGCCATCCACGCAGCGTACTCACTTTCTTCGAGCAATGACTGGTAATCGGCATAACTGACTTTCCAGTGCGTACCCGAATAAAGAAAGTCCGGCTTTTTAGTGTCTTCAGCCGAAATCTGAGCCACCATCTCTTTGACTTTGCTCTGCAGTTCATCAGAAAATTCAGCCGTCATTAATTCGCTGATAAATACTTTTGGCAATTCAGGGTCTTCATGCTCAAAATGTTTTGCACGCAGTTTTTTCGCTTCAAAGTGGTAGTCACCACCCTCTTTGTAACCTAAGTCCAGAAAATGTTGTGCCAGTACTTCCAGACCAACAGGACTGATATCAAAAGTCCGAAAAGCAACATGATCATTAACGATCGGATGCCCTTCGCCTAAAATTTGATGCACCTTTTTTGCTGAAGGTGTACGCGATAAATAATCTTGCCACAAGTTTTCAAATAACACTTCTACCTGTTGCGACATATAAAAAATTACCTCTTAAATATTCGGTTAAAGGGGATGATCAACCCGCGCCGTTGCGAGCTGCTTTTAATGATTCTGCGACTAAAAACGCTAATTCTAGCACTTGATCGGCATTCAGTCGTGGATCGCATTGAGTCCGGTAACGACTGGACAAATCTGCTTCACTTATACGGTAGGCACCGCCGGTACATTCTGTAACATCTTCACCTGTCATTTCCAGATGGATGCCCCCAGGGTAAGTGCCTTCAGCTTGATGGATCGCAAAGAAATGTCTTAATTCTTTATGTATGGCGTCAAAATTCCGGGTTTTCAAGCCATTATCAGCCTTAATCGTATTGCCATGCATGGGGTCACTTGACCAGACCACGTTGCGACCTTCCTGTTTTACACGGCGCACTAACTCGGGCAATTTATTAGCCAGATTATCGGCGCCCATACGAGTAATTAATGTTAAACGTCCGGGTTCGTTGTCAGGGTTCAATGCGTCAATTAACTGAATGAGCTCATCCCCTGGCATGGTTGGGCCCACTTTTACTCCAACTGGGTTATGAATGCCGCGCATAAACTCGACATGAGCTTGATCTAACTTACGAGTACGTTCACCAATCCAGACCATATGCGCTGAGCAGTCATACGGCAAACCGGTTAATGTGTCAGTGCGGGTTAAAGCTTGTTCATAAGGCAATAACAATGCCTCATGCGAGGTGAATAGCGAAGTCTCGTGAATGGCCGCGTTATTCTCTGAGTTAATGCCCAATACTTCCATAAAGCGCAGCGCCGACTGAATTTCTTCAGCTATTTTCTGGTAACGCTCTTTTAACGGATTAGAGGCAATAAAACTTAAGTTCCATTTATGCACCTTGTGCAAGTTGGCCAGACCGCCCTGCGCAAATGCTCGCAACAAGTTCATGGTCGCTGCGGAGTGATGATAAGCTTTAATCATGCGTTCAGGGTCAGGTTGACGAGCCATTTCCTCAAACTCTGAGCCATTAATGATGTCGCCACGGTAACTGGGCAGACTGAGGTCGCCAATGGTTTCAAAGTCACTAGAGCGCGGCTTCGCATACTGCCCGGCCATGCGTGCAACTTTTGTCACCGGACAGGAGCCTGCAAACGTCATGACAATGGCCATCTGCAGAATGACCTTAAAAGTGTCACGAATTTTCGGTGCGTTGAAGTCACTAAACGACTCTGCACAATCGCCGCCCTGCAGCAGGAAACCCTCTCCTACGCAGACATTCTTTAACTGGTTTCTTAACGCTCGTATCTCTTCTGCGAACACCAGTGGCGGGAACTGACTCAGTTGCTGTTCTACTGCCTGCAACTGCGACGGATCGGAATACTTCGGTTGTTGTTCTATTGGCTTATCGCGCCAACTGCGCGCACTCCATTGGGCCATAACAAAAATTTATCCGCTTTATCGGTGAGTAAGAGTTAAGAATGTACCTCTGTATCCCTTGAAAAGCAACGACTAACGCCGTTGCTCAAGAGCATGAATTCGTTCTTCTAAAGGCGGGTGACTCATAAACAATTTCGACATAGTTGAGCGTTTTCCTTTAATACCAAACGCCAGCATAGTGCCATCGAGTTCCGACTCTTTGCCTTGCTGTAAGCGACGTAAAGCAGCAATCATTTTTTGTTTACCAACTAAATCTGCGGACCCGGCATCTGCTCTGAACTCACGCTGACGAGAGAACCACATGACAATGGTACTGGCTAAGACGCCAAATACGATTTCCAGCAACATCACGACACCATAATAGGCGAACCCACCGCCCCGCTGGTTATCACCGCCCCGCATTATCGCGCTGGCAATGATCCGCGCAAAAAACATGACAAACGTATTTATCACGCCCTGGATTAAGGTCAGCGTCACCATATCGCCATTAGCAATATGACTCATTTCATGTGCAAGAACCGCCTCAACTTCGTCAGCATTCATGCTTTGTAATAGTCCGGTACTGACCGCAACCAATGAAGCATTTTTACTGCGCCCGGTAGCAAAAGCGTTAGGCTCCGGCGATTGATAAACCGCGACCTGAGGCATAGGAACCCCTGCTTTTTGCGCCTGTTGCTGAACGGTACGGAACAACCATTCTTCAGACTGGTTCTGTGGTTTTTCTATGACTCTGGCTCCGGTTGAACGAATTGCCATCCAGCGTGATATCCAGAGCGATACAAACGCACCACCAAAACCAAACAGCGCACAGAACACCAGTAAACCCACTGACCCTTGTGCATCAATGCCGGTTACCGCCATCACAATATTAAAGACCACGCTAACAACCAGCAGAATGGCCATGTTAGTCGCTAAAAACAGCAAAATTCTCTTCATTGCTCGTACTCCGGGGAACTTAGTCTGCTAAGTTATGTGGGGGTATTTAGTCGTATTTCAATCTTACTTATGGAAATAAATGCTCAAATCTTCCTCTGTCCAGCCTGGCAAATAAGGAATACTAGCGAGCTCTTTTTCGCCCATCAACTCACGTAGCGACTCCAGATTCTCGGCCTGTCGCGGCATCGGCTCCGGCCCCGTTTGCACGGCAATCCAACCTGCAACATCGCAACCTTCCTGCTTTATTGATTGCAGGCTAAGCAACGCATGGTTCAGGCAACCCAGTTTTAACCCGACCACCAGCACAACTTTCGCATTAACCTCCTTTACCACTTGCGGCATACGCAGTCCGGAAGCCAGAGGTAACTGCCAGCCACCGGCACCTTCAATCACTAAACTGTCTATTGGCCGCTCATGAAACCAGTCTACCGCTTTCAACAGGCGTTCTTTGTCTATGACCACGCCACTGTCTGCTGCCGCAATATGAGGCGCAATTGCGGCTTCAAAGGTATAAGGATTAACTCTATCGTAATCAAAGGAAGTATTAGACTGACGCATTAAATTCAGTGCATCTTCATTCACCAACTGCCCGTTTTGCCAATGACAACCGGATGCAACTGGCTTCATTACCGCAACTTGTTGCGACTGCTTTACTAAGTATTGAACAAAAGCACATGCTGCAACGGTTTTTCCTGCATCAGTGTCCGTTCCGGTAATAAAATAAGTGTTCATATCAACTTAAACTCAATGCTACTTAACTAATTTAATATTAAGAATTGACCATTCAAGTGGCAATCCCTGCAAAGTTCTATGATTTTCGAAGGCATTTTCCAACTGCTGTAAGCGGTTGCGCGTCATCAGTCCGGCGTTATCAGTTCGCCTCACATAGTTGGCACCAACTCCCTTAATACTGCCTATAAGTTCACGGACACTGGCAAAATACTGGGTGTATTCTTCTGTCACGAATTCTGAATGACGCCAGTTAACTGAGTCGACTTCATTCTGCACCCTCTCTGCAGATTTAAAGCGGTGCGTATGTTGCAAATCGTCCACTGCATTCCAGCTTTTTGTGAAAGAGTTGAAAGTGCCCTCAATAACGGTATTAACGGTTACAACCCCACCCGGCTTTAAAACTCGATAAGCTTCACTCATCGCATTTTGCAAATTATCGACCCATTGCATAGACAAATTAGCGAAAAGCCAGTCGACTGAATTATCAGCTACTGGCAAAGCTTCCCACTCGCCATTAAGCCAACTCAGTTCCGGATAATCAGCGGCAGCTTTAGACAACATAGCCGGAGCAATATCAACACCAAGATAATGATTTGCCCGGAGTAAGAGGTCTGCTGTCGTTGACGCGGGACCACAGCCAACGTCAAGCACCTGATTCACATTAGCCGGCCCGAGGCTTAATAGCCGGCTGGCTGTTAAGCGCTGAATACTCGCGTGCTGGTGGTAGTATTTCGCCGCCTTATTGAACTGCCGCGCAACAGCCTGTTGAAAATTCATTATTTTCATAACGGAGGTTTCATAACTTAGATTTCATAACGGAGACTTCATAACTGGCTAAGAATCCTATCTACCCGACTCCAAAATTGAGCAAGTTCGGGCGTCGACATTTCTGACGTTAAACTAAAACGGATACGGGAGCTTCCCGCAGGTACTGTTGGCGGACGAATAACGCTGCATAAATACCCCTGAGCCTGTAGTTCTGTTGCCATGTTTAGCGCGTCATCATCGGAGTTAAATAACCATGTTTGTATGGCCGAGTTTGATTCTATCGTTTTTAAACCGCGCTGTTTCAGCTGTTCCCGAAAATACTGAATGCGCTCAGCAAGTCTTCCGCGGCGGTCATCGCCTTCTGCGCTGCGTACAATTTCTACAGAGGCTTTTATTGCAGCGGCCTGAGCCGGCGGCATCGCAGTGGAATAAATATAATCACGGCAAAACTGAATTAAACTTTCAATTTCATCATCATCGGCACAAACAAAGGCTCCACCGACGCCCAACGCTTTACCAAAGGTGCCGGTTATCACATCGGCAACAGCGGAGTCCGCAACTAATGAGCCTTTCCCCTCAGCGCCATACGCGGCTATTCCATGCGCATCGTCAAGCATAATTTTCAGATCATACTTGCGCTTTAAATAAGCCAACAGGTTTAAATCACAGGCGTCTCCGTCCATGCTAAAAACACCTTCGGTCACCAGCCAGTCGCACGGACTGGCTTTGCTAACAACTGGTTCAGGTTGGTTATGTGGAAACCGCTTAAAACGCCCTTCACCGTGCTGCATACCGTCAATAATTGAGGCATGAACCAATTTGTCGGCGAACAGCTTTTGTTGTTTATCGATCAGGGTTGTCAGCACACCGTGGTTTGCTGCGAAACCTGAATTAAACAGCAAAGCCCTGGGTTTATTCATCCACTCGGCCAGCAACTCTTCCAGTTCCTGATGAACTTTACTGTAACCGCTGAGTAACGGTGAGCCAGTACTGCCAACACCCCAGATATCAATAGCTTGCTTAAATGCACGCTTTATATCCGGATGCTGGCTTAAGCCGAGGTAATCATTGGTACTGAAATCCAATTGCCAATGAGCGTCGGAGCTACGTACCTTTCGCGAGCGAAACAGCGAAGAGTCTTTACGCTCATTAAGCCGCTGCTCATACCCCAACACGATTTTCTCCACTCTCTATTCTCTGCCTATTCTCTACTAAGACGCGTCGTAGTATCGAACAGGGTTTTGCTGTTCTTTAATCGCATCTTCAATAACCGCGGTGTGAACTTCATCATCATAGCCGTCGCGCTGTTCAGGCTTAATGCCCAGACGCTCGAATAAACGTAAATCGGCATCTGCTTCAGGGTTCGCTGTGGTCAGCAGTTTTTCACCATAGAAGATTGAGTTAGCACCGGCGAGAAAGCACAACGCCTGCATTTCATCGTTCATGTCTTCACGGCCGGCGGACAAACGTACATGCGAAGCTGGCATTAAAATACGGGCTACGGCAACGGTACGCACAAATTCAAAGTTATCTAAGTCTTCCAGTTTGGCAAAAGGCGTGCCTTCTACTTTAACCAGCATATTAATCGGTACGCTTTCCGGGTGCTTAGGCAAATTCGCCAACTGCACTAATAAAGAGGCTCGGTCGGTGACGCTCTCGCCCATACCAACAATGCCTCCGGCACAGACTTTCATACCTGCGTCTCGCACATTATTCAGCGTATTAAGGCGATCCTGATAAGTTCGGGTGGTAATGATGTCACCATAGAACTCCGGAGAGGTATCGAGGTTGTGGTTGTAATAATCAAGACCGGCCTGCTGCAGCATTTTTGCCTGTTCATTACTTAACATGCCAAGTGTCATACAGCTTTCCAAACCCAATGCTTTCACGCCTTTGATCATTTCAATGACGTAAGGCATATCGCGGTCTTTCGGATTACGCCAGGCGGCGCCCATGCAAAAACGGCTCGCGCCCTTCTCTTTCGCTGCCTGTGCTTCAGCCAGCACACTTTCAACTGCCATCAGGCGCTCGCGATCCAACCCGGTGTGATAATGGGCGCTCTGCGGGCAATACTTACAGTCTTCGGGGCAGGCACCGGTTTTAATCGACAACAAGGTACTGACCTGAACTTCGTTCGGGTTAAAGTGCTGGCGATGCACTGTTTGTGCTTCGAAAACTAAATCGTTCAACGGCATCTGCAAAAGATTCTGAACTTCTTCAATGGTCCAGTCGTTACGAATTTGTGGCATGGTAAATCTCGTGTGCTTGGCAAATTATGGTCGACTAGAATAATCCAGCTCGATACACTGTCAATATACTTTCAGTTTAATACTTTACAATAGTTTAATTTATGAGCAAAAGCGATATTGAGTTTGATCGACAGCACATTTGGCACCCATATACCTCTATGCTGAACCCATTACCTGCTTATAAAGTTGAGTCAGCAAAAGGTTGCAGATTAACTCTGGATACCGGCCATGAGGTGGTTGATGGCATGTCTTCCTGGTGGGCTGTTATTCACGGATACCGCAATCCACGCTTAGATGCCGTTGCTCACCGTCAGATAGATAAAATGAGCCACGTTATGTTTGGCGGTATCACGCATCAACCCGCGATTGATCTTGCTCGACGTCTTATTGAACTGACTCCTGAGCCTCTACAACGAGTATTTATTGCCGATTCAGGCTCTGTCAGCGTTGAAGTTGCCATAAAAATGGCCTTGCAGTTCTGGCTGGCGCAAGAACGTCCGGAGAAGCACCGACTACTAACCATAAAAGGCGGCTACCACGGCGATACGTTTAAAGCGATGTCGGTTTGCGACCCGGTCAACGGCATGCACCATCTTTTTAACAGAGCTATTAACTCCCAGCTTTTTGCTGAAGCCCCCAGGCTAACCCCTGACGATGACTGGGCAGAGACTGCTGGTGACGAACTCAGACACTGGTTCGAGCAACACCACCATGAGTTGGCGGCGGTTATTCTTGAACCTGTTGTTCAGGGAGCCGGTGGTATGCGTTTTTATCACCCTGAATACCTAAGGCTAATACGCCAGCTTTGCGACGATTTTGACGTATTACTGATAGCGGATGAAATTGCAACAGGGTTTGGTCGTACCGGCAAGTTATTCGCCTGTGAACACGCTGGAATTACGCCTGATGTTCTCTGCGTTGGTAAAGCTCTGACCGGTGGTTACATGACGCTGGCAGCCACGCTAACCACGAAACAGGTAGCAGAAACCATTGGTCACGGCCCCGGCGGAGGCGCATTAATGCACGGCCCTACTTTTATGGGGAATCCTTTAGCCTGCGCGGTTGCAGCTGAGTCACTGGCGATTATTGCTGAGGGTAAGTGGCAGCAACAGGTTGCTGAAATTGAAGCTCAGTTAAAGCAGCAACTTCTTCCCCTGGCTGAATGTGATGCAGTAAAAGACGCACGAGTTTTTGGGGCTATTGGCGTATTAGAAATGCACCACCCCATTGATGTTGCCATTGCGCAGAAGCGTTTTGTTGAATTAGGGGTATGGATACGCCCGTTCGGACGCTTACTTTATATTATGCCGCCTTATGTTATTTCTACGAACGAGCTCAGCCGTTTAACCGTTGCCATGAAAGACTACGTTGAAACTCAGAGCTCTATTAAGGCTTAATAACCAAAGAAATAAACCGACAAGCCACCCAAACAACTCATGATCAGTATCAGGATATTGATCCACAAATGCTGTTTGTCCTTGCGGAAAAGAACATAATTAAGAACAAAGCTGAGCAGACTCACACAAAGGCCAATAACTAAAAGAATAACGAATAAGTCACCTAATGTGATGAGCCAGTCTTCGCGAACAGGAATACCAAAAATTTCAGTCAAAATGGTATCGCGCTCAGGTTTTGCATAATTGAAAACGATAGCGGCAACGACAAAGATAAACCAGCCGAAAATAGACAGCCATCCCAGAACACGGGACCAAAATGGTACCTGCTTTAAATCCGCTAAGGATCCCCTTTTCATAATTTTTCTCTCGGTTATCAGGGGTTATACTTGAGTCTGCGCCAAAGCGCGGTAACATAGCAACCTTTCTATAGCAAAATAGTGTAAATTTCGGAGAAAACCAACTCATGTCGTATGCTTCTGTAGTGGATGTTCTGACGGGAAAAGTCGCTGTCGATGAGACCGTCACAGTCCGGGGCTGGGTACGCACCCGCCGTGACTCGAAAGCCGGTATTTCATTTATTAACTTGCACGATGGCTCATGCTTTGATGCCATTCAGGCCGTGGTTCCGGCAGAACTTCCCAATTACAGTAATGAAGTGCAGAAACTGACGACCGGTTGTTCTGTAGCTATTACCGGTGTTGTTGTCCCTTCTCAGGGCAAAGGTCAGTCATTTGAACTGCAGGCAACCAAAGTTCATGTATATGGCTGGGTGGAAGATCCCGATACCTACCCTATGGCTCCTAAACGTCATAGCATGGAATACTTACGTGAATACGCGCATTTGCGTCCGCGTACCAACATTACCGGTGCGGTCATGCGTGTTCGTAATGCGTTATCTCAGGCTATTCATCGCTTCTTCCATGAGGAAGGTTATTTGTGGGTGAGTACACCAATCATCACGACTTCCGATTGTGAAGGTGCCGGTGAGATGTTCCGTGTTTCAACACTGGACATGCTGAATATCCCGAAAACAGATAAAGGCGAAGTCGACTACTCTGAAGACTTTTTCGGCAAAGAAGCGTTTTTAACGGTGTCGGGTCAGCTGAACGTAGAGTCTTACGCTTGCTCTTTATCTAAAGTTTACACATTCGGCCCAACCTTCCGTGCTGAAAACTCGAACACCAGCCGTCACTTGTCTGAATTCTGGATGGTAGAACCCGAGCTGGCGTTTGCCACTTTAGATGATGTTGCCGGCTTAGCCGAAGCCATGCTTAAGTATGTGTTTAAAGCCGTTCTGGAAGAGCGCCCGGACGACATGGCGTTCTTTGCCGAACGCATTAACTCTGACGCTATCAGCCGTTTAGAAGCCATTGTAAATAATGACTTTGTGCACATGGATTACACCGACGCCATTGAGATACTGAAGAACTGCGATAGAAAATTCGAATACGCGGTTGAATGGGGTGTGGATTTACAATCAGAGCACGAGCGTTATTTAGCTGAAGAACATGTCGGCGCACCAATTATTCTGAAAAACTATCCGCGCGATATTAAAGCCTTTTACATGCGCCAGAACGAAGATGGCAAAACCGTTGCCGCTATGGACGTTTTAGCGCCGGGTATTGGGGAAATTATCGGTGGTTCCGCCCGTGAAGAACGTTTAGACATTCTTGACCAGCGAATTGACGAAATGAACCTGCCAAAAGAAGAATACGGCTTCTACCGCGATTTGCGTCGTTACGGTACCGTTCCTCACGCCGGTTTTGGCCTGGGTTTTGAGCGCTTAGTGGCTTATGTCACCGGCGTACAAAATATTCGTGACGTTATACCTTTCCCACGGGCTCCGAAAAGTGCCGAATTTTAATCCAGCACTAAGTCATTACCGTTCATAAAAAACGGTGATGAATCTTTCTGAGGCTTTATTGGCGTAGGGACTGCAGGTGTCCCTACGTACAGAAAGCCGACAATGGCGTCGTCCACAGACAATCCCAACTGCTCCTTGATAAAGTCGTCCTCGGCCATCCATCCGGTACGCCAAATAGCACCTATACCTTGTGCAAAGGCCGCTTGCTGCATGCCGTGAGTGGCACAGGCAACCGTACACAGTTGCTCATCACGGGGGACTTTCGGGTGCTCCTGAAAACGCAGACAAGAAACAATGATCATTGGGGCCCGAAATGGCAGCTGCCCAGCCTGCTCTATGACCGTTTCTGAAAAGTCGTTAAGACGCGCAGCCTGCTGGTAGATATCCGCCAGAACCTGCCTCTCTTTTCCCTGAAACTGAATAAACTGATATGGCGTTAGTCCCATATGATCAGGCGCACGAACAGCTGCGGCCTTAATTAACTCCAGTTGCTCTATAGTAGGACCGGGTTCACTCAAACGCGGCATGGAGGAACGGCTGGTTAATAACTCTTCGGCATTCATACTTCACCTTATTCAATGTGTAATGGTTAGTTACATTCTCTGACTGGTCTGTTACTCGCACATTCGATATGCTAAGGCCTGTTTTTATTAGCTAATGAGAATTTAACTATGCGCTCAATCTTCAGTTATTTATGGAAAATAATCAACGGTACGCGCAAGGTCATTTTGAACCTTGTATTCTTTTTAATCCTCGCGGTTTTTCTCGTTAGTCTATTTAGCGGAGAGGATCCTATCGAAGTACCGGAGAATGGCATTCTGGTTCTTAACCCTAATGGCATGCTGGTTGAAGAGAAGACTTGGGTTGATCCTTTTAGTCAATTCCTGAATGAAGCTATGGGAAGCAGTGATGATATCCCCGAAGTTCTGTTATCTGATGTGGTCGACTCAATTGAGAAAGCCAAAACAGACGAACGTATAGGCGCACTGTATTTAAACTTACAAAACTTGTACCCAAGCGGACTCAATAAGTTACAGGCAGTTGCCGAGGCTCTTGACGATTTCCGTACCTCTGGTAAACCCATTATCAGTAATGCTGATTACTATGATCAGCATCAGTATTATCTTGCAGCGCATGCAGATCAGCTTTACCTAAACCCAATGGGCGGAGTTGTATTTGAAGGGCTTGATTACACTCAACTTTACTTTAAGGACTTACTCGACAAGCTTAAAGTTCAGCCTCAAGTCTTTAAGGTCGGTAAATTTAAAGCGGCTGTTGAACCTTTTATTCGTAACGACATGTCTGATGAAGCACGTGAAGCCAATGAGTTTCTTTATTCAGCTTTGTGGGATAGCTTCCGCACCGATGTGACAGCGGCCCGTAACATTAATCCGTTGGTTACCAGTGGTAAAGTTGATGATTACATGTCGGCCTTTAACAGTGCCAATGGCGATATGGCCAAAATGGCGCTAGAAACAAACATGGTTGATGCGCTGCGTACACGTACCGAAGTTCGTAACGAGCTCATCAATTTAGCCGGGTACGACAAAGAAGAAGATACCTTCCGTCATATTACCTACGACAACTATCTGGCGACTGAAATGGAAGTCCCGGAAAGTCTGCAACCGACAGATCGTAGCCAGATCGCGGTTGTTGTTGCTCGTGGGCAAATCGTTAACGGTTCGCAAAAAGCCGGTATGATTGGTGGTGACAGCACCGCAAAACTGATTCGTGAAGCACGCAATAACAAGCAGACGAAAGCGATTGTGCTGCGCATAGACAGCCCCGGCGGAAGTGCCTTTGCCTCTGAAATTATCCGTCAGGAAATCCTCCAGGCAAAAGAAGCCGGTATTCCGGTTGTGGCATCAATGAGCACCGTGGCAGCATCTGGTGGTTATTGGATAGCAGCAGATGCCGATAAAATTGTGGCAGCACCAACTACCATTACCGGTTCAATTGGTGTCTTTGGCCTGTTAATGACTTTAGAAGACAGTTTGGCGGCTATTGGCGTTCATAGCGATACTGTCAGTACGACTGAGATACAAGGTTTAAATCCACTGGAAGAAATGACTGAGTACCAAAAGAAATTGGTGCAAAGCTCGGTTGAAGCCACCTATGAAGACTTTTTGACTATTGTCAGCAAGGCTCGCAACATGTCCCGCGACGACGTGCATGAAGTTGCTCAGGGCCGCATCTGGACGGGTAAACAAGCAATGGAGCGTGGATTAGTTGACCAACTTGGAGACTTTGACGACTCAGTAGCTGCGGCCGCTGAGCTGGCTGCCATTGATGATTACGATGTAAAAATTGTTCAACAAGAGTTGTCATCGAAAGAGCAATTTTTTGCCAACATGTTTAACAGCTCTTCAGAGTACCTCCCTGTTCCAACTGTTGGTGGTGAGGCTCAACACTGGTTAATGGGTACACTTAATAAAGTGAAATCTGAAACTGCGGTTTTACAAAACTTTAATGATCCTAAAAATGTTTACTCTTACTGTGCACTCTGCCTTCAACCGCGATAGAATTATCGCGGTTATTTCGCAGAGCACAGGAGTGAACTTTGCCTCGTAAAAAGATTTATGTCGCATACACTGGCGGCACCATAGGTATGAAAAAATCAGCTCAGGGTTATGTTCCGGTTGCGGGACACCTGAGCCGGTGCGTTGAAAACATGCCGGAGTTTTTCCGGGAAGAAATGCCCGAATTTACCATTAATGAATATTCACCATTAATGGACTCATCAAATATGGCGCCGTCTGACTGGGTGACCATTGCTCGTGATATAGAAAGGAACTACGACGATTACGATGGTTTCGTCATTTTGCACGGTACCGATACCATGGCTTATACGGCGTCGGCTTTGTCCTTTATGCTACAAAATTTGAGTAAACCCGTTATTGTAACTGGTTCACAGATACCTTTAGCCGCCCTGCGTTCTGATGGCCAGACCAACCTGCTCAATTCGCTCTATGTGGCTGCGAACTACCCTATTCCTGAAGTTGGTTTGTTCTTTAATAATACGCTTTACCGGGGAAATCGCTCGACCAAAGCAGACGCCAACGGATTTAATGCTTTTGCCTCCCCTAACTACCCTTCCTTACTTGAAGCAGGAATCCAGATTCAGTTAAACGCAGGAGAGCTCTCAGAGCCCTCAAACCAGCCATTAAAAGTCATTGAAATGACCCCTCAGCCAATCGGTGTGGTCATGCTTTATCCGGGAATATCCGCTGAAATTATAAAAAACCAACTGCAACAACCGGTAAAAGCCATGATTCTACAAAGCTACGGTGTCGGCAATGCACCACAAGACGATGCACTGCTGACTAGCCTGAAAGAAGGAATTAACCAGGGGATTACCATTCTAAACTGTACTCAATGCTTTCGCGGCCGGGTTAATATGGACGGCTATGCGACCGGCAATGCTCTGGCTGAAATAGGTATCGTGTCCGGGGCAGATATGACCATTGAGGCGGCACTGACTAAATTGCATTATCTGCTGTCACAAGATTTGAGCCTGAGTAAAATGCAGAAATTGTTACAGAAGAATTTACGTGGCGAATTAACTCCGCCATAATTTGACGCAGCTTAAATAATAATAAGAAAAATTATGGCAAATTCATCACCTGCGTTCGCAACACGATTAGGGTTTATATTAGCTGCCGCTGGCTCAGCGGTTGGCGTTGGTAATATTTGGGGCTTCCCTACCCAGGCCGCCAGTAATGGCGGCGGTGCTTTTCTATTGGTCTATCTGATTATGATTGTTTTACTGGCATATCCTATGCTGGTAGCCGAAATAACCATTGGCCGTATACGACGTCAGAACCCAATAGAAGCATTACGTAACTTATCCAGTAGACCCTTTTTAAGAGGCTCAGGTGCTATCGCCGGGGTCATCGGCCTTATTGTCTTAAGCTTAATATTGAGTTTTTACGCCATTGTATCGGGGTGGCTTGTTTCTTATATGCTGGCACCACTGATGGTTTTAATCGGTCAGCCTGAAACTGCTCTATGGTTTACAGAGTTTTCGGTTTCCCGAAATATAACTACCATGATATTTTTTATGCTGTTAACCGTTTACGTTGTACGTTCTGGTGTAAACAACGGCATAGAACGCTGGTCCAGACGATTAATGCCATTATTGTTCATATTGTTGATTGGCATGTCCGCTTACATTTTAACGCAGGACGGTGCGATACAGGGCCTGAAAATGTATCTGCTTCCCGACTTCTCAACAATTACCGATCCGAACCTGATTATTCGGGCCATGGGGCAGGCATTCTTCTCTTTGTCGCTCGGTGTTTGTGTCATGATGACGTACGGTGCGTACCTTTCAAACTCCGAGAACATACCCAAAACAGCAGCCTGGGTAGCAGGCATTGATACCAGCGTTGCGTTTTTAGCTGGCCTGCTCATTCTACCAGCGATGTTCGTAGCACAATCTAATGGCGTCACCATTTATGCAGACGATGGTACTCTGCTTTCGGCGGATACTTTAGTTTTCACCGTATTACCTGCGATGTTTGATGCACTAGGTTACGCTGGACTATTTATGTCTTTTGGCTTTTTCCTGCTAATGGTTATTGCCGCTATTACCTCATCTATTTCTATGCTGGAAGCACCGGTCAATGCATTACGCGAAGAAGCAAACTGCGACCGTAGTAGTGGCGTCTGGATCATTGCGCTTATCGTAACCGCTATTTCCACGACGATAATCTATAATTTTGAGTTACTTTTTGGCGCCGTTATTACCTTTAGCACGGTTTATATGCAGCCAATAATGGCTTTAGTGTTCGGTGTTATGCTGACCTGGGTATTACGTCAAAATTATTTATTAAAAGCGTTAAAACAAGGCTCACCAGACATTGATAAAAGCTTATTCTGGAAGATATGGCCGTGGTACGTAAAGTTCATTTGTCCGATACTGATTCTGCTAGTTATCTGGCGCGGTTAATAACCGTTGCAAAGGCTCTTCAATAAGTTGAAGAGCCTTTTTTCTATAAGCCAATTAGATAACAAACATATCCATAAATTCGTTAACCGCAATATTTTCAAAAGATTGCTGCTGACTGCATTGGTCAAAAATCGATTTAACCCGGGGCTCAGGGAAACGAGTCGCTAAATTCGCTTTAAACTTGCTTTCTAGCACAGGAAAGCCCTCTTCCCGACGCCGTCTGTGGCCTATCGGATATTCCACCACAACTTTTTCAGTATGAGTTCCATCTTTGAAGAATACCTGTAACGCATTGGCTATAGAACGCTTTTCCGGGTCGTGATAATCCTGGCTAAATTGCTTATCTTCAAGCACTTCAATTTTTTCACGTATGCTATCAATAACCGGGTTATTTTCATGAAAACTATTCTCGTAGTGATCAGCTGTTAACTCGCCGAAAATTAGCGGTACCGCAGTCATGTATTGCAAACAATGATCTCTGTCCGCCGGATTAGCCAGCTTCCCCTGTTTTGAAATGATTCTAATAGCCGACTCATGAGTCGTTATCTCAACTTTCTCAATATCATCAATTCTGCCTTTAACTTCTGACTGCAATGTCACCGCAGCTTCACAGGCAGTCTGAGCATGAAACTCCGCCGGGAAAGACAATTTAAATAAAATATTTTCCATTACGTAACTGCCGTAGTCACGCTGAAACTTAAATTTCCAATCCTCTTTCGGTTTCAACTGCTGGTCTTTATTGGTCTTATTAAACAGCACATCGTAAAAGCCCCACTGCGGAGCCGTTAATGCCCCTGGAATTCCCATTTCACCGCGCATGGTTATGTCAGCCAAACGTACAGCTCTTGATGTGGCATCGCCGGCAGCCCAGGATTTACGCGAACCGGCATTAGGTGCGTGCCGATAGGTTCTCAACGACTGACCATCAACCCAGCCTTGCGAGACAGCGGCCATAATCTGCTCTCTCGAGCCGTCCATTAACCAGGTAACCACAGCTGTAGAAGCCACCTTCACCAACACAACATGGTCCAGACCAACCCGGTTAAAACTGTTTTCTATGGCTAAATTACCCTGAATTTCATGAGCTTTAATCATCGCTTCTAAAACGGTTTTCATGGTTAAAGGCTTCTCACCTTTAGACACTCGTTTTTGCGAAATATAGTCAGCGGTTGCCAGTATGCCGCCTAAATTATCAGAAGGATGCCCCCACTCGGCTGCCAGCCAGGTGTCGTTAAAGTCCAGCCAACGAATAATACAACCTATATCCCAGGCTGCTTTAGCAGGGTCCATACGGAACTGGGTACCCGGTACCCGAGCGCCGTTTGGAACCGTGGTTCCTTCAACCAGAGGACCTAAATGTTTACTGCATTCAGGAAAACGCAGCGCTAGTAAGCCACACCCCAGGGTATCCATCAAGCAGTTACGAGCCGTATTCCACGCTTCCTCACTGTCTACTTTGTAATCGATAACATAGTCTGCAATGGTTTGAATGACTTCGTCGTAGTCGGGACGTTCATTACTTTCAACGGTTGTACTCATCACTGACTCCTTAGTTAATTTTATTATCAGAACGTGCTACTCGTTTGTCTATATGTACCCTGAAAAGTGCCTTTTTGATCGCCATGAACTGTTAAGAAACAGGAAGAAAAGGATAAAAAAAACCCGGAACCAATCCAGATTGTTCCGGGTATAGGGGAATGGCTCAAAGGTTGAGCCGTGCGCTAACTCATGACAAAAACACTGCATTAAGTCGCATAAAATTCGTTCAGTAAACTTCAGTGTAGACAATATCAAAGGGATGTCTAATATTTTTAAGAAATTTTTTATCTTACTGTTTTTGAAAAACTTTAACTAAAAAGAACACAGGTTATACACAGCTAATTAAGAGTTAGCGAACAGTTTATAATAGTTAGCTGTCGTGGTCTTAGCCACCTCTTCTAAGGTAATGCCTTTTACGTCAGCTACGCATTTTGCAACGTCGACTACGTAGGCTGGCTGGTTCTCTTTACCACGATGAGGAACCGGCGCTAACCAGGGACTGTCGGTCTCAATCAGGAGTTTCTCCAGTGGCAATGCTTTGATTGTGTCACGCAGCTCCTGAGCGTTCCGGAACGACGCGATACCAGAAATAGAAATAAAGAAATCGAGATCATCAATGGCTTTTTTTGCCATCTCAAGAGACTCGGTAAAACAATGCAAGACACCACCAGGCTTTTCAGCATGGCCATTTCTTAATAATGACAAGGTGTCCTGCTGAGCATCGCGCGTATGAATAATCAGTGGTTTGTTAACGTCGTTGGCTATTTCAATATGTTGCTCGAAATTCTCCTGCTGTAATACTTTTGATTCAGGATGGTAAAAGTAATCGAGCCCGGTCTCTCCTACCGCAACAACGCTATTCAGTGCTGTTAGCTCACGCAATTTAGCACCTAACTCAGCTATTGGAGTCTTACTGTCTTTCACATACAAAGGATGCACACCGCACGAAACCGAAACATCATCGAATTCGGCGACAGCGGCCTGCATGGCCGGAAAGTCTTCGAGGGTAACGCAAACACACAGCATGTGTTCAACCTTATTCGCACGTGCCGCTGCAACAATTTCTTTTAAATCGGCACCCGCTTTTTCAGGGTTGATTTTATCCAAATGACAGTGTGAGTCGACGAACATAGATAGCTCCACTTAGCGTTGATTTGAGTGACAAAAGTCGTTAACCAGTTGGTGGAAGAGTTTACCATATTCGTTTGTATGATGGCGGCAAAGGTAACGAAGATGATGAATCAAGGCTTGCTGTGAAGGCAGAACAGCGACAGCCAACCAGTTCTTTAGTTCTCCAGCCTCAAAACGAAAAACCACGCTCACCTCTAAACATAGAGGTTTACCTTCTATGTCCGGGCATTGGAACTCTAATCTGGCTCTGTCATCTACCGCAATATCGGTTGTTTCGCTGTTGATCAGCAAAGTAAGGGACTGAAATTCAGGAACAACATGAGCAGCAAGCTCTGTTGCGGATTGTGGGCTTAATTTTAGCGTCAGCATGACAACTCCGTTTTACGGAGTCGCTACGCTGAAAGAGTATTTGACCAGCGACTCCAGGCAAAACTTAATAATAACGGCAAATTGATCCCCGTTGAGCCCTGATATCGCTGACGTAGCTGTCGGCATTCGGATACCCATTCACTCAGCTGCGCGACATTGACCCACTCATAGTTGCTGATGTGTTGTAATTCGTCCGCCAATTGCTGATAACGCAAACGCGTAGCCGCAGCTCGTTGGCTAATCAACAACCAATCCATTAATAAGTTCTCGGAAACATCCAGCCAGCTTAATGCGCCATCTTTATCTTTTAACAGGGGTAATTCCTGCTGTCCCCGTAGTCCGGCCAGCAGCTGCTTTGCAAAAGTCACCTGCTCGTCGCTTTGTGCGGTTGTCGGATAGGCAATGCTCAACCACTGCATACGGCTTCTTAAGGTGGGCAGTAAGCGCTCGGCATCTTTAGTTGAAACCAGCCAATGTGTATCGGCCGGAGGTTCTTCCAGAACTTTCAGCAGTGCGTTGCCAGCCTGTTCTGTCATTTTTTCCGCTTCGAGTATGACAGCGACTTTTAATCCGTTCTGGTTCGCTGTCTGCGTTACGTTTTGTTGCAATTCGCGTACCGTATCAACACCTATTCGATTAACTTGTGCACCATCAATAGTCCAGGTATCCGGATGATTACCCGATAGGTAAAGTAAACAGGATTTACATTTCCCGCAGGCACTTTTGCCTGGTTGCTTACACAACAGAAATTGATTCAGGCGCTGAATAAACTCGGTCGAACCGCCATCAACATTATGCTGTAAGTAGTAAGCATGAGCCAGACGTCCGGCTTCAGCACTCGCTACTAATCTTAACCAGGGTTCTCGCAGCCAGGGAAAAGCCATTAAAACAGATACTCCTCAATTGCTCTCAATATTGACTGATGTACATCCAGCATCGACTGGTTCGCATCAATGACAATAATGCTCGGATCTTTAGCTGCAATATTTAAATAGCGTTGCCGGGTACGTTGAAAAAAGGCTAAATCTTCTTCTTCAATACGATCCAGCTCACCTCGCTCACGCGCTCGCTCAAGACCTTTCTTTTCTTCAATATCAAGTAGTAGTGTTAAATCGGGGGTGAAATTCCCTAAAGTGATTTTCCGGATCTTTTGCAACAATTCATCACCGAGTTCGCGCCCTCCCCCTTGGTAGGCTCTGGAAGATAAATCATGGCGATCACCAATAACCCAACGGTTTTTGGATAACGCGGGTTTTATAATATTATCCACCAGCTGAACCCGGCTGGCATACATAAGTAAAAGCTCTGTCGTGGGGCTGACTTTTTCTTCCCACTTCTTTTTTACCAGATCCCGCAGCGATTCCGCTAACGGTGTACCGCCTGGTTCACGAACTGTTTCAACCTGAATTCCTTTCGCCTGAAGATGCGTGACAACACTTGCGATAGCCGAACTTTTACCGGCTCCTTCGAGTCCTTCAATAACAATAAACTTTCCTGACATAATCACTCTTGATTCAGTTGATATCGGCGTACAGCCTGTTGATGTTCTTCCAGTGTTTCCGAGAAAACATGGCCACCTGATTTATCCGCAACAAAATAATAGTACGGAGAACGTGCCGGATTTGCTGCTGCTTTAATTGAGGCTTTGCCGGGCATCGCAATTGGTGTTGGCGGTAATCCGTTAATTCGATAAGTATTGTATTCTGTTTTCTCGCGCAAATGAGTACGAGTCAGATTGCCGTCAAAATTTTCAATACCATAGATTGTCGTCGGATCAGACTGCAACCGCATGCCGACAGCTAAACGATTGGCAAATACGCTTGCAACCAGCGGACGTTCATCGGCCAAACCGGTTTCTTTCTCAATAATAGAAGCCAGTATCAGCAATTCGTAAGGTGAGTTTACAGGGCATCTGTCTGAACGCTCTTGCCAGGCATTTTCCAGCACCTGCTGCATAGATTGGTACGCTTGCTTCAGAATAGCAATATCCGTTGTGTAAGCTCTGTAACTGTAGGTTTCAGGTAATAAAACACCTTCAATAGAGGTTTCTGTAACGCCCAGCTTTTGCCTGAGTTCCGCCGGATCCAATTCAGAAGACTCATCTTTTAGGTAAGGTAGCTGTTTTAGTTGAGCTCTCCACTGCTCGAGAGTCAATCCTTCAACCAGAGTCACAGTAAAGGTTTTTTCCCGCCCTTGACTCAACATACTCCAGACATCAAACCAGCTTTGTCGTCCGTTAATTTCATAAAGGCCAGCTTGCAAATGGTCGACATCGTCAAAAACCTGGCTCAGGCGATAAATTAATGCAGAGTTCCCCTTCTCAAAGTGCTCTGTTACTTGAATGGTTACGCTACGGGCAGTTGCTCCTCCTCTAAAATCTAAAAATAGAGGCGTACTAGCGTCACTTTGTATTGGCTGAGATAAATACCAGCGACCGGATACAAAGACAGCCACGACCGAAACCACAAAAGCTGCAACAAGCAGCGCTAAAATAAGACGTTTTTTCATAATATAAGCTGCTCTAACACCGCCGGCAATTTGCTCTTATCCAATACTTTACCATTAAACTGAGTGACCGTAACAGCGCCTCTGACACTGTTGCTGAGGATAATCTGCTCAACGTCAGCTAACTCATTCAATGAAAAATGACCGATACGCAAAGGCGCAAGCATGTCTTCATCAATAATCAACTGGCGAATAATTCCTTGTACACCGGAAAAACTCAGATCGGGGGTGTACCATTGCCCTTGTTTGTACCAAAAAACATTTCCTTGTATGGCTTCGACAACATTACCTTCCGAGTCGCAGACCAGTAAATCGTCATATTCAGAAACGCTGCGCTCCTGAGTCAACAGAACCTGCTCCAGCCTATTTAATGTTTTTAAACCGGCCAGCTTAGGTTGTCTGGCTAAGTTCAATTCAGCAACACCAAGACTAACCGATTTAAGGTTACCCGGAGCATCACTTACCTGAATATATTCATTCGCCACTGCGCCGTCTGAAAAGCCATACCCTCGGCCACCATAACCTCTAGTGACAATAACTTTACACACACCGTTTTCAATGCCATCACAAGCGTTAAGGATACGCTGATGCAAAAAGTTAAAGTTTGGATGGTTTATAAATAAACGGGTATTAGCTTCAGACAGTCGGTTCAAATGTCGCTCTATATGCAAAGGCACACCTTGAACAACTCGTATGGTTGTAAAGTGCCCGTCACCGAACTGCAGCCCTCTGTCTATTTCAGAACAATGGAAAGGCGTATTATTAAGTAGTATTTTTCTTATTGTCATAACAAAAAAGGCGGAACCAATGGCTCCGCCTTTTATATCACGTTCTACGACAAATTAGTCGTTAGAATGATTATTTACGTAATCGATAGCTGATTGAACTGTTTTAATTTTTTCAGCTTCTTCGTCTGGAATTTCAGTTTCAAATTCTTCTTCCAAAGCCATTACCAGTTCAACTGTGTCTAAAGAATCAGCACCCAGGTCATTTTCAAATGACGCTTCAGGCTTAACTTCTTCTTCTTTAACACCTAATTGTTCAACAATGATTTTTTTAACGCGTTCTTCAATAGTACTCATGATTATAAAATCCCTCAATAGTCATCGCGAGAGTGAAAATTGGCTGTAGTGTAGTGAAACCAGCCTCATTAATAAAGTAAAAAATAGCATAAAGTTAAGAGGTCGTACCGCTAACCTCTTAAACCATCGCCATACCACCATTAACGTGAATGGTTTCACCAGTGATATAAGCTGCACCTTCTGATGCTAAAAATGCTACCGCAGCAGCAATTTCCTTTGGCTCGCCTAAACGTGCTGCCGGAATATTATCAAAAATAGCCTGTTTTTGCTCATCATTCAGAGCTTTTGTCATATCTGTATCAATAAAGCCAGGCGCAACACAGTTCACGGTAATGCCGCGCGCTGCAACTTCTTTAGCCATTGCCTTACTGAAACCAACCAGTCCGGCTTTCGCCGCACAATAGTTAACCTGCCCCGGGTTTCCTGTTGTGCCAACAACTGAACTGATATTAATAATACGGCCATTACGGCGCTTCATCATGCCGCGTACAACCGCCTTACAAACTTTAAATACGGCTGACAAGTTCGTGTTTAAGACAGCATCCCATTCGTCGTCTTTCATTCGCATCATCAGGTTATCGCGGGTAATGCCGGCGTTATTCACCAGAATATCAATAGAACCGTACTCTGATTCAATCTCTTTAATAACCTGCTGCAGACTATCAGAATCGGTTACATCCAACGCCAGGCCCTTGCCTTTTGAACCAAGATATTCGGAGATTGCAGCTGCACCTTTATCAGAGGTCGCTGTACCAATAACTTTCGCTCCCTGACTAGCAAGCAGTTCAGCTATTGCTTTTCCTATTCCCCGGCTTGCGCCTGTAACTAATGCGACTTTATTTTCAAAGTTTTGCACGTAAATAACCTTTTTATTAAAGTGAGTTCAAAGAGTCTAGCGTATTCAACGCACTACAACCAAAAGCCTTAGTAATACGCTTGTTTAATCCAGTCAGTACTTTTCCCGGACCAACTTCATAGGCTGTTTCGACATCCAATTTCGCAATCTGTTCAATCGTTTCAGTCCAGCGAACAGGGCGATAGAGCTGACGCACCAAGGCATCTTTAATGGCATCTTCGCTATCAGCTATTGCAACGTCCACATTATTAATGACCGGGGTGTGTGGCTGTTTCAACTTTATCGACTTTAACGCGTCGGCCAATTGACTGGCTGCTGGCTGCATCAAAGCACAGTGTGACGGCACGCTAACAGGTAATGGCAAAACCCGTTTAGCTCCGGCTTCCTTTAAAGCTTCTGCAGCGCGAGCTACGGCGTCTGCATGTCCTGCTATAACCACCTGCCCCGGCGAATTATAATTAACCGGAGTTACTATTTGTTCTCCTGCCTGCTCTAAACAAATTTTTTCAATTTCGGCATCTTCCAGGCCAATAACCGCGGCCATAGCGCCTTCACCTTCGGCTACGGCTTGCTGCATAAACTCGCCGCGCAGGGCTACAAGTTTAACCGCGTCAGTAAATTCTAATGCTCCGGCACATACTAGCGCTGAATACTCACCCAGACTATGCCCGGCCATAACGGTAACGTCGGCCAACCCTTTCTCTTTAGCTACACGGTATAGTGCAACGCTGGCAGTTAATAACGCAGGCTGTGTCCGTTGCGTTTCATTCAACTGCTGCTCAGGTCCCTGTTGTACCAACTGCCAAAGGTCATAATCCAAAACACTGCTGGCCTCTGCGAATGTTTCTTTCACTAATGCAAAATCATTCGACAATTCACTTAACATGCCAACGCTTTGAGAGCCTTGCCCCGGAAATAACAATGCCGTTTTAGTCATAATCATCCTCTTAATATTGAACGAGCGCCGAACCCCATGCAAAACCGCCGCCAAAAGCCTCTAGCAAGAGTTTCTGACCACGCTTAATACGTCCGTCCTTAACCGCCCAATCAAGTGCAATTGGTACCGATGCCGCAGAAGTATTCCCTGTTGCGTCCAGAGTAATTACCACGCGCTCCATCGGCATCTGTAATTTTTTCGCTGTTGCATTAATAATACGTAAATTTGCCTGATGCGGAATCAACCAGTCTAAATCATGCGCCTGTAATTGATTTTCCGCTAAAGTTTCGGTCACTAAACTACTGAGTTTTGAAACCGCAACTTTAAAAACTTCGTTACCTTTCATGTACATCCAGGCGTTCTCTGTACCGCGGTCTGACGCTCTGGAGGCTTGTTTGGCCCCTAATAAGTGACTGTATTCGCCTGCACTAAATAGATGAGTGGAGATAATTCCGGGAGTGTCACTTTGTTCCAGGACAACGGCTCCGCCACCATCACCAAAAAGCACCACGGTATTGCGATCATTAGGGTCACATAAACGCGCCAATACATCAGTACCAATAACCAGAATACGTTGATGTTGTCCGCTTTTAATAAACTGGTCAGCGACAGAAAGCGCATAAATAAAGCCAGAGCATGCTGCTCCAACGTCGAAAGCCGGAATAGATGTGACGCCCAGCATTCGTTGAATTTCACAGGCCGCACTAGGAAAAGCGTGCTCGGCCGATGTGGTCGCCACCACAATCATATCGATATCGCGGGGGCTTAAACCGGCGGCAGCCAGTGCTTCTTTTGCCGCTTCATAACCTACAGTCGCTGCGGTTTCATTAGGTGCCGCAATGCGCCGTTCTTTAATACCGGTTCTTTCTGTTATCCATTCGTCAGACGTGTCAACCCGCTGGGAGAGTTCTTCATTAGTAAGCCGTTGCTCGGGCAGATAGTGCCCGGTACCAACAATTTTTGCATAAGTCATAGCGCTACTTAACTGATTACAGCTGTTCTGATAAGACTGCTTCGACACGATGTTTAATTCGCTCAGGAAGCTGTTCATGCGCTTCTGCGACGGCTTGTTGAATTGCACTATAAAAAGCGCCGGCGCTAGCGCTACCGTGACTTTTTATCACGACATGGCGCAATCCTATCAGACTCGCACCATTGTAGTGGTCGGGCTTCAGCCTATCCCAGGACTTGTGCGTCCGTTTTTGTAAAAAACGAAAGAAAAAACGATAAAGCCAGTGCGAATTTAGTGTGTCCCGCATTTGATCGATAATGAATGTTGCCAGACCTTCGCAGCTTTTAAGTGCTACATTACCGACAAAACCATCACAAACCACAACATCAGCTCTGCCACTAAATAAATGATTACCTTCAATAAAACCAATGTAGTTTAGCTGCTCACATTGAGCGAGTCTGGCCGCTGCATTGCGCACAACATCATTACCTTTGATGTCTTCTTCACCCATATTTAACAGGCTAATTTTAGGAGCTGGTACACCCGATAAATATTCAGCGGCCACAGCACCCATAACACCAAACTGAAACAAGGTTTCTGAATCACAGCTGGCATTAGCACCTAAATCAAGCAAATAAGATTTTCCGCCGGTTTGATTCGGCAAAGCCGTCATCAACGCCGGGCGCAACACGCCAGGAAGCGTTTTAAGTGTAAAGTAAGCATTAGTCATCAACGCGCCAGTATTGCCACCGCTTACCATTGCCTGACAATTACCGTCGGTTAGGCTTTGCAGCGCAACGCGCATGGAGGACTCAGGTTTACTACGCAGAGACTGGCCCGGTTTATCATCCATTTCGATAACTTGTTCTGCATGAACAAGATTTATGGAAGGATGCGAGCTTAAATTGAATTTATCGAGTAACGGGGTGAGTTGTTGCTCATGCCCGACAACGGTGAATTTAACATCGGGATACCGATGAACCGCTTTTTCCAGGGCTTCTATAACAATAGAGGGGCCGTTATCGCCCCCCATTGCATCAATCGCTATGTTCAGTTCAGGCATGGCCTGTCTTACTTGTTAACGACCTTACGACCCTTGTAATAACCGTCGGCTGTTACGTGGTGACGACGATGCGTCTCACCCGTAGTTGAGTCAACCGACAGTGTTGGGCCGTCTATTGCATCGTGTGAACGACGCATGTCGCGTCTTGAACGACTTTTCTTACTTTTTTGAACAGCCATTTACGCTATCTCCTGATTATTTACGCTTCAATTCTTGCAATACGGCAAACGGGTTCTCAGACTCTTCAGCAGCTGATTCGTCAATTTCGCCCCACGTCATCGCATCACGATCCACCTGACATGCCTTAGCGTCGTGCTTAGGAACTATTGGCATAGCCAGAATTAATTCGTCTTCAACAAGCCCATGCAGGTTAACTTCTCCAAAGTCGTTTACCTCAATAGCTTCGTAGCTATCGGGAAAGTCATCTGCCACCTGTCGCTTAGTGACAGGAGCATACGCAAATTGCGCGAGAATATCAACATCCAGGGGCGTATTACAGCGTTCACAAAGTACTTTTACAGCAACTTTTGCTTTCCCTGTAAAATAACTAATGCCCTGCTCATCAATTCCAAACTCAACACTGGCCTCAGGATCGGGGCAAGGTTCTACCAAACTTTCCTGAAGTCTTGTTAATGTTTTTCCAGGCACAACCCCATCATATGCCACTTTCTTGTTGGCACTTTTGACTGGGTCTACTGTTACGGGAATACGAACTTTTTGCATAGCGCGCGAATGTTAACGAAGTTCCGCTTTACTGACAAGGGAAATCTGTCGTTAATCCTTATTTAGAGGGTTAATTCCGTGAGTTCTCAACATATCCAGTAAAGCGATAGCTGGTAACCCGATGAGTGTATTGGGGTCGTTGCCTTTTAAACCACTAAACAAACTGATTCCCAGCCCTTCGCTTTTGAAGCTGCCGGCACAATCAAAGGGATTTTCAAGTTCAACGTAACGTTCTATTTCTTCGGCAGTCAATTGACGAAACTCAACTTCAAACGGCTCTACTCTTACTTCGCATTGTTGAGCCTCTGTATTAAAAACAGCCAGCCCAGTATAAAAGGTTACCGTTTTGCCAATAAAGCTGGACAATTGTCGCACCGCATTTTCATGGTTGCCGGGTTTACCTAGAATATTGCCATCACAAACAGCAACCTGGTCGGAACCAATAATAATAGCGTTATCGTAAGTCATTCTCTTTTCAACTGCCCGGGCTTTTGCTTCTGCTAAACGCCCCACTAACTGTTGTGGGCTTTCTGAGCTAATCGCACTCTCATCTATGTCCGGCTTCACAACATCGTAGTTCAAGTGCAGTCTATCTAAAATTTCGCGACGGTACTTAGAACCTGATCCCAGAATTAATGGCAACGTCATAATGTCTCCCTGACAAGTTTATTGCTGAGTTCTGAAAGCGAATCGACCACTATTGTAGCACCGGCTTCGCGTAAACGTTCAGCGTCATGCACGCCAAAGCTTACACCAATTGCCTGTACACCAGCGGCAACCGCCATTTTCATATCGTGAACAGAGTCTCCAACCATTAGGGTGTGTTCAGGCTGAGTTTTAAGTTCATTCATAATTTCATAAAGCATCTGGGGGTCAGGCTTACCTTTAGTTTCACTGGCGCACCGCGAAGTATCAAAGTAATGTTCGGTTTCACTTTCCGCCCAGACTCGTTGTAATCCACGCCGAGCCTTGCCCGTCGCAACGGCCAAACGATAACCGGCATGGGATAACTGAGAAAGCACCGCTTTTGCATCGTGAAATAATGGCGACGGCGTTGTATTCAAGTCGACATATTCATCACGATACTGAGTCAAAAAACTATTCAGTTGTGCCGCGTTAAGCACGCCAAACAGTTTCTCTATTGCGGGTTCAAGGCTTAAACCAATAATATCTCTGACTGAAATCTCGGTCGGAACGGGTAACCCCGTATGCTGCGCTGTATTTTGCATAGATGACACAATTCGGCCAATGGAGTCCATTAAAGTGCCGTCCCAGTCAAACACCACAAGTCGCTTATCGTACATCATTATAAGCTGTCCTTATTATTGTGCCGTCAGCTGCTTTAACGTTTGCCGTAAGTTGTCATCCAGAGGGGCTTCAAAAGCCACTTCTTTTCCTGTAACAGGATGCAGAAAACGCAGCTGCCAAGCGTGCAAAAACAGTCGGTTTAACCCAAGCCCGGACATTGCGTTGTCGAAATCTGTATCACCGTACTTAGGATCTTTCGCTATAGGATGACCCGCATGTAACGCGTGAACACGAATTTGATGGGTGCGGCCGGTAACTGGCGACGCTTCAACTAATGTCCCTTCCTTATACCTTTGCTGAATTCTGAAACGCGTCAAAGAGGCTTTGCCTTCTGCATCAACGCGTACAATTCTCTCGCCGGATTTTAAGGTGTTCTTTTTTAACGGCGCCTCAACACTGCGAACCCGTTTTTGCCATTGACCGCGAACCAACGCCAGATATTGCTTATTCATTTCTTTGTTACGCAACTGTTCATGCAAACTTCTCAGCACTGAACGTTTTTTAGCAACCAGCAACAAGCCACTGGTGTCGCGGTCTATTCGGTGAACCAGCTCTAAGCTTTTCTCTTTTGGCCGCAGCGCTCTTAAGCCTTCAATAAGACCGAACTGCAACCCAGAGCCGCCATGTACGGCGACTCCTGATGGTTTATTAATTAACATCAAAGCGTCATCTTCATAGAGGATCGCGTGCTCCAGAGCTGCAACCTGCTCTAAATTAGCAGACGGAAGGTCAGGCCTTTCGCTCACTTTTACCGGAGGAATGCGAATGAGGTCACCTTCCTTTAACTTATAGTCCGGTTTTATCCGCTTTTTATTCGCCCGCACTTCACCTTTACGAACAATTCGGTACACCAAAGACTTAGGTACACCGCGTAATTGCGCAATGAGAAAGTTATCTATTCGCTGCCCTGACTCTTCTGCAGAGACAGTATGCCAGCGTACTTCTTGTTGAATTGTTTTCATGCCGCTATTTTACCATCATCTACAAGATTCAACAGCGAAATTGTTGCTTGTATTTTCAGTGGTTTTCATGGAATAATTAAGTGTCAAAGTCCATCGAAGATGGCAGACGAAGAATATATTTCGCGCAATCGAAATAGCAGAGCGACGCATTATCCACATCAGCGTACGGTTTTAAAGTCTAATGAAGTGACTAGCCGAGATGTTGATGGCACGGAGAAGAACACAGCACATTGAATACGCTTTGTTTCATAATCGATTGCAGACGTAAAATTTAGCGACAATATGACACCGAACAGTTGGTGTTATCGGCACAGTCAAACTCATTTTAGTTACACGTTGTAGATGACGGGTAACGCAGGTCCCAAAGGGCTTGCAGCGACAGACGAATTCGATAATTGCACGATCGCCATTGGGGCGTGTCATATTGTGGCCCAAAGAATTGAGTCACAGTAATGAAAAGAATGCTAATTAATGCCACGCAATTAGAAGAGTTGCGTGTTGCGCTGGTTGACGGCCAGCGCCTTTACGATTTAGATATTGAAAGCCCTGGTCACGAACAGAAAAAAGCAAACATATATAAAGGCAAAATCACACGCATAGAGCCAAGTCTCGAAGCTGCCTTTGTCGATTATGGCGCAGAACGCCACGGCTTCCTTCCTCTTAAAGAAATAGCTAAAACCTATTTTCCACAAGGTTATACCTTCCAGGGTCGCCCCAACATCAAAGATGTGGTTAAAGAAGGCCAGGAAGTTATTGTTCAAATAGACAAAGAAGAGCGAGGCCAAAAAGGCGCCGCTTTGACTACCTTTGTTTCCCTGGCTGGCAGCTATTTGGTGCTCATGCCGAACAACCCCCGAGCCGGTGGTATATCTCGCCGTATTGAGGGCGATGAACGTTCAGCACTAAAAGAGGCGCTATCTGACCTCAATGTTCCGAAAGAAATGGGACTGATCGTCCGTACCGCCGGTGTAGGCAAGTCAAAAGAAGAGCTCGAGTGGGACTTGAATGTTCTGCTTAACCATTGGGAAGCCATTAGCAAAGCTGCAGACGAGCGCCCTGCTCCTTTCCTTATTCATCAGGAAAGCAACGTTATTTTCCGCGCCTTACGCGATTACCTGCGCCGAGACATCGGTGAAGTTCTCATCGATAGCCCGAAAGTTTACGAGCAAGTCCGTAGTCATATACAGCTTATTCGTCCGGATTTTTTACAACGCGTAAAACAATACGAAGGCGATGTTCCGCTTTTCAGTCACTACCAGATTGAAAGCCAAATTGAATCTGCATTCCAGCGCGAAGTCCGCCTTCCGTCAGGTGGTTCAATTGTTATCGACCCAACCGAAGCACTGACATCCATCGATATTAACTCGTCACGTGCAACTAAAGGTGGCGATATCGAAGAAACGGCATTGCAGACCAACCTTGAAGCAGCCGAAGAAATAGCACGTCAGTTGCGTTTACGCGACGTTGGCGGCTTAGTGGTTATCGACTTTATTGATATGACCCCTGCCCGCCATCAACGTGATGTTGAAAATCGTTTACGCGATAGCTTATCTCAGGACAGAGCGCGTATTCAGGTAGCCCGCATTTCGCGCTTTGGCTTGATGGAAATGTCTCGTCAGCGTTTACGTCCTTCGCTGGGCGAATCAGCAAACAATGTTTGCCCTCGTTGTAATGGTCAGGGAACTATACGTTCGAGCGATTCTTTAGCTCTGTCGATCTTGCGCTTGATTGAAGAAGAAGCCATAAAAGACAACACCATTCAGGTGCATGCTCAGGTTCCGGTCGATGTCGCAACTTATTTGCTCAATGAAAAGCGTCAATCCGTAAATCATATTGAAAAGCGTCATAACGTGAAAATCGTTATTATCCCGAATCACCATATGGAAACACCTCACTTTGAAGTGTTACGTATTCGTGATGACGAAGTTCCGGAATCGGCCAGTTTTGAGTTGGTGCAAAAACCGGAGCAAACTGAATCTACGGTTTCTATTACTTTGACTCAGGATAAAGCTAAATTTGAAGAGCCTGCATTAAAAGGCCTTCAGGCACCGAGTGCAGCTCCTACGCCAGCACCGGCTCCTAAAGTTGAAGAGAAAAAAGCAGCTCAACCATCCTTGTTGAGTCGTTTAGCGACTTGGTTCTCTGGCTTATTTGGTTCAGATGAAGCACAGAAACAGGCTGAAGCTGAGAAAGAAAAAGAACGCAATGCTCAGAACCAGCGGAATCAGCAACGTCGTGGCCGTAATCGCCGCTCAGGAAACCGCCAGCAGCGAGGCCGCAACCAGTCAGCGGGTAAGGACAAGGAAGCCAGTAAAGAAAACCCCTCTGCAGCTACAGAAGATAAATCAACGGAATCTCGCGATGACGCAGGTAACCGTAATAGTCGCAACCGTAACGATCGCAGACGTCGTGGCCGCAGCAATAAAAATCAGCAGCAGCCAAAACCAGAAGCGGCTAAGAACGAGCAAGTTGATAGCCCGGCTGAAGCAGAAAAGCCAAAAGAGGCTAAAGCTGTTCAGGATAAACCTCGTCGTCAACGTAAGCCGATTGAAAAATCCGTTCGCGTTTCATCGACTGGCGATTCAGTAGAAGCTAAAGAACCAACGCAGCCAGCTCAAAAGTCTGCTGATGCGTCGACTGATGGTGCAGATACTCAAAAGCCAACCCAGGCTAAAGAGAAACCTGCAAAGCAATCGGGTTCTGACAAGAGCGAGAATAAAGCAATTTCTGATAAGGTGCTGGATCCGCGTATGCAGGCAGCTGCTGAGTTGGTACAAAATCAGACTCAATCTGCAACTCCGGCAGAACAGAGCGAAGAGAAGAGCGTAGAGAAGAGTGTTGATGAGAGTAGCGAAGAGAAAGCACCTCAAGCGGACACTCAAGCAACTCAACAAACTGAAACCAGTACAGACGAAACAGTGCAAACGCCGGACACAACTAAACCTGAAGCTCAGCCAGAAGTGGCATCTGATGACAAAGCAGAAACATCAGTTGAGCAAGCCAGTGAAGCCGTGCCAGAACCAGCTAAAGAAGAGCAAAGTAATAGCTCTGAAACCGCTGAAGAGCCTGCAAAGCCAACTGAGACAGAAGACACTGTTGAAGAAAAGCCAGAGCCTAAGGCTGAAGAGAAGAAAAGCAGAGATCGCTCTCGCCGCTCTCCTCGTCATCAACGGGCTGCGGGGCAAAAACGCAAGCAAATGAAAACCGAAGCGGTTATACCTAACCGTTCATTAAGTGGTTCATCATTTTCTGCAATGACAAAGGCAACAGCTGAAGAACGCAAAGAAGCCTTTAAGGCTCTGCCTGTAGCTTCATCAGATAATCGCCCTCAGTTTGTTAAAGACAGTCGTATCGCCAGTATTTCTCAGGCGCGTTCGACTTCTTATGCCGAAATGGCAAAGTGTGACTAAATTGAGCTAAACGAAAGTTTAGTAAGGAAATAGGAAGGCCGGTAGCAACAAACTACCGGCCTTTTTTTATCTCTGGAGTTTACTTGCCGTCACGGCTTAATAGTAATAAAGGCTCGGTTTTTCTCTAAGGTTTTAGCACCAATACCTTTTACATCAAGTAACTGCTCTACTTCGGTAAAACCACCCAGTTGCTCTCTTAACTCGATGATCTGCTCAGCCCGTTTCTCACCGACACCAACCAGAACAGCCGATATCTCTTGTGCTGAACCCGTATTGATATTGACGGTTTTAACCTCTTCAGCCTGTGCTACTGGAGATAAGTTTGGTAAGGCGGATAATGGAGTGGCTTGCGCCCCTGCTGCTAAAAACAGCGATGAGGCAACAAGTATGGAAATTAATTTTAGCTTCATAGTGTCATTCCCTATTGAAAAATCACTGCGTCACTGCAGTAAAGACACTATAGCCGAAGTTTTTAGCCCTATTAGAAGATTACGACATTGCGAAGGCGTAAGTGAGTTATTCTCCTATAGAGGTTAATATCTCCGCAACGCTGGCGGTTGGGTCAGTTGCCTGCGTAATGGGTCGCCCAATAACCATGTAATCGACTCCAGCCTCTATTGCGGCTTCTGGTGTCATAACCCGCTTTTGGTCACCAGTGGCGCTGTTGGCAGGTCGGATACCCGGCGTTACAAGCTTAAATGACGTACCCAAATCACGTTTCAGCATACGAGCTTCCTGAGCAGAACAAACCACGCCGTTCAAGCCAGCCTGCTGCGCTAGTTTTGCCAGTTTAAGTACTTGCTGTTCCGCAGTTGCCTGAATTCCTATTTCGTTTAGGTCAGAATCACTCATGCTGGTGAGTACAGTCACGGCTATTAATAAAGGTGGTTTATCAAATTGCTTTAATGCATCCCTTGCCGCGCTCATCATTTCGGTACCGCCGCTGGCGTGCACGTTCACTATATCAACACCCATTTTAGCTGCTGAGGTTACCGCCTTAGCCACTGTATTTGGAATATCATGAAACTTTAAGTCTAAAAATACTGAAAAACCTTGCTCAACCTGCTTTTTCACCCAGTCGGGTCCAATAGCAGTAAACAATTCCTTACCCACTTTAAGACCAACTTTTCCAGCTGGTAATTGACTCACTAAATTGTCAGCGGCTTCCTGTGTCTGGCAATCTAATGCAACATAAATTTTCGGTAACGCCATGTTGTTATTCACCATCTAATCCAAAAATAGGTTTTGTTGTTGCCCAGCTCTTACACGATGGACAACGCCAATATAAAGTATGTCCGGAGAAACCACAGTGACGGCACTTATAATTGGGGCGCTGCACTATATGCTCGTGAACCATCTTACGCAGCCTCCGAAGGCTGTCACGTGCATTGCCCACATCAGCGGCTCGAATGTGTAACCCCATTAAATGATGGAATCCGCGCATAGTCGGGTGCTGCTCTAAAACATGGGTCATAAAGTGTTCTGCGTCTTCAATACTTTGTGATTCACAGATTTTTTCTGACAATGTAATAGCGGCTGTTATACCCGCATTGTGCTCAACGCAACTGTGTAGAAATTCGACAAAAGTATGAGTATCCGATGTTTTCTCGTAAGCTTCCTCTAGCAAAGGAATGGTTTCGCAAACAAAGGATTTGTCCTGCTCGAACACCCGGGTTAAGTAACTAATAGACTCCCCATACTCCCCTTCTTTCATATGGATTTTTCCCAGGGAGAGAACCGCTCTAACGCAATTACTATCGTGTTTAAGCGCTTTGCTGTAATGCTTTATTTTACTCGGAATATTGTCGTCTAGTTCGGCAAGCTCACAATATAACTGAGCAAGAACGACTCGCGCGTGGCTGCTTTGCTTCGCCAGACGCAAAGCTATTTTAATGGCTTTGTCCCATTCGTGCGTGGACTCATAAAGCTCAAGAAGGTGCTTTTGGCTTTTTTCCCGGAATAACTTGTAACTCTGTAAGCCTGCAAACATTTGTTCAGCGCGGTCATAGATTCCGGCAGAAAGGTAGTCTTTACCCAACTCGTACATAGCCGTTAAGCGATCGTGCTCAGACAGATTGGGAAGTGACGTCAGGTTTTTATGAATTTTTATTGCGCGGTCAACTTCGCCTCTGCGGCGAAATAACTTGCCTAAGGTCCAGTGAGTTTCAATGGTTTCGCTGTCGACATCCAACAGCTCAACAAATAGATCAACCGCCTTGTCGGGTTGATCTGAAAGCAACAGATTTATACCAGTCGCATACTGTTTGGAGAAACGTTTCTGCTCTTTTCGCTCTTCGGTGCGAACACTATTACGCCCCATGAACCAGCCATAGGCAGCAGCAATTGGTAGAAGCAGAAAGAGAAGCTCCAACATGAGCCGTTAACTCTCCTTGTCCAGTTTATTTAAACGCTTAACTAAACGGTTATACCGATAGCGCCAGGATAAACTCGATAAGCAAAGTAATAAAATACCAACCAGAAAACCGCTACCAAAAAAGATAGCAAGCAGCGACGCAACAGCCATCTCTGTTTGCAGCACCAGTAGATTAACAACCACGGTTTGCGGGTTCTGCGCACCAAAAGCCATTGCTAAAAGAAATATGATTAATACAGGAATGAGAATAAGCAGCTTTTTAAGCATAATTGCTTACCTGTTAGTTATAAAAAAACGGCATGCCAGTATAGCATGCCGTTTTTATCAATCGAGCGTAAAAACTAACTTAATGTATCGACCCTCTCGCGAAGCTCTTTGCCCGCTTTAAAATGCGGTACATATTTTCCGTCTAATTCAACAGGATCACCTGTTTTAGGATTACGGCCAACACGAGGAGCCCGATAATGCAGAGAGAAGCTTCCAAAGCCCCGAATTTCAACGCGCTTACCTTGCGATAAGGATTGCACCATCTGTTCGAGTATCTCTTTTACCGAAGCTTCAACCTGCTTAGGAGGTAACTCGTGCTTCAAAGTTAACCTTTCAATCAGCTCTGATTTAGTCATCATTACCTCCTTCAAATTAACTGCAACAGTGCAGTAAATTATTCGTCGTCAGTTTTTGCAGCTTTAAAGGCTTCTGCCATTGCGCTGTTAAGACCAGAACCACTGTCCTGTTGCTTATTAACGCTTTCAACCGCTTCTTTCTCTTCAACTTCGTCTTTCGCACGGATAGACAAGCTCAGAGTACGGTTTTTACGGTCAACGCCCATGAAGCGAGCTTCAATAGAATCACCAACGCTCAGTTCAGTGCTTGCATCTTCAACGCGGTCGCGTGAAATGTCTGCAGCACGAACATAACCTTCAACGCTTTCAGCTAATTCAACTTTAGCGCCTTTAGCGTCTACTTCAGTAACTGTACCTGTAACAATAGCACCTTTTTTATTGGCCGCCAGGTAGTTATTGAATGGGTCTTCTTCAAGCTGTTTGATACCCAGTGAAATACGCTCACGTTCAGCATCAACCTGCATGACTACAGCGGTAACTTCTTCACCTTTTTTGTAATCACGAACAGCTTCTTCGCCAGTAGCGTTCCAGCTAATATCTGACAAGTGAACCAAACCATCAATACCGCCGTCAAGACCGATGAAGATACCAAAGTCAGTGATTGACTTGATCTTACCAGTAACTTGCTCGCCTTTATTATGGTTCTTCGCAAACTCTTCCCATGGGTTAGGCTTGCACTGTTTAAGGCCTAGTGAAATGCGACGACGTTCTTCGTCAATTTCCAGAACCATAACTTCAACAGTGTCGTCCAGGTTAACCACTTTAGAAGGATGAACGTTTTTGTTAGTCCAGTCCATTTCTGATACGTGAACAAGACCTTCAACACCCTCTTCGATTTCGACGAAGCAACCGTAATCAGTCAAGTTCGTAACACGACCAGTTAAACGATGCCCTTCTGGGTAGCGGTTTGCGATATCAGCCCATGGATCTTCGCCTAACTGCTTAAGGCCAAGAGATACACGAGTGCGTTCACGGTCAAACTTCAATACTTTAACAGTGATTTCATCGCCAACGTTTACGATTTCACTTGGGTGCTTAACGCGTTTCCAAGCCATATCGGTAATGTGCAATAAGCCATCTACGCCGCCTAAGTCAACGAACGCGCCGTAGTCAGTCAGGTTCTTAACGATACCCTGAACTTCCTGGCCTTCTTGCAAGTTTTCAAGCAGCTCTTCACGCTCTGCACTGTTTTCTTTCTCGATAACAGCACGGCGAGAAACAACAACGTTGTTACGTTTTTGATCAAGCTTGATAACTTTGAATTCTAAATCTTTGTTTTCCAGGTGCGTTGTTTCACGTACTGGACGTACATCAACCAGTGAACCAGGCAAGAACGCGCGAACGCCGCCTAAGTCTACTGTAAAGCCACCCTTAACCTTACCAGAGATAATACCGATAACGGTTGCATTGTCTTCGTGTGCTTTTTCCAGTTGCAGCCATGCTTCATAACGCTTCGCTTTTTCGCGAGACAGAATGGTTTCGCCAAAGCCGTCTTCAACTGCATCAAGGGCTACGTCAACTACGTCGCCGACGCTGACTTCTAATTCACCTTCTGCATTACGGAATTGTTCTGCTGGAATCGCGCTTTCTGATTTAAGGCCGGCATCAACCAGGATCAAATCTTTTTCGATAGCAACGATAGTACCTTTAACAATGGAGCCCGGGCGTGTTTCAACTTCCTTTAGGCTTTCTTCAAATAATTCTGCAAAATTTTCTGACATAGTAATTAACTTCGCTTATAAATAAGACGTCCACTGAACTTCCGTATACAGCGGGGTTATTAAAATAGTCTGTTCGCTTCCTTACAACAGACGCCTAATTAAGGTCACCTGACCCTAGCTAGTCTTTGAGAGTTTGCTGTGCGCAAACGTCAATACTTGTTCCAACACGTCCTCTATGGACGTATCAGTGGAATCCAGATACAACGCATCCTCAGCTGGCTTAAGAGGTGCCACCGAGCGATTCGTATCACGATCATCTCTTTCTTTAATTTCGTTCACTAATTGATCAATATTAGCATCAAAACCTTTTTCCTTCAATTGCCCAAAGCGTCGTCTTGCGCGCTCTTCGGCAGAAGCCGTTAAAAAGATTTTGGCATCGGCATCAGTGAAAACAACAGTTCCCATATCACGGCCGTCGGCCACCAGACCCGGAAGCTCTTTAAACCCACGCTGGCGGCGCAGTAGAGCTTCTCTGACTCGTGGTAAAGCCGCTATTTTTGACGCCATATTACCCACTTGCTCGGTACGGATGGTCATGGTCACATCCTCGCCTTCAAGAATAATATGTGTCAATGAGCGTTCCTCTTCTGCTTCAAACTTCACATCCAGGTGCGCCGCCAAAGCCACCAGGCTTTCTTCATCTTCCGGCGTAAAATCATGGTGCAAAGCCGCTAATGCCAGTACGCGATAAATTGCGCCACTGTCCAGCAAGTGCCATCCTAGCTTTTCAGCCAATAATCGACTGATAGTTCCTTTTCCTGCCCCACTCGGCCCGTCAATCGTAATGACTGGAATATGAGTTGTCATAAAATCCTCTAATTGCTCTGCATTACGCAGCATTTAGCCGCGCAATTATACGCATTTGTAAAAAAATTGCATTAATCAAAGTCAGCGAGTCTAAGAGTTAACTGTGACAGAGCCGTGAAAACTCGGAAAAATAGTCGGGATAGGTCTTTGCACAACAACCGGGATCATTGATTGTCACTCCAGCGGAGGAAAATGCTACTAACGAAAAGCACATTGCCATGCGGTGATCGTCATAAGTATCAATTGCAATATGTCGCCAGTGTTTCAGCGGTTCAATGCGGAGAAAGTCCTCGCCCTCATCGACTGTGGCACCGAGCTTTCGCAGCTCAGTTGCCATAGCATGAAGGCGGTCGGTTTCTTTAACCCGCCAGTTTGCGACATTACGAATTGTCGTCGGCTTATTTGCGAATAAAGCCAGTGGCGCGACTGTCATTGCCGCATCGGGAATATCATTAAAGTCCTGGTCAATGCCCTGTACACTTCCTGTGCCGGATACGGTCATGCTGTTTTTATGGTAGCTCACTGACGCGCCCATGGCTTCAATGACTTCGGCGAAGCGTTTGTCGCCCTGAATCGAGTTTTTACCAACACCGATAATCTCAACCGGACCTTTACCTAACAGCGCGGCAGCCATCCAATAAGACGCAGCACTGGCATCGCCTTCGACCCAGTATTCGCCTGGCGACTGGTAGCATTGCCCGCCAGTAATAGCGTAGCACTGAGGAGCGTCTTCTTTTATCGAAATGCCAAAGTCGGACAGCATTTGCAGCGTCAGTTCAATGTAAGGTCGTGAAACCACATTCCCTTTTAATGTCAGGGTTGAGTCACCGGGCAGTAACGGCAGTGCCATCAGTAAGGCCGAGATAAACTGGCTGGATACCGAACCATCAATTTCAAAGTGACCCGGCTTTAAACCAGAAGTCATTTCTAACGGAGGGAACCCTGTCTCCCCCAGATAATTAACTCCTGCCCCACGAGGCTGTATAGCATCAATTAAGTGCTTTACAGGTCGCTCATGCATTCGGGCATCACCTTTTAACACTACCGCTTGGTGTTCGCTTTTTAATGTTGCCGCTAACACAGCTATGAGCGGCCGCATTGCCGTGCCGGCGTTTCCCAGATAGAGCTCAGAAGCCGGTTTATTCCAATGCCCTCCTAACCCATGCACCCGGGTAGTGAGTTTGTCATCTTCAAAGCTCACTCCCAGTGCATTAAGAGCTTCACGCATGCGGCTGGTGTCATCGCTAACCAGTAAATTATGTAAGATGACGGGAGTCTGGCATAAAGCAGCCATAAGCAATGCCCGGTTAGCAATGCTTTTTGAACCGGGTAAGGTGACAGTACCGCGACAATGCTGTCGCGGCTCTAAATGAATAGAATTAACCACGCAGCTTTTTCATTGCCTTAATAAAGGCCTGGTTTTCTTCAGGCAGGCCAATGCTGACACGTAAATGATTAGGCAACTCATAGCCGCCAACAGGACGTACAATAACGCCCTCATGCAGAAGTTCGTCATAAAGCTTCTCAGCACCGAGCCCAACTTCTATGGTTAAAAAGTTACCGTAAGATGGAATGTAGTTAAGTCCGGACTCTTCACAAAACTCAGTTAATAGCTGCATACCCTGAGCGTTTAGTTCAACGGCTTTTTGCAAATAAGCGTGATCATCTAATACGACTTCAGCAGCTTTCAGCGATAACGAATTCATGTTGAATGGCTGGCGAATGCGGTTAAGCACATCGGCAACGCTCTCATGACTTACCGCATAACCTGCGCGCAAACCCGCTAAGCCATAAGCTTTAGAAAACGTCCGGCTAACCACAAGATTAGGATATTCTTTTATCCACTCTACCGATGGCGCACACTGGTCTTCCGGCACATACTCGTAATAGGCTTCATCCAGAACCACAATAATATGCTGCGGTATTTTGTCCAGAAAGCTTTTCAGTGCTGAGGTTGATAAAAATGTGCCCGTTGGATTATTGGGGTTAGCAATAAAAATCATCTTGGTTTTATCGGTAACGGCTTTAGCCATACCATCAAGATCATGGCCATAATCTACCGCAGGAACGGCAACGGGTTTTGCGCCAATAGCCTGAGTAACCAGCGGATACACCACAAACGCATGCTGAGAGAAAATAACTTCGTCTTTATCTGACACAAAGGTACGAGCTAAAATCTCTAAAACATCGTTAGAGCCGTTACCCAGAGTAATTTGTTGCGTACCGACCTCGTTGAGTTCTGCCAGACGACTTTTAAGGTAGTAACCGTTAGCATCGGGGTAACGCACTAAATCGGTTAACTCAGCTTCCAGCGCGGTTTTTACTTTTTCACTCAAACCCAGAGGGTTCTCATTTGAAGCCAGCTTAACCACGTGCTGCAGACCTAACTCACGCTGTAATTCAGACGTAGGCTTACCTGCCTGATACGGACGTAATTGCTTTACTCCGGGATTAACCAGTTCTAATGCATTAAATTCTGCCATAGCGATTCACTACCTTTTTTATTCTATTTATTTAGCCAAGCTTGCGCTCGAAATCAGCCATATAACTTAACAATGCTTCTACGCCTTCCACTGGCATTGCGTTATAAATACTGGCTCTCATGCCACCAACAAAGCGATGCCCTTTTAGCCCCAATAAACCTTGGTTTTTAGCGCCTTGCAAAAATTCTGCATCAAGCTTGTCGTCGGCCAATTGGAAAGGAATGTTCATAATTGAACGGTAAGCCGGATTAATATCATTTCTGTAAAAATCGGACTTATCGACAAAATCATATAAAAGCTGTGCTTTATGCCGGTTGCGTTCGCCCATAGCGGTTAATCCGCCCTGAGCTTTTAGCCACTTGAATACCAACCCGGCCAGGTACCAGGCAAAAGTGTTGGGCGTGTTGTACATAGACCCGTCTTTAGCCTGAAGCTGGTAATCCATAATAGATGACACCTGCTTCTGCGGATGACCTAATAGAGACTTTTTAACAATCGCAATGGCAAAACCGGAAGGGCCAATATTCTTTTGAGCTCCAGCGTATATGACGCCAAACTTTGAGACATCCAGTGGTTCAGAAAGAATATTCGATGACATATCAGCAACAATTGGCGCTTTTACGTCAGGAATCTCATGCAGCGCAATACCATCGACGGTTTCATTAGGACAATAATGAAAATAGGCGGCATTCTCAGACAACTTCCAGTTTTCTGGAGACTGAATTTCTTTGCCTTTAGCGCCTTCCTGAACTTGCCCGGCAACATTCACTTTAGAAACAAACTTTTCGGCTTCCCTGATAGCAAAACCAGACCAAATTCCTGTATCCAGATAATCTACAGAGGCATCCGGTGACGCTATATTTTGCGGAACCGCAGAAAACTGGCCTCGCCCTCCGCCTTGTAAAAAGAGTACTTCGTAATCGTCCGGCACATTTAACAGGTCGCGCAGGTCTTGCTCAGCTTCACGTGCCATGTGGACATAAACAGGGTCGCGGTGAGAAATTTCCATCACCGATACGCCCTGTCCATTCCAGTTCAGTAACTCTTCCTGAGCTTGTTTCAAAACGTCGACCGGCAACATTGCCGGTCCAGCAGAAAAGTTAAACAACTGACTCATGACTCGTCGGAACCTTCTTGATTTTCAGTATTGTCTTCAGCTGCGGTTTCACCTTCTTCAGCAACAACCTCGCCGTCAATTAACACTTCATCTTCATCAATTTCGTCAATACGCTGCAAGCCAACCACTTTTTCATCATCAGCGGTGCGAATTAAGCGCACGCCCTGAGTGTTACGACCAACAGTAGAAACCTCGTTGACGCGAGTTCTTACCAGAGTGCCTTTATTGCTGATAAGCATGATCTCATTGCCATCAATAACTTCCATGGCGCCGACAACGGAACCATTGCGCTCGCTGACCTTAATAGAGACCACACCTTTGGTAGCGCGGCTCTTAGCTGGGTATTCACTTAGCGGCGTACGTTTGCCGTAACCGTTTTCAGTCACGGTTAATACATTCGCTTCTTCCTCTTCGTATTCACGAGGAACAATCAGTGATACAACACGCTGCCCTTCTTCTAAGCGAATACCACGAACACCGGTTGCGGTACGACCCATTGAGCGCACTTGCTCTTCAGCGAAGCGCACCACTTTGCCTGCGTCAGAGAACAGCATAATTTCGCCGGTCCCGTCAGTGATATCAACACCAATCAGCTCGTCGTCATCAACCAGGTTCAGTGCAATGATGCCGCCGTTACGAGGACGTGAGTACTCTGGTAATGGCGTTTTCTTGATGGTTCCTTTGCGTGTTGCCATAACAACGAACTTATCTTCCGGATAGTCCCGTGTTGGCAAAATAGCGGTAATACGCTCATCAGCTTCAAGCGGCAACAAGTTCACTATTGGTTTACCACGAGACGCACGGCTAGCCAGCGGCAACTGGTAAACTTTCATCCAGTAAATACGGCCACGGGTTGAGAAGCACAAAATGGTGTCATGCGTGTTCGCTACCCACAGTCTTTCTATAAAGTCTTCGTCTTTCATCTTAGTAGCGGCTTTACCTTTACCACCACGACGTTGTGCTTCGTATTCAGTCAATGGCTGATACTTCACATAGCCTTCGTGAGAAAGGGTCAGAACCACGTCTTCTTCGTTGATTAAATCTTCCATGCTGATGTCGTGAGCAGCAGCAGTAATATCCGTTTTACGCTCATCGCCGAAGTTGTTACGTATTTCTACTAGTTCTTCACGAATCACTTCCATCAGGCGCTCTGAACTGTTCAGAATATGCAGCAGTTCAGCAATCTGTTCTAACAGGCCTTTATATTCATCCAGAATTTTTTCGTGTTCTAAACCGGTCAGTTTGTGCAGGCGTAAATCGAGAATAGCCTGAGCTTGTTCTTCGGTCAGGTGATAGTTGCCATCGCGAATGCCGTATTCTTCTGGCAGATGATCAGGACGCGCAGCATCAACGCCGGCAGTTTCCAGCATTGCAGCAACATCGCCCAGCTGCCATGCGCGGGCAATTAGACCAGCTTTAGCTTCAGCAGGCGTTGGCGAGCGACGGATAAGCTCAATAATTTCGTCAATATTGGCCAGCGATATCGCCAGGCCTTCCAAAATATGGGCACGTTCACGAGCTTTACGTAATTCGTAGACTGAGCGGCGCGTGACCACTTCACGACGATGACGGACAAAACAATCCAGCATATCGCGCAGGTTAAACAAACGCGGCTGGCCTTTATCCAGAGCAACCATGTTGATACCAAACACAACCTGTAACTGGGTATTAGCGTACAAATGGTTAAGAACAACTTCGCCAACATCGCCACGACGGATCTCAATAACGATACGCATACCGTCTTTATCAGACTCATCGCGCAAGGCACTTATACCTTCAACGCGTTTTTCTTTAACCAACTCAGCAATTTTTTCAATTAAGCGAGCTTTATTCACCTGATACGGAATTTCCGTAACAATGATGGTTTCTTTACCCGTTTTCTCGTCAACTTCAATTTCTGCCTGAGCGCGCAAATGAATACGGCCACGACCGGTTTTATAAGCTTCGACAATACCGCTACGCCCAGAAATTGTTGCCGCTGTCGGGAAGTCCGGCCCCGGGATGTATTCCATTAGCCCTTCAACATCAATGTCCGGGTTATCAATCATGGCGAGTGCACCATCGACAACTTCGGTCAGATTATGAGGAGGGATGTTCGTTGCCATACCAACGGCAATACCAGAAGAACCATTAACTAACAGGTTAGGTACACGGGTAGGCAGAACGTCAGGAATACGCTCGGTACCATCATAGTTGTCTACAAAATCAACCGTTTCTTTATCTAAATCGGCAAGTAACTGATGCGCAATTTTCGCCATGCGAATTTCGGTATAACGCATCGCGGCGGCAGAGTCGCCGTCAACCGAACCAAAGTTACCCTGGCCGTCGACCAGCATATAACGCAAGGAGAAGTTCTGTGCCATACGTACAATAGTGTCGTAAACAGCACTATCACCGTGCGGGTGATATTTACCAATAACGTCACCAACGACACGAGCTGACTTTTTATAAGGTTTATTAAAGTCGTTGCGCAATTCGTTCATTGCGAACAAGACTCGTCTGTGTACTGGCTTCAGGCCGTCACGAACATCTGGTAAAGCACGCCCAACAATGACGCTCATAGCATAATCGAGGTACGAGCTCTTTAGTTCGTCTTCGATATTTACCGGTGACACTTCTCTGCCTAGATCGCTCATAGTTTATTCCCTAAATATAGATCCGCATATTCATTGTTATTTTGATCCAATCATTGTACCCATCCCAAACGCGTCTCGCACCCTCTTTTTCTTATTCTTTGCCTGAGGTAGACTAGCCGCGTTATCCATCTCTTAAAGACGCATAATCTATGACCACCAGTCGCTCTAAAAGTGAACAAAAAAACGTCGATCCGGAAGAGATCGCAAAATTTTCAGCCCTGGCCTCGCGCTGGTGGGATCCCGATGGAGAATTCAAACCCTTACATAAAATAAACCCTGTTCGACTGGGTTTTATTGAAAACCATGCTGAAGGCCTGTTCGGTAAAAAGGTACTGGATGTTGGTTGCGGCGGTGGATTACTCAGTGAAGCTATGGCTGAACGAGGCGCTCAGGTTACAGGGGTTGATTTAGCCGAACAGTCGTTAAAAGTGGCGCGTTTGCACGCCTTAGAAAGCGGCCGTCAAATCGACTACCAATGCATTGCTATTGAAACTCTGGCGGATCAGCAGCCAGCAAGCTTTGATGTGGTGACTTGTCTGGAGATGCTGGAGCATGTACCTGACCCTGAGGCTATTGTAAAAGCCTGTGCTAAAGCACTAAAACCTGGCGGGAAGATCTTTTTTTCCACGCTAAACCGGAATGTAAAGTCTTGGCTATTAGGTATTGTTGCCGCTGAGCATGTTTTAGGCTGGGTTCCCAAAGGAACTCATCAGCATCAACGTTTTATCAAACCATCAGAGCTACTGCGTATGACAGATGCCGCCGCGTTAGAAGATATCGCCATTAATGGTCTTATCTTTAATCCACTGAAAGGCTTTGTTCTTTCAGAAAAAGATGTTGATGTGAATTACATTATCGCTTTAAAGAAGCCGGAGTCATAAATGGCCTCATCAGACAGGAATTCTCCTGTAAAGGCGGTATTGTTCGATTTAGACGGCACGCTGCTTGATACAGCCCCAGATCTGGGTGCTGCACTGAACGCTGTATGCGAACAATACGAACGCCCTGCTATTACGGCTGAGGTGTTTACGCCAGTCGCGTCGCATGGCTCCAGAGGTATGCTGCAGCTAGCTTTTGCCAATGAGTACAGCGACATGGAAGCCGAACTCAGGCACGCTTTTCTCAGTGCTTATAAACAAAATATAGCCACTCATACGCAACCCTACCCTGGGGTTTTGGAGCTACTTGCCGTGCTGCAGCGTGAATCTATTCAAGTTGCTATAGTCACCAATAAGCCAGAGCGCCTAACCCAACAATTATTGCCTCACTTCCCGGAGTTTGAAGCTATTCGTGTGGTCGTAAGCGGTGATACCTTAAGCGTAGCAAAGCCTTCGCCGGAACCTTTATTCTATGCGGCTGAAAAGCTGGGAATAGAACCTGCCGACTGTCTTTATGTCGGAGATGCGGAACGGGATATCGAAGCTGGTCGCAATGCCGGCATGGTTACTGTGCTTGCTGAATATGGTTATATTAGCAATGAGGATCAGCCGCAACGCTGGCAAGCCGACTATCATATCGCCTCACCACTGGAGTTACTGAAGTTACTAGCTATTGATAATTCTTGATCTATAAACATCTTTTAAAAGATCAAAAAAATATATAGCAAGATTACCAGCGCAAACTCACGCCAAACAAAGGCTGACAAAAAATCAAGATTTCTAAATCAAAATTATTCCTGTTTTTGCCCGTAAATTTACTTGATCGAAGTGGCAGTTAGACCTAGCATACTCTTCATTCCCAAGACACTAGATATTGTGTAAATATCGCCCTGTACAACTAATAAGCACAATATCTTGTGGCTACAAACATATAACAAAAAGCTAAGAGTCGGCGCAAAATGAACGAGCAACTTTATGTCACTAAACGCAGCGGCGAACGCGAACCGCTAAACCTCGATAAAATTCACCGGGTTATCATGTGGGCCGCTGAAGGTCTTAACAATGTTTCAGCTTCTCAGGTCGAAATCAAGTCTCACATTCAGTTTTACGACGGTATTAAAACCGAAGATATCCACGAGACCATCATCAAAGCTGCAGCTGATTTAATTTCAGAAGAAGCGCCCGACTATCAATATATGGCTGCGCGTCTGGCTATTTTTCACTTGCGCAAACGGGCCTACGGTAAGTTTGAGCCACCGCGTCTTTACGACCAGGTCAAAAAGATGGTTGCAGAGCATCGCTACGATGAGCACCTGCTGGAAGACTATACTGAAGCAGAATTTGACCAGATGGACGAAATTCTGGATCACTGGCGTGACATGAACTTCTCGTACGCGGCCGTTAAACAGCTAGAGAACAAATATCTGGTTCAAAACCGGGTTACCGGCGACATCTATGAAAGCGCTCAGTTCTTATACATTCTGGTAGCGGCTTGTTTGTTTGCCAACTACCCGAAAAGCACTCGTATGGACTACGTTAAACGTTTCTACGACGCCGCTTCTGAATTCAAAATCTCGCTACCAACACCTATTATGTCGGGTGTGCGCACGCCTACGCGTCAGTTCAGCTCCTGCGTTCTGATTGAAGCCGGCGATAGTCTCGATTCTATTAATGCCACTTCAAGCGCCATCGTAAAATACGTATCGCAGCGTGCCGGTATTGGCATTAACGCAGGGCGTATTCGCGCTCTGGGCAGCCCGATCCGTAACGGTGAAGCCTTCCACACAGGTTGTATTCCGTTCTATAAATATTTCCAGACAGCGGTAAAAAGCTGTTCGCAAGGTGGTGTTCGTGGTGGCGCCGCTACCCTGTTCTACCCGCTTTGGCATCTGGAAGTTGAAAGCTTATTGGTACTGAAAAACAACCGCGGTGTTGAAGAAAACCGGGTTCGCCATCTGGATTACGGTGTGCAGTTTAACCGCACCATGTACCAGCGTCTGATTAAAGACGATTACATTACCTTGTTCAGCCCGTCGGATGTGCCAGGCCTTTACGACGCATTCTTTGAAGATCAGGACGAATTTGAGCGTTTGTACCTTCAGTACGAGCAGGATGAAAGCATCCGCAAAAAACGTATTAAAGCCATTGAGTTGTTTGGTTTGTTTATGCAGGAACGCGCCAGTACTGGCCGTATCTACGTACAAAACGTTGACCACTGCAACACGCACAGCCCGTTCGATTCTAAAGTTGCTCCTATTCGTCAGAGCAACCTGTGTCTTGAAATTGCGTTACCAACTAAGCCTCTAAGTCATGTGAACGACGAAGAAGGTGAAATTGCCCTTTGTACGCTGTCGGCCTTTAACTTAGGCAAAATTGAAAACCTGGGCGAGTTTGAAAACTTAGCCGACTTAGCCGTTCGCGCACTGGATAGCCTGCTGGACTATCAGGAATACCCTGTTCCGGCCGCTTATAATGCAACAATGAACCGTCGTACTCTGGGCATTGGTGTGATTAACTTTGCTTACTACTTAGCTAAGCACGGCGTTAAATATTCAGACGGTTCTGCAAATGGCCTGGTTCACCAGACCTTTGAGGCAATACAGTATTATCTGATGCAGGCGTCAATGAATCTGGCTAAAGAAAGAGGTGCGTGCCCTAAATTTAATGAGACCACCTACTCTCAGGGCATTATGCCAACCGATACCTACAAGAAAGACCTGGATAAGGTTTGCGATGAACCTCTGCATCTGGACTGGGACAAGCTTCGTGCCGACATCAAACAACACGGCATGCGTAACTCCACGTTATCAGCGTTAATGCCTTCTGAGACATCGTCGCAGATTTCTAACGCGACTAACGGTATTGAACCGCCTCGTGGTTTTGTCAGCATTAAGTCGTCAAAAGACGGTGTCACCAAACAGGTAGTTCCTGATTACGAAAACTTAAAAGACAAGTACGAGCTGTTATGGCAAATCCCGAACAACAAGGGATACCTTGAGCTGGTTGGTATTATGCAAAAGTTTGTCGACCAGACAATTTCTGCGAACACCAATTACGACCCAAGTAAATTCCAAGCCGGTAAAGTACCAATGAAGCAGCTTCTGCAGGACTTATTAACGGCCTATAAGCTTGGTGTTAAGACGCTTTACTATCACAACACCCGTGACGGTGCTGCGGATAATCAATCCGACATTGCTGCACGTAAAGGTGCTGCTGCGTCTCAAGCTCAGCCGACAGAAGTGATCATTGAAGAAGATGATGACTGTGCCGGCGGCGCCTGCAAAATTTAATAAGAAGGATTTTAGCGAATGTCGTACTCAACCTTTAATCAAGAGCAGAATAACCCGTTAACGGAGCCTATGTTTTTAGGCAACTCCGTTAACGTTGCTCGCTACGACCAGCAAAAACACAGCATTTTTGAAAAGCTGATTGAAAAACAAATCAGCTTTTTCTGGCGACCTGAAGAAATCGATGTCAGCCGCGACCGCATCGACTTTAACAAGCTAACAGCCAGTGAAAAGCATGTGTTTATTTCTAACCTGAAGTATCAAACACTGTTAGATTCAATTCAGGGGCGTTCGCCGAATATCGCGTTACTGCCTATTGTTTCTCTTCCGGAACTGGAAACCTGGATTGAAACCTGGTCATTCTTTGAGACCATACATTCGCGCTCGTACACACATATTCTGCGTAACCTGTTTAGTGACCCCAGCGAAGTCTTTGAAGATATCGTCATTAATGAGCAAATTAAAATTCGCGCGAATGACATCTCCAAATACTACGATGATCTTATTTTCTATACTCAGCTGTTGCAGACGCACGGTGAAGGCGATGTCGTTGTTGAAGGCAAAACCCACACCGTGACCCAGCGGGAAATTAAGAAGAAACTATTCTTATGCATTAACTCGGTTAACGCGCTGGAAGCTATTCGTTTCTATGTCAGTTTCGCCTGCACGTTCGCTTTTGCAGAACGTGAGTTAATGGAAGGCAACGCAAAAATTATTAAATTGATTGCCCGCGACGAAAACGTTCACCTGACATCGACACAGCACATTCTTAATTTGTGGCAATACGGCGAAGACGACCCGGAAATGAAAGAAATTGCCGAAGAACTGCGTGACGATGCCTATGAAATTTTCATGACTGCTGTGAAGCAGGAAAAACAGTGGGCGCACTACTTGTTTAAAGACGGCTCAATGATTGGCCTGAACGAGAGCATGCTCTGTCAGTACGTCGAATATATTGCGAACTTACGTATGCAGGCCATTGGCTTTGACGCACCGTTTGAGAACCAGCGTTCTAATCCACTACCGTGGATGAACAAATACCTGGTTTCAGACAACGTTCAGGTAGCGCCGCAGGAATCAGAAATTACCTCTTACCTTGTTGGTCAGATAGACAGCGAAGTTAATGCTTCCGACCTTGGGGACTTTGATCTCTAAGCTATGGCTAACACCTTTAAAGTCACTGTCAACGGTGGGCCCGAACTTGCCGTTGACGCGACTGAAGGCACCTTACTCGAGGCCTTAGAAAAGCATCAGTTAGAAATGCACTACCACTGCCGCAGTGGTTTTTGTGGTGCCTGCCGTAGCACCCTAAAGTCCGGTAAAGTCCGTTATACAACAGAACCTCTGGCTTATGTCAGAAAAGGCGACATTCTGCCCTGCTGTTGTGTCCCGGAGTCAGATCTGGACATTGACCACTAAGTATTATTCATTAAATCGATTGTGCCCATCGTGCAGAACAATTGTTAACCAGCAATAAAATCTGGATAATGGCACCATAAATTTTTGTGAGAGAGGTATTTCATGTTTACAGTCATTTTTGGACGTCCGGGTTGTCCTTTTTGTGTTCGTGCCGTAGAAGTTGCGGATAAATTAAAAGCCGATATGGAAGATTTTGATTATCGCTATGTCGACATTCACGCTGAAGGCATCAGCAAAGCTGACCTGGAAAAAACGGTAGGCAAACCGGTACAAACGGTTCCTCAAATTTTTGTCGACGAACAACACGTTGGCGGCTTCACAGAATTTGAAGCCTACGCAAAAGAAAACTTAGGGCTTTACACTGCATAACTTTGTGTAAGTAATGTAACCCTATCGTAGAGGCGGCTATTTAGCCGCCTCTATTGCTTGTTTAACCCGCTTTTCTGACACCGGATACTTCGTTCCCAGCGTCTGCGCGAAGAATGACACTCGCAGCTCCTCAATCATCCAGCGAATTTCAGCAACGTCATCCGGAACCACCGAGCCTTTATTTTCATACGCTTTCACCGCTGCTTTATACTGCTCTTCCAGATTTGTCAGAGTCAGTGTCATTAACCTGTCTTTATTCGGGTCAACCGGCAGTTTTTCTAGCCGACGTTGAATAGCTTTTAAATAACGCACAATGTCACTCAAACGCTCCCCACCAAAAGCAGAGACAAATCCGGCGAACACTAAGTTATCCAGTTGGTCCTGAATATCGCCCCGGGACTGGATTTGATCCAGTGGAATTTTACCTTTAAGAGACTTTCTAACCTGTTGTGACAATAGCAGGCACTGTTCAACTTCCAGTGCTATTTGTTCAACACGATCATTCAAATTAGCACGAACAATATCTTTTAATTGCTCAAAGCCCTTTTGTTCACGGAGCTCATTGCCCTGCTCAATCTGTTCCTGAATGAGGCCGTCTACCGCCGCTGCTATACAGTCGGCTATTAACGCATCCACTTTACCCCAGGGGTTAAAGTACATAGTCAACTTGGCTTTATTCGACAGTGACTTCTGTAAATGCTTAATAGGTGACGGTATGTGCTGCAATAACAATTCCCGTACACCGGCTTTATGATGCTTCTTAGCCTGCTCCGGGTTATCGAATAACTGCAGCGCAACCTGTCCTTTGCCTTTATTAATTAAGCCCGGATACGCCTTAAGCTCAAAACCTTGCTGACGTTCGGTGATCACTTCAGGTAAATCATCGAAGTCCCAGCTATCGACGCGCTCACGACTAATATCGTCACCGGCGGTTTTCTCCAGCCGCTGCTGCACTTTACCCGACAATTGCTGTTGAAGGCTTTGCAGATCGCGCCCCTGGCTAACCAACTTTTTGCCGTCAAGAATCTTAAAGTTCATGCGTAAATGAGCCGGTAGCGAGGACTCATCCCAGTTTTCCTCCGGAACTGTCACGCCGGTCATACGCCGCAACTTAGTCGCCATAGCCTCGGTTAAGCGCCCTTGCAGAGGTTCAATATCGGCTATAATCGCGCCAGCGAAGTTAGGCGCCGGTACAAAATTACGGCGTAAGGTTTTTGGCAGCGACTTAATTAAGTGAGCAATACGTTCCTCGCGTAATGCAGGAATATGCCAGTCGAAACCTTCGGGCTTCACCTGATTCAGAATACCCAGCTGAATATTCACACTGACACCGTCGTCTTCAGCGTTAGGCTCAAAATGGTAACTTAACGGCAATCGCAAGTTGTCTTGTCGCCAAAACTCCGGGTACTCATTTTCGGTAATGTGTTCGGTTTCGCCAGCAATAAGATCGTCGCGCTCAAAAAACAGCAGTTTAGGCTCTTTTTTGGCCGCCTTATGCCACCAGCCTGCCAGCAACTTTTCGTTATAGATGCCTTCGGGTATGGCGCGGTCATAAGCCTCGAACAGCACCTCTTCATCCACCAGAATATCGCGCCGCCGTGACTTCGCCTCCAGCGCCTGAACATCTTCTATCAACTTTAAGTTGTGTTGAATAAACGGCAGCTTGCGCGTTAGCTGTGAATTAACCAGCCCTTCGCGAATGAATATTTCACGGGCTTTAACCGGTGCCACCGGACCAAACTGGACACGTCTTCTGGGTACCAGAATAAGTCCCAGTAACGTGACCTGCTCATCGGCAATAACACTGCCTTGCTTCTTCTCAAAATGAGGCTCAAGGTATTGTTTTTTAACTAAGTGTGGCGCGGCTTCTTCTATCCACAGCGGGTCAATATCGGCATTAATACGCGCATACAATTTTGAAGTTTCCGCCAGTTCAGCAGTAACAACCCACTTGGGCGGTTTACCAAACAAACCTGAGCCAGGGAAAATATGAAAACGCGTTTGCCGTGTTCCCTGATATTCGTGTCGGTCTTCTTTAAAGCCCACCTGAGACAATAAGCCAGTAATTAAAGCCCGGTGTACTTGCTCGAAAGTGGCAGGTTCTTCATTAATGGATAACCCCATTTCCCGAACCGTTTGTCGGCTCTGCGTGTAAATATCCTGCCACTCACGCAAGCGCATAAAATGAATAAACTCACGACCCATTTGCTTACGGAACTGATTCCCTGACAAGGCCTTCTGCTGCTCTTTGACGTAGTTCCATAAATTGAGAAACGCCATAAAGTCAGAGCTTTTGTCACGAAAACGCTGGTGCCATTCATCGGCTTTTTGCTGCGCATCGTGTGGCCGTTCACGCGGGTCCTGAATACTCAGAGCCGCGGTAATTATCAGCATTTCACGGACACAACCATATTGCTGCCCGGCTATGACCATTCTGGCCAGTCGCGGATCCAGCGGCAGCCGTGACAGCTGCCGTCCTGTATCTGTTAATTTCGGTTGTTCATTTTTACGCCCGGGTTTAATGGCATGCAGCTCTTCCAATAAGTTCAAACCGTCTTTAACAAAGCGTTCGTCGGGCTTTTGTACGAAAGGAAACTGACGAATATCACCCAGACGCAACGACGACATTTGCAGTATCACCGCCGCCAAATTGGTACGGAGAATTTCCGGGTCGGTATATTCCGGACGCTGCAAAAAGTCCTCTTCACTGTATAAGCGAATACAAATACCCGGACCAATACGGCCACAACGCCCCTTACGCTGGTTGGCGCTGGCCTGTGAAATTGGCTCAATAGGTAAGCGCTGCACTTTAGTGCGGTAACTGTAACGGCTCATGCGCACTGTGCCCGGGTCAATTACAAAGCGTATGCCCGGCACGGTTAATGAGGTTTCTGCTACGTTGGTGGCAATAACCACCCGCCGTTGACTGTGCGACTGAAACACACGGTTCTGCTCGTGCGACGACAAACGCGCATAAAGCGGCAAAACTTCGGTATTGCGCAGCTGCAGCTCACCGATAGCATCTGCGTAATCGCGGATTTCGCGCTCACCGCTGGCAAAAATAAGAATATCGCCTTCACTTTCACGTTGCAGCTCTTCCACCGCCTCACAAACCCCCTGAAGAACATCGGCATCAGCAGCTTTGCCATCTTCTTTAGGCGGACGATACCGGACTTCAACCGGATAGGTTCGCCCGGTTACCGTCAATACCGGTGCATCGTGAAAGTGTTTGGAGAAACGTTCGGTTTCAATAGTCGCTGAGGTAATAACAACTTTAAGATCACGGCGTTTGGGCAGCAGCGTATGCAGAACACCCAGCAAGAAGTCGATGTTCAGACTGCGCTCATGCGCTTCATCAATAATAATGGCGTCGTATTGCAGTAGCAGAGGGTCTTGCTGCAGTTCGGATAACAGCATACCGTCGGTCATTAGTTTTATTGCCGTAGTCGGTGCGGTTTCATCCTGAAAGCGGATTTTATAACCCACCTGCTTTTTCGCGTGATCCTGCAGCTCGTCACCAATACGGGCGGCAACACTGCGAGCTGCCAGACGTCGTGGTTGAGTATGACCAATGGTACCCTTGCGACCGTAACCCAGTTCCAGCAACATTTTCGGTAGCTGAGTGGTTTTACCCGAACCGGTCTCACCGGCAATGACCACCACCTGATTCTGCTCAATGGCTTTTTTAATGTCATCACGCTGCTGGGCAACCGGCAATTCTTCGGGATAACTAATATGAAACTTTTGCTGCTGACGCTCTAAATATGCCAACTCGGCAATTTCAATGTCCGCAGCTATCCGCTCCAGCACCTGCTGCTGTCGTTGCTCGTTTTTAATTTTACTCAGACCACGCAAACGACCGCGCAAAAGCGCGGCCTGTTGTGTTGTACATTGCTCTAATTGTGTCTGAAATTTATCAACAAAAGGCTGACTTTGTGATTTATCCTGCGATTTTTGACGACTCATAGACTCCGAACTTATTCATCCTCGTTATAAATAGCAATATGGGCATCACCTTCGCCCTTAATATAGCCACGATACATACCTTCGGTATTAAACGGCATAGCAATATTGCCTTCTGCGTCAATAATAATAACGCCTCCGGTACCACCCGCTTGTTCCAGCACCCCGTGAATGACTTCATCGCCGGCCTCACTGACCGAAAGCCCTTTATACTTAACCCGCGAGCAGATATCAGCCGCCACATGGAAGCGAATAAAATATTCCCCGTGTCCAGTAGCAGACACTGCACAGCTGTCGTTATCCGCCCAGGTGCCGGCACCAATAATGGGGGAATCCCCTATTCTACCATAACGTTTGGCTGTCATGCCGCCGGTTGATGTGCCTGCACTTAATAGCCCGTTTTTATCAACAGCCACAGCACCTACTGTGCCGTATTTGTAATCTAAATCCAGATACTCCCAGGCTTGCTGCTCTGGCTGTTCACTTTTCTTAATGGTTTCCTTGGCGTTTTGTAGCTGCTGATAACGGTGCTCAGTATTAAAGTAGCTGTTCTCGACCTGCTCCAGCCCTTGTTGCCGGGAAAACAGCTCTGCGCCTTCACCACTTAGCATTACGTGTACCGACTCTTCCATTACTTCACGCGCCAGTTCTATTGGGCTTTTTACTGTCTTCACACCGGCAACGGCTCCGGCATTGCCATTCAGGCCTTCCATTAACGAAGCATCCAGCTCATGTTCTTCGTCCCAGGTATAAACCGCGCCTTTACCAGAGTTAAACAGCGGCGACGCCTCCATTACCTGAATAGCCGCGATAACAGCGGTGGTGCTGTCACCGCCTTCTTTCAATATCTTACGCCCAGCCTCTAAAGCTTCCGTCAGTTTATCTTTGTAGGCTTGTTCTTGTTCGGCAGTTAAATTCGCGCGGGTAATAGTACCGGCTCCGCCATGAATGGCCATAGCGTATTCAACATCATGGTCATCCGCCTGTACGGCTGGTAATAGCGATCCAAACGCAGCGGTGGCAAGTAATGCAGATAAGTAGAGCTTTTTCATTCTGACCTCGATTTTATTGTTATAGGCTAGATTGTTAGTCACAACATAGTCGCAGGAAAGCAACGAACTGACAACGAGGAGATATTCAGATGCCGACTTATCGCGTTGAGTACACACACTTAGGCGACAGACAACAAATTACGCTGGAAGTAGATAATGAAGCACTAGATAACGAACAAAAGTTCAGAGACTCCGTTGCACAACGTTTAGCTGAACGCATTCTGCCTCACGCTGAACTTGCTTTTCGCCACGAAGATGACCGCACATTAGAGCAAAAACTGGATAAAGCTTACGACGTGCAAGTGAACAAGATTGAAAGAGAGTGAGTGACCAGCTCCCTGACGATGTCGACCTATCCGATGCCGAATTCCGGATACGAAGCATATTTACGCGTTGGTTAAAAACAAAACCAGCCTAGTCATTTTTCGAGTAAAAGAGGACGCTCTAGGGAAGTTGCTATGGACCGATTCTTACAGCGAAAACAGTGCGACTACCACTACTGACAGAGAATGGGCTCAGTATGAGGTGGCTGGCCCGTTGTTATGCACGGGGGCTTTGTAGTTTAACTATGCGTCGTATATAAGCCCTCTGTATAATATTGCATGGTTTTATTGATATCACTGCGAAGGCAATTCATAGATTCTGCGTACTCTATATAGTCTTCGTGGGACGTTAAGCCATATGCGTCAATAACTTCTCGTACGTACTCAAATTCCGATTGTACTGCATCAGTGATATCCAGGTGGAAATAGACATCGCCACCTGCATTAATATAGCGAATCAACATGTCAGCTAAGTGACGACTTTTTAAAAAGTACGGGGAGAGCAAAGTCAGTACATCTAAAGAATTGTCCTCACGCGCTATTTCATCTAAATTTTTATCAAATTTTGTCGCAAACTCACCAATCACGTCGTCTTGGCGCCCCCGTTTCAAGTCAACAATTATAGTGAATTCATCGTAGCAATTGGACTGAAGCTGGCGAGCCTTAGGAATAGTTCGTTCCAAACGTTCTTGAAGAAACAGCTGCTGTCGTCTCGTTTCAGCTCCCAGCTGAATCTGAGTCGCTTGTCGCATCTCACGGCGGGTTTTATCGAATTCATCTCTCTGAATAACAATTGATCGGAAAAATATTAGAGCGGAGCAAAATGCGATCACTGGCGTAGCGATACCGGAGTAAAAGCTACCAAACGCAGCCCAGTCTGTGGGACCACCTGGCGGTAAATTATTAAACTCTTCATAGAAAAAAAGCGCTGGGGCAATAAGCCCAACCAACGCTATCGAGATAACCCAGAATACTTTTTCTTCCTGTAGTGGTCAACAAAACCCGGACACCTTTTTAGCTAATTTCTCTGCTTTTGCCGGTGGTAGACCATCATTACATTAAATTGATGCGGTCGCTCC